>CP066204.1:0-311250 GCA_016237705.1 Aerococcaceae bacterium zg-252
CCACAACTTACTAACAAGGTTATGCACATATTATAACTTATTCACAGGTTATAAATTTATCCACAATTTTATGTGTATAAGTAAGAGAAACCTTATTTTATCAAGTTTTTCATTTACTGCGTTATACACAGTACTTGTTCATAACGTGACGTCTTACATAATTTATCCACAAACCATTCTTCCCTGTTCATAACTTAATTGTTTATTTGTGGATAGAAAAGTTATCCACAGCTTCTCATTTTATGCTATACTAGAACATATCAATTTAAAACAGACTGTGTGGTGAGCGAATGATTAACAAAGATGAATTTTGGGCTGGTGTAACCCAATATTTTAAAGAAATACTTTCTGAAACATCATTTAATAATTGGGTAGCACCGGTTAAACCGACTCGAATTACCGATAATACCATTACTCTATCCGTTCCAAATAATCTTTTAAAACAACAATGGGAAAAGAATTTATCCGGCTATATCATTCAATTTAGTATCGAACACTACGGCTTTGAACTAACACCTATTTTTATTGTGGTCGGTGCCGTATCACCCGATAATTTTTTAGTCAATACATTGCAGAATGATATTGAAATACATAATGTAACACCAGCCAATTCGAATTTAAACCCTTCCTACACCTTTGATACATTTGTTGTCGGAGAAGAAAATAAAATGGCCAATGGTGCTGCCTTAGCCGTTTGTGATAATCCAGGAAAAACCTACAATCCTTTCTTAATCTATGGCGGTGTAGGGTTAGGTAAAACACATTTAATGCAAGCTATTGGAAATGAAATTAAACGAAATAACCCAGCTGCCCGTATTAAATATGTAACGACTGAAACATTTATGAATGAATATGTATCCAGTATTACCTATAATACAACGGAAAAATTTAAGCGAATGTACCGAGATGATATTGATGTATTACTCATTGATGATATTCAATTTTTCTCAAATAAAAATCGGATTCAAGAAGAATTTTTCCACACATTTAACGCATTATTTAATGCAGGAAAACAAATTGTATTGACGTGTGACAGACTACCTAATAATATTGATAATCTAGAAGATCGTTTGATTTCACGTTTTAAATGGGGACTTTCAACAGATATTACCCCCCCAGACTTAGAAACGCGAATTGCTATTTTAAGAAGAAAAGCATTAAATGATAATTTAGATATACCGTCTGAGGCATTAACCTATATAGCGAATAATGTTGATTCTAACATTCGTGAATTAGAAGGAGCTTTAACGAGAGTCTTAGCTTACGCAGCCATGAATGGTGAAGAAATATCCGTCAATTTAGCTGCTAAAGCACTTTTTGCCTTATTTGGTAGTAAAGCAGAAAAGAAATTAACGATTGAAGATATTATTACTCATGTCGCAAAATACTTTAAAATTACTGTAGAAGACATCAAAGGCTCTAAACGAGTAAAAAATATCGTCTATCCTCGTCAAATTGCCATGTATTTATCTCGTGAATTGACAGATATTTCCTATCCAAAAATTGGAGAAGATTTTGGAAATAAAAATCATACGACGGTGATGCATGCTTATGAAAAGATTGATGAGACAATAAAAACCGATGCTAAAATCAAACAAGATGTCGAAGAGCTAAAACAGCAATTGACGCATACTTAGGTTGACTTGTGGATAACTTTGATAGTCGTCCACATTTCATTCACATGCTGCTACACAGTGAAAAATGGATAAAATCAGTTGCTAAACCTACTTTTCCACACAATTCACAGCCCTTATTATTATTATTACTTAGTTATATTAATATATATTTATTTATTTAAAGGAGTTATTTATGAAATTTACTATTAAACGCTCTGTCTTTATGACTCAACTATCGCATGTAACACGAGCAGTCCCAAGTAAAACAACGATTGATATTTTAAAAGGTATCAAATTAGAAGTTCAACAAGATAAATTAATTTTAATTGGTAGTAATTCGGATATTTCAATTGAGAGTATTTTATTAGCATCAGATGAATTTAATGAATTAAATATTGAACAAACTGGTAGTGTTATTTTACCAGCACGTTTAATTAATGATATTGTTCGTAAATTACCGATGAATACACTTGAAATTGAAGTAAATTCACAATTTTTGATTACGGTTAAATCTGGGAAAGCAATCTTTACGATTGTTGGTGGTGATGCAAGTTCTTATCCACAATTACCAATGATTGAGTCGAATGTAAGTGCTACTTTTTCAACGACTATTTTTAATCAATTAATTGCTCAAACTATTTTTTCAGCATCAAATCAAGAAACTCGACCTGTTTTAACAGGTATTCATTTAACAAACCATGGTGATTATTTATCTGCTGTAGCAACCGATAGTCATCGTTTAAGTAAAAGAGAAATTCCTTTTTTAGAAGGGCAACAAGCATTACCATTTGAATCAATTGATGTTCCGAAAAAAACAATGTTAGAGTTAATGCGTATTGCTGAAGATGAACAAAACTTAACTATGGTAGTTGCCGAACAACAAGTTATTTTCTCATTAGACGGCATTACAATCTATTCACGTTTACTAGAAGGAATTTTCCCAGATGCCGAACGTTTAATTCCGTCAAAATTTGTATCGGAAATTACATTGAATGCAAATCAATTTTTAAATTCAATTGACCGTACTTCCTTACTTTCAACTGGAACAAATAAAACAGTTCAAATGATTGTTGAAAATGGTGAAGTGAACTTATTTGTAAAAGGAAATGAAATGGGTATGGTAGCTGAAGAGATTGAAATAGAACGAATTGAAGGAGAAGAAATAAAAGTATCATTCAATGCTGAATACATGAAGGACGCTTTAAAAGCATTCGAAAATGCAGATGTGAAAATTCAATTTCAATCAGCTGTTAGACCATTTGTGATTCAATTAGCTACACCAAGTGAATTGGCACATAATAATTTATTACAATTATTAACACCAATTCGAACTCATGGATAATCGTTTTATTAAAATAATCCCGTCAAGATAATTACCTATCTTGACGGGATTATTTATCAATTAATGAGTTAATTGTTCGTTACGCATCGTAATGAGAGCTAAATATTCTTCTAAGGTTAATTGATGTTCATGCATAAAAGTAGCATGTGGATTTCCAACATATCGAAAATGCCATGGCTCAAAATTAATACCTGTAATATCAGTTTTATTGTTTAGATATCTTAAAATAAAGCCAAATCGATGTGCATTTTCTGCTAACCAAATAGCAGACGGATCATATTGATAGTCAACTGATAGTTCTCCACCCCAATTAATTCCTAAAAGATCAACGGCTAAACCACTTGAGTGTTCACTACCATTGCTTGGAGCATAGAATAAATCAGTTAGATAAGTTGCTTCCGCTTCGCTTAGTCCCTCACTTATATAGGAATAATAACGACTTTCGCGATTATAAGCTTGTTCCGAAAATGAGCGATATCCCGAAACAATTTGATAATAAAATCCGTCTTGTTCAGCTGCTGAAAATAATTGTTGTAAGGGTTCTTGCAAGGCTTCATGATAAGGAAGTCCATTACTAGCATAAACAAAAGGTATATAAGGCTCACTTTCAAGTAAATTTTCTCGATTAATTAATATTAAAAATGGATCATCTAATTGAGCTTGTGGAGGTAATAATTTCACTAGTTGTTGAATAGACGTATCTTTTTTATCTAATTTTGGTAATATCCAGTCCTTTGCATTAATGGATGGAAAATTGACACTTAGTATAATGACAATCAAAATAATTTTGTTAATTAATTTTTTCAAGCAGATAACTCCCTTTTATTTTTTATGATGTTAGAATATCATGATTGACCTAATAAAGCATTAATTTCTTCAAAAAGTTGTTCTTCAGTAATCATGCCACGAATTGTTTTGACTGCACGTCCTGTTTCATCAAAAAAGACAGTTGACGGAAAAATTGTTGCTCCGAAAAGGAATTGATTATTTTTATCAATATCATAATAAATTGGTAAATCCAATCCCATTTCAGCTAAAAAGGAATCTGCTACTTCTTTTGTTTCAGTATCACGACTACCAATTGCATTTAACATAATAAATTCAACATCATGTTGATAAGTTTGATAGGCATTAGCGAAAAATGGCATTTCTTCACGACAAGGTGGACACCAACTAGCCCATAAATTGAGCACCATTGGTCTGCCTTTTTTATCATTTAAATGCTGTATATTCCCTTGTTCATCTAAAAAAGTTGTATCGGGGCCAATTATTTTAGCAACAGTCGTTTCAATGGTTTCGGTTGTTTTTTCTCCTATCTCTGTAAGTGTTGTTTCACTAGAAACAATACTCTCAGGTAGTTTTATCTCTGTTTTTGATGCTCGTTGATAAAAGATTGAAGTAATTGTAAATAATAAGATAAATCCTAGTAGATAAGTTAGTAATTTTTTCATTGATGTTTCTCTCCTATTCTGTGAAATGACAGTGATTATTTATACTAATAAGGTTAATAAATAATCATACCAACCGACTAGTATTAAAATACCAATGATTATTAATAAAATAGAGCTGATAATGTGAATGATTGGCATTTGTTTTTTTAACCACTTTAGTGATTGACTCATTTCTTTCATGAAAAAGGTAAGAAGTATAAAGGGTACACTTAAACCTAGTGTATAAGCCAATATTAAAAGAGTTGAATTAAATAGATGTTGACTAAGTAATGCTTGTGATAATACAGCTGATAGAAAAACACCCACACAAGGTGTCCAAGTTAGTGCAAAAATCACACCAAATATAAAGTGATTGTTGGTAGGTTTCCAATTTATTATTCGATTCGACATGAATTTTGACATGATTGTTTGTCCAAATAAAAAATCAAATCCCATTAAAATTAAATAGACACCGATGAATACATTGATGATTGAACGATGCATCAGAAAATATTTTCCGATTGTAGTAACAAAGAGATTTAATGCTATAAAAATTAAAGTGAATCCAGCAATAAATTGAATAAGTTGATAAAGTATTTGCTTTTTGGAAACGAATGCCTGTTGCTGCCCTGTTATAAAGGTGATGTAAAGGGGAATCATCGGTAATAAACAGGGTGAAAGAAATGTTAGTATCCCCTCCGTAAATAGTAATAGATAATACATTTGCTGTGCCACCTCCATATTTATATCATATCAGCCCTGTTTTCCTAATATCAATCAATCTGCTTGAGTATTAAACTCGATGAAAACGAAAATTTTGCTACTTTTTAGCGATTATAGTATTAAATAAGGGGAATATATTATTTATTAATAAAATATCGAAAAACACGTTTTATTTTATTATTATTTGTAGTTTAGAATAAAAAAGGGTATAATTAAGCTATATTATTAATGAATCTAGGTGGCTAAATATGGAGCAAAAAACAATTGAAATTCATGACCAATTTATTACGTTAGGACAATTACTAAAACACGAGTCGATTATCTCATCGGGTGGTATGGCGAAGTGGTATTTGAGCGAACATACTGTTAAATTGAATAATGAATTGGAACAACGTAGAGGAAAAAAATTATACAATGGAGATGTAATTGAATTAGTTGCTGAACAATTAACCATTACAGTTGTACAAAAAGATTAGTCGAATGAAAATTAAACAATTAAATCTACAAAATTATCGTAATTATCAACATTTAGATTTAACTTTTAATGACGGATTAACGATATTTACAGGAGAAAATGCCCAAGGGAAAACAAACCTCGTTGAGGCAATTTTTTTATTATCTTTAGCAAAAAGCCACCGAACTAATCGAGATTATGAACTGATTAAAAGTGATGCCGAGGGAGCGAAAATTAGTGCTTTAGTAGAAACCAATAATTTTGAACTTCCCCTTGAATTATTTTTGAATAAAAAAGGAAAAGTTGCCAAAGTTAATCATATTGAGCAGGCAAAACTCAGTCATTTTGTAGGACAATTAAATGTCATTTTATTTGCCCCAGAAGATATGCAATTAATCAAAGGGTCACCTGCACTTAGAAGACGTTTTTTAGATATTGAAATAGGTCAATCCCAACCAATTTATTTGGTGGAGTTGCTACAGTATAACCGTATCTTAAAGCAGCGTAATCAGTATTTAAAACAATTTGGCAGACAATCCTCTTTTGATTCTATCTACTTCGAGGTTCTAACCGAGCAATTAATTGAAAAAGCAGTGAATGTAATTAATTATCGCTTGAATTATATTTCGCATTTAGAAAAAATAGCACAACCGATTCATTTTAATTTATCAAATCAACGTGATTCGTTGAAATTAGAGTATGTTTCTAGTTCTTCTAAGTTGAATTATGAACAGAAACAGCATTTACATACTCAATTAACTAAACTTTTTCATGAGGCAATCTCTCGTGAAAAAGAAATGGGTGTAACAGCGTATGGGCCACATCGAGATGATTTAATTTTTTATGTGAATGAACAACCGGCACAATTTTTTGGCTCTCAAGGCCAACAGCGTACTATTGTGTTAAGTATTAAATTAGCAGAGATTGAATTTATCAATCAGATAAAGGGAGAATATCCCATTTTATTATTAGATGATGTACTATCAGAGTTAGATGATAATCGCCAACATCTTTTAATGCAGTACATTGAAGGAAAAGTACAAACATTTTTAACGACAGCGTCAATTAAAGGCTTAAAGTTGCAACGATTAAATTATCCGAGTATTTTTTATATTGAAAATGGAACGGTTCAAGTTCTAAAGGATACCCATTGATTCAGTAAGCTGTATATCGTTGGATGAATAAAGATTAGATTATATTTTACGGGGAGATTGTATATGACGAAAGAACAACAATATAATGCAGATCAGATTCAAGTCTTAGAGGGACTTGAAGCAGTTAGAAAACGTCCAGGAATGTATATCGGTTCAACGAGTGGTGAGGGATTACATCATTTAGTATGGGAAATTGTGGACAATTCAATTGATGAAGCATTAGCTGGGTATTGTACGCATATTGAAGTGACCATTGAAAAAAATAATAGTATTACCGTTGTAGATGACGGACGAGGCATTCCGGTAGATATTCAATCTAAAACAGGTCGTCCAGCAATGGAAACAGTCTTTACTGTATTACATGCTGGAGGGAAATTTGGTGGTGGAGGCTATAAAGTTTCCGGAGGTTTGCATGGGGTAGGGGCGTCGGTTGTCAATGCCTTATCGACTCATGTAGTGGTAGAAGTATCGCGTGACGGTAAAGTACATCAACAAGCATTTGAACGTGGTAAAGTACTTCACGATGTTAAAATTGTTGGTGAAGCTGAATCGACTGGAACAAAAGTGAATTTTTTACCAGATCCGACAATTTTTAGAGAAACTACCGATTTTAATTATTCAAAATTGATGAAACGTATTCGTGAGCTCGCCTTTTTAAATAAAGGTTTGCGTATTTCGATAAAAGATGTGCGAGAAGAACGTGAAGCAGAGGATAGTTTTTATTTTGAAGGTGGAATTAAAAGTTACGTTGAATACTTGAATGAAGATAAGCAAACAATTGTAGAAGAACCGATTTATTTAGAAGGCGAAGTTGAGGGAATTCAAGTAGAATTAGCGTTGCAATATACGGACACCTATCATACAAATATTTTATCTTTTGCGAATAATATTCACACGCATGAAGGTGGAACTCATGAGTCAGGATTTAAGTCAGGATTGACGCGTATTATTAATGATTATGCTCGTAAAGCCGGTTTAATTAAAGAAAATGAAGAAAATTTAAGCGGTGAAGATGTGCGTGAAGGATTAACCTTAGTATTATCTGTTAAGCACCCTGACCCACAATTTGAAGGGCAAACGAAAACAAAATTAGGAAATTCTGAAGTAAGAACGATTACCGAACGTGTCTTTGCAACAGGATTTGAAACATTTTTAATGGAAAATCCAAAGATTGCTCGTGTGATTGTCGACAAAGGAATTTTAGCGGCCAAGGCTCGATTAGCTGCTAAACGTGCTCGTGAAATGACCCGTAAGAAGAACGTATTAGAGATAGCGAATTTACCTGGGAAATTGGCTGATTGTTCAAGTAAAGACCCAGAACAATGCGAATTATTTATTGTTGAAGGGGATTCTGCTGGGGGGTCAGCTAAACAAGGACGCTCTCGTATGTTCCAAGCAATTTTACCGATTCGTGGGAAAATCTTGAATGTTGAAAAAGCGTCTATGGATAAAATATTGAGCAATGAAGAAATACGTTCACTATTTACAGCTATGGGAACAGGATTTGGTAGTGAGTTTGATGTATCAAAAGCACGTTATCATAAATTAATTATCATGACTGATGCCGATGTCGATGGTGCACATATTCGTACTTTATTATTGACGCTCGTTTTCCGATATATGCGTCCCTTATTAGATGCAGGTTATGTCTATATCGCTCAGCCGCCTTTATATCAAGTAAAACAAGGTAAGAAAGAAATTTATTTAGATACCGATGAACAGTTACGTCAATGGCAAGCAGATAATCCAGATGCACGTTATTCTATTCAGCGTTATAAAGGTTTAGGAGAAATGAATTACGAGCAATTATGGGAAACAACGATGAATCCTGAAAATCGTCGTATGTTGCGTGTATCGGTAGAAGATGCAATCGAAGCAGATAAAGTAATGGATATGTTAATGGGTGATGAAGTGGCACCTAGACGTGAATTTATTGAAAAAAATGCAGTATATGTTCAGAATTTGGATATTTAATGGGCATGAAAGGATAAAAGTATGAGTGAACAATTTGATCAACGGCGAGAATTTGAAGCTGTAAACTTACCTGACGAGATGCGTACATCTTTTTTGGATTATGCAATGAGTGTGATTGTTTCACGTGCTTTACCAGATGTACGTGATGGATTAAAGCCGGTTCATCGTCGAATTTTATATGGTATGAATGAATTAGGCGTAACACCTGATAAACCATATAAAAAATCAGCACGTATTGTTGGAGATGTTATGGGAAAATATCACCCACATGGTGATAGTGCGATTTATGAAGCAATGGTTCGTATGGCACAACCTTTTAGTTATCGTCAAATGTTAGTGGACGGACATGGAAATTTTGGTTCAGTCGACGGCGATGGTGCTGCTGCGATGCGTTATACGGAAGCACGAATGAGTAAAATCACCTTAGAGATGTTAAAAGATATTAATAAGGACACGATTGATTTTCAAGATAATTATTCGCAAGAAGAAAAAGAACCAGTGGTTTTACCAGCTCGTTTCCCTAATTTATTAGTTAATGGAACGAGTGGAATTGCTGTCGGTATGGCGACGAATATTCCACCACATAATTTAGGTGAAGTGATTGATGCATTAAGTATTTTAATGAAAAATCCCGATGCTACTGTCAGTGAATTAATGGAAGTTTTACCTGGGCCGGATTTTCCAACAGGGGCTATTGTTATGGGAAAATCGGGTATTCGAAAAGCCTATGAAACAGGTAAAGGAAAAATTATTGTTAGAAGTCGAGTTGAAATTGAGCAATTATCTGGAGACCGTGAACGGATTATTGTTACGGAAATTCCGTATGGTGTGAACAAAGCTAAAATGGTTGAAAGAATTGCTGAATTAGCACGTGAGAAACGTATTGAAGGTATCACATATGTCGCAGATGAATCAGGTCGTGAAGGTATGCGTGTAGTGATTGATGTGCGTCGTGATACGAGTGCTAGTGTTGTATTAAATAATTTATATAAATACACATCATTGCAAGTTTCTTTTGGATTTAATATGTTAGCCATTGATAAAGGTGTTCCTAAAATTTTAGGATTAAAAGATATTTTATCTAAATATTTAGATCATCAAGTGGAAGTTATTCGTCGCAGGACAGCTTTTGAAAAGAAAAAGGCAGAAGATAGAGCTCATATTTTAGAAGGATTACGTAAGGCATTAGATGTCATTGATGAAGTGATTTCGATACTTCGAAGCTCACGTGAGCCAGAAACGGCTAAAAATACTTTAATTGAACGTTTTGACTTATCACCTATTCAAGCACAGGCGATTTTAGATATGCGTCTTGTTCGCTTAACAGGACTTGAAAGAGAAAAAATTGATAAAGAATATAATGATTTAATGGAATTAATTCGTCATTTAACGGAAATATTAGGTAGTGAAGTGCGTATTTTGGAAATTATCGAAGATGAATTGCAAGATATTAAAACAAGATTTAATGACGAACGCCGTACTGAATTACGTGTGGGTGAATTAACCAATATTGAAGATGAAGATTTAATCGAAGAAGAGAATGTCCTTATCGCTTTAACGGATAATGGTTATATTAAACGAATGACTGAAGATGAATTCCAAGTACAAAATCGTGGAGGTCGTGGTGTCAAAGGTATGGGCTTAGGTGAAGATGATACCATTAAGTCGATGATTTCATGTTCTACTCATGATACTTTATTATTCTTTACTAATTTAGGTAAAGTGTATAGCACGAAAGGCTATGACATCCCAGAATATGGACGTTCAGCAAAAGGTTTGCCAATTGTTAATTTAATCAATATCGAAAAAGATGAATTTGTAAAAGAGTTAATCTGTATTCGTGCAGAAGATACTAAAGATAATTATTTATTCTTTGTGACTAAGCAAGGGGTCGTTAAACGTTCTCATGCGAGTGATTATGCAAGTATTCGTAATAATGGATTACGTGCGATTAATATGCGAGAAGATGATGAATTAATACAAGTACTCGTAACCGACGGTACTAAAAATATTATTATCGGAACGCATGATGCGTATGCTATGGTATTTAACGAAGAAGATATTCGTGTAATGGGACGAACTGCGACTGGTGTACGTGGTATAAAATTACGTTCAAGTGATTATGTAGTAGGTGCTGCATTATTAGATGATAATAGTGAAGTCTTAGTGGTCACTGAAAATGGATATGGTAAACGAACATCTGCTGAAGAATATCCCGTTAAAAAACGTGGTGGTATGGGTGTGAAAACATCTAAAATCAGTCAGAAGAGTGGAAAATTAGCAGGTATTGTAACGATTAATGATCCAGAGGCAGAAGATTTAATGTTGATGACGGATCAAGGTATTGTTATCCGATTTACTGTTGATAGTATTTCAAAAACATCACGTGCGACATTAGGCGTTAAAATGATTCGAGTTGATGACGAGTCGATTGTAAGTTCTGTAACTAAAATTTTACGTTCAGATAATTTAGATGAAGAAGTAGAAACAATCGATGTTAGTGATGAATAATCGGAATAATTGAGAATATTCAAAAAAATAAGCAAAAATAAAGAATAGTACGCAAATAATTGCATAATATGTGTTGAAACATATTTTTAAAAAGAGTATAATATAGAAATGTGAGTATTTAGCAGCAATGCTATCCACTCCTTGCTCATTAAGAGCCGAAAAGACCAAAAGGAGGTGCAGTTATGAGTCAACCAACTAAGTATGAAATTTTATACATTATTCGTCCTGATATGAACGATGATGCTAAGAAAGAATTAGTAGAACGTTTTGATGGAATTTTAAGAGATAATGGAACTACAGTTGTTGAGTCTAAAGACTGGGCGAAAAAACGTTTTGCATATGAAATTAACGATTACAAAGAAGGTATTTACCACTTAGTAAACGTTGAAGCAACAGATGCAAAAGGTATTGATGAATTTGCTCGTTTAGCTCGTATTAGTCGTGATATTTTACGTCACATGATCGTTAAAATCGAAGACTAATAATGTTTCACGTGAAACACTTTGAAGGAGGATTTCGAAATGAATAATGTACAACTAATAGGTCGTTTAACTAGAGATGTAGAGTTAAGACATACTTCTTCTGGAACAGCTGTTGGTACTTTTACACTTGCTGTAAATCGTACTTTTCAAAATCAACAAGGTGAGCGTGAGGCAGATTTTATCAACTGTGTGATTTGGAGAAAGCAAGCTGAAACATTAGCTCAATATACGAGAAAAGGTTCGCAAATTGCAGTCGATGGTCGAATCCAAACTCGGAATTATGAAAATCAACAAGGTCAAAAGGTCTATGTTACAGAAGTCGTAGTCAATAATTTTTACTTTATTGAAACTCGTGCTCAAAGTGAACAACGATCACAAAATGATTTTGGTGGTAATTCATATTCTCAGCCATCTAATAATAGTTTCCAAAATCACAACAATTATTCATTGAATAATGATTATAATCAAAATAGTTCTCCATTCTCTGAATTTTCAGACGGTGGACCGATAAATTTATCGGAAGATGATTTACCATTCTAATTCTAGAAAAGCTAGAATCGATAAGGAGGAATAAACATGGGTCAACGTCGTGGCGGAAGACGCAGAAGAAAAGTATGTTTCTTCTGTGCTAACCATATTGATCATCCTGATTACAAAGATGTTGAATTATTAAAACGATTCATCTCAGAAAAAGGTAAAATTTTACCTCGTCGTGTAACAGGTACTTGTGCGAAACATCAACGTGCTTTAACATTAGCAATTAAACGTGCAAGAATTATGGGCTTATTACCATTTACAGTACAAGACTAATAATGATAGGGTGTATTCTGTTTCAGAGTACACCTTTTTTGTTTCACGTGAAACAATTTAGTAGAGATAGAATGAAATGAAAAAATATGGTATAATTAATACAATGAATAGAGGTGTTAATATTAAGAAAGAAAAGATTTTGAAAATATTACAACAATTTCATGAGTTGAGTTTTAGTTGGCAAATTTATAGTGTGAGTGTCCTATATTTATTGATTACGATGATTGCATTTGTTCGTAAGTGGGAAATTGGGATTCTATTATTCGTACTCTTTCTACTCATTGTAGTTTTATTAGCCTATAATATTAATCGCTTTATATTTAGCGTTAATGAAGTAGCTGGTAAATTAGTAATGAACTTAGATAATATTAAAGATGATGTCATGAATCACACTCCAATTGGTATATTGATGTATGATGAAGAAAATCGTGTGGTATGGGGAAATCATTCTGCTCTATCCATTATTAATAAAAATGATATTGTAGGAAAAAAACTCGAACAACTTTCAGATGAATTTACAAAAATTTTAAGTTTAAGTGATACTTGGGATATTATAAAATTTTCAGGAAAAACGTATAAAATAGCACATAAGTCAGATGTAAAGACTATTTATTGGATTGATTTTGAAAAAGAAAATGAAATTATTGAATATAAAAAATATAATCAATTAGTCTTTGGCTATTTATTGATTGATGATTATGATGAATTAGTTCAATCCTTGAATGATCAAGAAGTAGCTGATTTTGATGCAACATTAGTCACGAAATTGAATGAATGGGCGCAAGAGTTTGATGTTTATTTGAAACGTATTGAAGATGATAAATATATGATGCTATTAAATAAAGTAGCATTGGAAAAAATAGAGGAATTTGAATTCAAATTTTTTAGTGAATTGCGTGATGATTATCATTCAAAAAATAGTCCTTTGTCATTTAGTTTAGGTATTGCTTATGCGAATGTTGAACAGTTTGTGATCAGCGATTTAGCCAAAGAGGCTCAATTCAATTTAGACTTAGCTTTAGCTCGTGGTGGCGATCAAATTGTTGTAAAGGCAAATGATGAATCAGCAAGATTTTATGGTGGTGAAACACAACTACAAGGGAATCGTACCAATACTCGTTCTAAATTAGTTTATCAAGCACTCATTAATCAAATTAAGCAAGCGAGCAATGTTTTGATTGCAGGACATGTCTATCCAGATATGGATTCAATTGGTTCGGCATTAGGTATCTATAAAATTGTGACAGAACAACGTAAAATGGCTAAAATCATTGTTAATGAGTCGCAATTTAATTCGGATATTCAACAATTGCTTTCCAGTCCACAAATCAGTTATAATTTGAAAAATATCTTTTTAAATCATGATTCTGTGCGTGAATATATGTCATCAAAGACATTGATTATTTTAGTCGATCATCATCGTCCATCTTTATCAGAAGCGAAAGAACTGATTTTAAAAGGATATAATACGGTTATCATTGATCATCATAGACGTAGTGAAGATTTTCCTGCTCAGTCGGTTTTAACTTATATTGAGCCGTATGCGTCTTCTACTGGGGAATTAATTACGGAATTCTTTATGAATATGCGAAATACGATTGAGTCATTAAATCATTTTGAAGCGACAGCATTATTAGCTGGTATTATTGTCGATACGAATAATTTTTCAAATCGTACAGGGTCACGTACTTTTGATGCAGCGAGCTATTTAAAAGGTCGAGGTGCTGATACGGAACAAATTCAACGGATTTTAAAAGAAGATTTAGAACTCGTTAAAAAACGAAATCATTTAATTGAAAAGACTGAAATTGTTTATGATGAATATGCTATTTCATGTGGAACAGATGAAACGATTATTGATAACATAACAGCAGCTCAAGCAGCAGATAATATGTTGAATTTAAAACATGTAGAAGCGTCATTCGTTATTTATCGTAGAAGTGCTGATACCGTAGCTATTAGTGCAAGAAGTATTGGGCAAGTCAATGTTCAAAAAATTATGGAGTCTTTAGGTGGTGGTGGTCACTTGTCGAATGCAGCTACTCAGATTGACCAAGTTACCGTTGAAGAAGTAAAACAATTATTATTAGAAAAAATAGAGAATAGGCGGGATTAATCGATGAAAGTTATTTTATTATCAGATGTAAAAAAACAAGGGAAAAAAGGCCAAGTTATTGAAGTATCAGAAGGATACGGAAGAAACTTTTTAATTAAAAATGGTTTAGCAAAGTTAGCTGATAATGCAGCAATGAGTCAATTGAAAGCTGAGAATGCTTTTAAAGCTAAAAAAGCTGAAGAAGAATTACAAGAAGCAAAAGAATTAAAGAAACAAATCGAAGATGAAAAAACAGTCGTTGTGATTAAAGCAAAAGCTGGAGACGGAAGATTATTCGGTACGATTCCAACAAAACAAATTGCAGAAGAATTGAATAAGCAATATAAAATTGAAATTGATAAGCGTAAAATTCAATTAGAACAAAACTTATCTGCATTAGGTTATCATCATGTTGAAGTTAAATTACATCATGATGTGACAGCGAAGATTAATGTTCATGTAGTTGAAGCTTAGAGTTGAAATAGAGAAACGATAGTGTCAGTGACTGTCGTTTCTTTTTAATTGTTTATACATTGCAAGTTAATGTATATTTTAGTACACTTATTAAGGGTTAAGAAAGAAGGTGTTATTGTGCAATTATTATCAGAAGAACGTGAAATGCCACATGATATTTTAGCTGAGCAATCAGTATTAGGGGCATTATTAATTGATCCAACAAAAATTGGAACGGTACAAGCTATTTTACAAGTAGATGATTTTTATAAGCGAGCACATCAATTAATTTTTGAGGCAATGGAGCGTGTATTTGACCGAGATGGTTCATTCGACTACGGTACATTGATGATTTCTTTGAATGCCACAGATGCACTAGAAAATGCAGGTGGTGAAGAATATTTAGCTGAAATTATTTCGAGAGCACCGTCTGTCTACTATACTGAAACGTATGCAGTCACTGTAAAAAATCAATCCATTTTACGGAAATTAATTGCGGCATCAACAACGATTATGTCGGACGCTTTTCAAGCAGAAGAAAATATTCAAGATGTGTTAGACCGAAGTGAAAAGCTAATTTTATCTATCGGTGAAAATAATCAAAGTAATAAGCCACAAGAGATGAATCGTTTAATTAAAGAAGCGTTTGATAGAATTATTAAACTCTCAGAAGAGAAACGAGAAATTGTAGGATTGCCGTCTGGATATATTGATTTAGATAGGCTTACAAGTGGATTTCAACCTGACCAACTAATTATTTTAGCTGCTCGTCCGTCTGTTGGTAAAACAGCATTTGCTTTAAATATTGCACAAAATGTTGGGACGAAATCAAAAGTGCCAGTTGTTATTTTCTCGCTTGAAATGGGTGCCATTGATATGGTCTATCGAATGATTTGTGCTGAGGGAAATATTCACGCTGGAAATTTAAAAACAGGACAACTCACTGATGATGAATGGAATAGTTTGACAGTTGCAACGGATACTTTAAAAAATGCACCGATTTTTATTGATGATACAGCTGGTATTCGAGTGAATGAAATTCGTGCAAAGTGTAGAAGGCTTAAACAAGAAAATCCAGATTTAGGTTTAATTGTGATTGATTATCTGCAATTAATCGAGGGAAATGGTAGAGAAAACCGACAACAAGAAGTATCAGAAATTTCACGTCAATTGAAGAAATTAGCGAAAGAATTAAGTGTGCCGATTATTGCTCTATCGCAATTATCAAGGGGATTAGAACATCGACAAAATAAACGACCGATGTTAAGCGATATTCGAGAATCTGGTTCGATAGAACAAGACGCAGATATTGTGGCATTTTTATATCGTGAAGATTATCATCAACAAGAAGGCGATGAAGAAACCGAAAAAACAGATGATTTACCGGATAATAGTGTTGAAGTGATTTTAGCTAAAAATCGTAGTGGTGCTCGTGATACAGTACGATTACTCTTTACAAAAGAGTATAATAAATTTTCTAGTTTGACGTATATGCCAGAACCACCGATTAATTCATTTGGATAATAAATTAAAATACTCCATATTTAGAATGTCATCTAAGTATGGAGTATTTGTTATATTGTGAATTGATTATCGCCAAACTGAATCAAGAATCATTGTTTGGGTACGATCAGGGCCGACAGATAATGTAGCTAATTTGACACCAACTAATTCAGTAATGCGACGCACATAATTTTGTGCATTCGCTGGAAGTTCTTCAAATCGCTTGCATTGAGTAATATCTTCTGTCCAGCCTGGTAATTCTTCGTATATAGGTTGACAATCACCTAAGACTTTTAAACTTGCTGGATAGTATTCGATAACTTCACCTGTACTTGTTTGGTACGCTGTACAAATTTTAATAGTTTCTAAACCAGTTAGAACGTCGATACTATTTAATGATAAATGGGTAATACCCGATACACGACGAGAGTGTCGCATAACAACACTATCAAACCAGCCAATACGGCGAGGACGTCCAGTAGTTGTTCCGTATTCACGTCCTACTTCACGAATGGTATTTCCAATTTCATCAAATAATTCAGTAGGGAATGGGCCGTCACCTACACGTGAAGTATAGGCTTTACATACACCGATGACAGTATCGATTTTAGAAGGGCCTACACCACTACCTATAGTAACTCCACCAGCAACAGGATTTGAAGATGTAACAAATGGATAAGTTCCTTGATCAATATCCAACATAACACCTTGTGCACCTTCAAATAATACACGTTTGCCTTGGTCAATCGCATCGTTTAAAATAACAGATGTATCCGTTACATATTGTTTAATCTGTTGACCATATTCATAGTACTCTTCGAAAATATCTTCAAATTTCAATGGTTCACCACCATACAACTTCACGATTAAATTATTTTTTTCAGCTAAGTTAATGCGAAGTCTTTCTTCAAAAATACTTTTATCTAATAAATCTGCAATACGGATACCGACACGTGCAGCTTTATCCATGTACGCTGGGCCAATTCCTTTATTGGTAGTTCCAATTTTGTTATCTCCCTTAGATGCTTCTTGAGCTTTATCTAATTCAATATGATAAGGTAAAATTACGTGAGCACGTGATGATATTCTTAAATTATCAGTTGCAACACCTTCTCGATGAAGATAATTAAGTTCTTCTACAATTGATTTTGGATTGACTACAACGCCATTTCCAATAATACTTATTTTATCCTTAGCGAATATACCGGAAGGGATAAGATGTAATTTATAAGTTTTACCGTCAAATTTGATGGTATGGCCAGCATTATCGCCACCTTGATAGCGTGCTACCACTTCAGCATTTTCACTGAGAAAATCAGTAATCTTTCCTTTTCCTTCATCGCCCCACTGAGTACCTACAACAACAACAGATGTCATTTTTTTACCTCATTTCGTCATTTATTATGATGGTATGGTTCAACATGCACATCGCAATCATACACACTATAATTATACGATAAAATTCGTTCAATGTCTTCCGTAATATTATGTGATTCAATAACTGACAGATTTCCGTCAATTTCAATGGTAACATCTACATATATTTTATTACCACTTAAACGTGCTCGTAAATTTGGAACATTGAATACTCTTGGATGTTTAATAATGCTTGCATGATATTTTTGAAGTTCTTCTTTATCAAAACCGTCTGATAATACAAAGGAAGATTCTTTAAAAATATCAAAAGCAGTACGAATAATTAATAAAGAAACAATAACTGAAATAACGGTATCTAGAAATGGTAGATTAATCTTTGTCCCCATTGCACCAATCAAAGTTCCTATACTGATGATTAAATCATTTCTCATATCGGCAACTGTTGCTTTTAATCCAAGACTCTTTGTTTTAATTGCCATTTTTTTAATGTATTGTCTTGTTAAAGATAACACAATCATTGAAATAAGAGATACATAGATAGCTTTTATATCTGTTTGAATGTAATCTTGCGTAATTAATCGTGAAATACTACTTGTAAACACTTCAAATCCAATTGTAAACATAATAACGGCAGTAATAAAACTAGCTAATGTTTCAAATTTTGAATGATCGAAATGATGATCATCGTCGGCTGGTTTTTTTGATAATTGAAGCCCGACGAATACCGATAAGGAAGTAAATATATCGGATAAATTATTCAATCCGTCAGCATGTAATGAGATTGAATGAAAGTAGTGACCAGCAATTAATTTTAATATGGCTAAAATTAAATACACACAAATACCAATAGCTGCCCCTTGTGCAGCTATTGTTGTGTTTTTTTGATAATTCATAATTGAAATCCTCTTTTCGTGGGAACTAAGTCAGGTAAACATTATCGATATATCGCCCAGTAATTCAGCCCTTCATTTAAAAAGATAGAAGAATCAATCCCTTGAAGACTAAACATTTTTTGAGCATTATCATTTGGGTCGTTGACATAGACTTTTTCACCGTCATAGCCACGAATAATTAAAATGTGACCAACTTCTGTAAAGTGACCCGGACTAACAGAGGCGATAATTACTTTGCCGTCTTGTACGGCTTGCATGGCAGCGTAAAAATCAGATCCAAAATTTTCAAAGTAATAACCATGTTCCATAGCGAAATCATAGAAGATTTGCCAAGAAGTACCTTGATTATGGAGATAGTAATCATTCCCACTCCATTTGATAATTTCTTGTGGTTCAATAATTTTGTTTTTGTAATAACTGTCTACCATTGCAAGTGAAACAATGGCACATCCATTTTCTCCTAATTGATTGGTTGTATTAGTACCATAGGATGTTGTTCGCCATTTTACATCTTTTTGGAGCAGGAGTGGAATATCTAATTGTTTATTGATAGTAT
Organism: Aerococcaceae bacterium zg-252; assembly: GCA_016237705.1. Classification (NCBI taxonomy): domain Bacteria; kingdom Bacillati; phylum Bacillota; class Bacilli; order Lactobacillales; family Aerococcaceae; genus Tuanshanicoccus; species Tuanshanicoccus yangjingiae. The sequence continues at coordinate 19,374 of CP066204.1, forward strand.
CTGTTTCTTTGGCTGGATGCTTAGGTAAGAATAAAAATCCACTTTCTTCAATATCCATGTTGGCATTTTTGATGGCGTCAATAATATCGTCTTGTGCCTGAAAATAGGAATTACCATAATTATCCTTGATTAATGTTGAGATTTTATCTACTAATTTTTTATCGTATAAATTTGAATGATTTAAAACATCAGTAATATTACTTTTGATTTCAGCTACTGTCGTGGTTTCATGAGTGACTGATTCAGTCGTTTGAGTGATAGTAGTAGTTTGAGTAGTACTCTCTACTAAATCACTCTGAATTTTTTGCTCCGATTCTTCTTTCAAAGCATTAATAGAAATTAAGCCAAACAATAATACGCTCAAAGTGAGAATAGTCATAGTTCGATGCATCTTTCGTTGCATAAAAACCTCCGATTATATTAATATTATAGCTTAGTGTAACATAAAACTTAAGTTTGAAACACGGATAGGAAAAAATTTTAAAAAATTGTAACATATACAACATGTAATAAAACATTACACAGTAAGTAAGGTTTTCGTTGACGCATGGAATGTTTACTCATATAATAAGGATAAAATTTTAGGAGGTTATCATGATGGCACATAAAGAATTAAAAAAATCTTTAGCCATATTTCCGATCGGAACGGTGATGAGATTGACCGGTTTAACTGCAAGGCAAATTCGATATTATGAAGACTATCATTTAATTTCACCTGAAAGAACTGAAACAAATCGTCGACTATATTCATTGAATGATATTGACCGTTTGCTAGAAATAATGGATATGATTGATGACGGAATGACATTAAAAGGTATTCAAAAACATTATCATAAGATAACTCACAATGATAGTTCAACGACTCATCAATTATTAACAGACCAAGATGTACGACGTATTTTGCAAGATGAATTAGATATTAGAATGAGATTTTAACATTAATGGAGGACAAAAGAATGACTTGGACTAAAGAAGCAATTTTAAAAGATGCTAAGGAGAAAAATGTACGCTATATTCGTTTAATGTTTACGGATATTACCGGAAGAATTAAAAATGTTGAGGTACCGATTTCTCAATTAGAAAAAGCGTTAGATAATCAGATGATGTTTGACGGGTCTTCAATCGAGGGATTTGTACGGATTGAAGAAAGTGATATGTATTTAATTCCAGATTATTCGACTTGGTTAACATTTAATTGGGAAGAACATCAAGGAAAAGGTCGCATTGCACGTTTGATTTGTGATGTGGAAACACCTGATAGAGTAGCGTTTTCTGGTGACCCACGTGGTAATTTGAAACGTATTTTAAAGAAAATGACGGATATGGGCTTTACGAGTTTTAATTTAGGGCCAGAACCAGAATTTTTCTTATTCAAGTTAGATGAAAATGGAAAACCAACAATGAATTTGAATGATGAAGGTGGCTATTTTGATTTAGCTCCAAATGATTTAGCAGAAAACTGCCGTCGTGATATTGTATTAGAGTTGGAAGATTTAGGATTTGAAATTGAAGCGAGTCACCATGAAGTTGCATCTGGCCAACATGAAATTGATTGGAAATATAGTGATGCGATTCGTGCTTGTGATTATATTCAAACATTTAAATTAATCGTTAAATCAGTTGCTCGCCGTCATAATTTGCATGCTACATTTATGCCAAAACCGGTATTTGGTATCGCAGGTTCGGGTATGCACTGTAATTTATCGTTATTTACCGAAGAGGGAAATGCTTTTTATGATGCTGAGGCAGAAGACGGTTTATCACAAACAGCTAAATACTTCATTGGTGGTTTATTAAAATATGCTCGTGCATATACAGCTATTTGTAATCCATTAGTGAACTCATATAAACGATTGGTTCCTGGATACGAAGCCCCTGTTTATATTGCATGGAGTGGGCAAAATCGTTCACCATTAATTCGTATTCCAGCTGCTAGAGGAAATTCAACACGTGTAGAAGTAAGAAGTGTAGATCCGTCTGCCAACCCATATTTAGCTTTATCTGTTTTATTAGCAGCAGGGCTAAAAGGAATCGAAGATAAAATTGAACCACCATTAGCAGTGGATCGTAATATTTATACGATGACTCGTGAAGAACGATTAGCTGAGGGTGTTGATGATTTACCGGGTTCATTACGTGAAGCATTAAAAGAATTGAAAAAAGAACCTGTTATTTTAGATGCATTAGGTGAGCATATTGCTCAAAACTTTATTGCTGAAAAAACAATTGAATACTTCTCATATCAAAAACAAGTAACGCAATGGGAATTAGATAAATACTTGAATTTATACTAATCTGTTAATTCAGTCATTGACTTTAAGGCGAATGATGAGTAAAATGACTGTGAATACAGCGTACTTTAAAAATGTTCGAGAAGCATTCAAGTAACTGATTAATGTTGAATAATATTTTTCTGATACAAAGATAACTTTCTGGGCTTTTTGAGTACCAGAAAGTTTTTTTTGTAGGGAGGATGTTAAAATGTTAGCGAATAGTCCGATTATTGCCTTAGACTTTCCGAATCAAGAAGCGTGTTTAGCGTTTTTAAGTCAGTTTGATAATCAAGCGTTGAATATTAAAGTGGGCATGGAACTCTACTATCAAGAGGGCAATGCTCTTATCGAACAGTTATTATCAAAAGGGCATAAAATCTTCTTGGATTTAAAATTACATGATATTCCCAATACAGTGGAATCAGCGATGAGAATACTTGCAAGTAAAGGTATCTCAATGGTTACGATTCATGCAAGTGGTGGGAGTGAAATGATTCGTGCAGCTAAGCGTGGATTGGAGTCTGGGACAATTCAAGGACAACCCAAACCTAAATTATTAGCAGTAACACAATTGACGTCCCTATCTCAAGAACAATTGCAAGATGAATTGTTAATTTCAGTTCCTTTAAAGGTAAGTGTACTCCATTATGCTCAAGTAGCAATTGAGTCTGGGGCTGACGGTATTGTTTGTTCGCCCTTAGAAGCTGAGTTATTAAGAAAGCAGATAGATGATTCTATCGTGATAGTAACGCCGGGGATTCGTAATACGTCTTATGTCATGGGAAGTGATGACCAAACACGTGTCACGACGCCTTACCAAGCTGCTTTAAATGGCAGTGATTATATTGTAGTCGGACGTCCGATTACCCAAGCTAGTAATCCAGTTGCCGTATATGATGCGATGAAAGAAGAATTTAATAAAGGACGGGAAGAATTAAAATGGAACAAACAATAGCAGCACATTTATTAGCGATTGGAGCCGTTAACTTGAATCCTAAAGAACCTTATATTTGGACGAGTGGGTTAAGAGCACCTATTTATTGTGATAATCGTTTAATTATGAGCTATCCTGATATTCGGCTTGAAATTGCACAAGCAATGGTTAAATTAATTAAGCAACACTTTCCTGATGTAGAAGTAATTGCTGGAACAGCAACAGCTGGGATTCCACATGCAGCTTTTGTGGCTCATTTGATGAATTTACCGATGATTTATGTTCGTTCGAGTGCTAAGGCTCATGGAACGAAAAGTGCGATTGAAGGTAAACTTGAGCAAAATAGTAAAGTGGTCATGATTGAAGATTTAATTAGTACGGGAAAAAGTGTAATACAAGCGGCAGAATTTGTGAAAGCTGAAGGAGCAGAAGTACTCGGTTGTGTGGCTGTTTTTAATTATTTACTAGCATCAGGGCAACAAGCATTTGCAAAGCATCAACTTCCTTTATATACGCTATCCAATTATCGTGCTTTAATTGATGTCGCAACCGAACAAGCATCTTTAAGTGAGTATAAAGCAACATTGGAAGAATGGTATCAAAATCCTGTTGCTTGGTCAGAACAATTTAAATAAAATAGAACTCCAATCAAGGTGAATCGTTCGTATTGATTGGGGGTATTTGTGATTCATCAAGTGAAAATATATAAATTTCACGAACTTTCCACTAGATTATATGTAATATCATTAGTACTTTTGATATACTAGATATAAAACAAGCTGTAGGAGGTCAAAGGATGGAGCAACAATCTAAAAAAACGAAACGAAATCAGCGAATTGTTTACATTAGTCAATACTTTATTTCTCACCCCAATCAATTAATCAGTTTATCCTATTTTTCAGATTATTTTGCTTGTGCAAAATCTTCAATTAGTGAAGATATTGATTTTATTCGTGAAGTATTTCAACAAAATCAACTTGGAACACTTCAAACGATTTCTGGTGTACAAGGTGGCATGATTTATTTACCAACTTTACCGGAACAAGAAGAAAGAATGTTAATGGAACAAATTCAAGCAGAATTATCTTCTGGTAAACGTATTTTACCAGGAAACTATGTTTATTTAGCTGATATGTTACAAAAACCGCAATTATTAGATGCGATTGCGAAATTAATTGCCTCTAAATATCAATCGTTAAATCTTGATGCAGTGGTGACAATCGAAACCAAAGGAATTGGCTTATGTGTTGAAGTGGCACGTTACTTAAATATTCCACATGTTGTTGTGAGAAGAAGTTCATCTGATATGGATGGTTCTACGATTTCGGTTAACTACGTTTCAGGGTCGCATCAACGTGTTTCAAAAATGGAATTATCAAAAGCAAGTTTACAACCAGGTAGTCGTGTTTTAATTATTGATGATTTTCTTCGCAATGGTGGAACGATGTTAGGTTTAATGTCGTTGATTGAAGAATTTGATTGTAAAACAGTGGCTAAATGCGTATTTGTTGAGAGCACTTATAAAGACCCTCAACCATTGCCGAGCTATGATTCTTTATTGAAAGTGGAAATCGTCTATAATAAAGAGACGTCACATTTTGAATTACAGAGCGAATTAGGTAATTTTTTTGATAAAAAATAGAAATTTTGCCAATCGTAATGCCATTTTCATGGTATAATAAATTGAACAGACTTATTTATAAGGAGTGTTGAGATGGATAATCGAATAGCAGTTATTTTAGCTGCTGGTAAAGGAACTAGGATGAAGTCTAGTTTGTATAAGGTACTACATCCAGTTTGTGGTTTATCGATGGTCGAGCATGTTGTTAGAGCAGTAAAAGAGAGTAATGTTAATCAAATAGTTACTATTGTAGGACATGGTGCTGAACAAGTAAAATCTGTGTTGGGTGAACAATCCGATTACGCATTGCAAGAAGAGCAATTGGGGACGGGTCATGCAGTTTTACAAGCAGAAACAATTATTGGACATCAAAAAGGGCAAACATTAGTGATTTGTGGAGATACCCCATTGTTGTCTGGTGATACGTTAAATCAATTATTTACCTACCACGAATCAACTAATTCTCATGTAACCGTCTTAACGGCTATGGCAGATGATTCGACAGGTTATGGACGAATTGTGCGTTCATCTCAAGGACAGGTAGAACGAATTGTTGAGCAAAAAGATGCAACGGAAGAAGAGAAACAAATCAAAGAAATCAATACAGGAACGTATGTTTTTGATAATGAAATGTTATTCCGTATGTTGTCACGTGTTACGAATGATAATGCTCAAGGAGAATATTATTTACCTGATGTGATTGAATTGATAAAAGCAGAGGGTGGCAATGTTTCAGCTTTTATTATGGAAGATATGGACGAAGCATTAGGTGTTAATGATCGTATAGCGTTAGCTCAAGCAACTCAATTGATGATGCAGCGTATTAATGAAAAACATATGCGTCAAGGTGTTACGATTATTAATCCATTGAATACAGTGATTGAAGCTGATGTTGTGATTGGTGAAGATACTGTTATTGAACCAGGTGTTTATTTAAAAGGTAGTACTGTCATTGGTAGCAATTGCTTGATTGGTGCTAATTCTGAAATTGTGGATAGTAAAATTGAACAGGACGTTCAAATTACGCAATCGGTTATCGAACAATCAACAGTACAATCAGGTGTTACGATTGGCCCATTTGCTCATTTAAGACCAAATAGTCATCTTGGAAAAAATGTTCATATCGGAAATTTTGTGGAAGTGAAAAATAGTACGATTGGCGATGATACGAAAGCTGGGCATTTAACTTATATTGGCGATGCAGATTTAGGCAAAGATATTAATGTTGGGTGCGGTACTATTTTTGTTAATTATGATGGAAAAACGAAACACCGCTCGATGATTGGAGACAATTCATTTATTGGATGTAATGCCAATATTGTTTCACCAGTGCAAGTGGGTGAACGAGCATTTATTGCAGCAGGTACAACTGTGACAAAAGATGTTCCAGTAGAAGCATTGGCAATTTCGCGAGTTGAACAACGTAATATTGCAAATTATTGGGATAAATTGCAAAAAAAATAAAAGTAGTCATCAAAATTTAAAAACAAAATGGAGGTAAATTCCGTGGTAAAGGCACATTATAAAGATCCAAAGCTAAAAATTTTCTCATTGAGTTCCAATCGTCCGTTGGCAGAGAAGATAGCAAAAGAACTCGGTTTAGAATTAGGAGAAATTTCAATTTCACATTTTTCAGACGGTGAAATTAAAGTGAATATTGAAGAAAGTATTCGTGGTGACCATGTTTACGTTGTTCAATCAACATCTTATCCAGTAAGTGATAATTTAATGGAGTTAATGATTATGATTGACGCTTTACGCCGAGCAAGTGCCAAAACAATCAATGTGGTGATGCCGTACTATGGTTATGCAAGACAAGATCGTAAAGCACAATCTCGTGAGCCAATTACAGCAAAATTAGTTGCGAATATGTTAACAATGGCTGGTGCATCTCGTATCGTTGCATTGGATTTACATGCTGCTCAAATTCAAGGTTTCTTTGATATTCCAGTTGATCATTTAATGGGAGCACCATTATTAGCGAATTACTTTATTGAAAATCATTTGGATGGAGATGAGTGCGTGGTTGTATCTCCTGACCATGGTGGTGTGACACGTGCACGTAAATTAGCAGAATTTTTAAAAACACCAATCGCAATTGTTGATAAACGTCGTCCACGTCCAAATGTGGCAGAAATCATGAACATTGTTGGTGAAATTAAAGATAAAAAATGTATTATTATCGACGATATGATTGATACTGCTGGTACGATTACATTGGCTGCTAAAGCATTGAAAGAAAAAGGAGCACGTGAAGTTTATATTTGCTGTACGCATGCGATTCTTTCTGGTGAAGCAGTACAACGTTTGAAAGATGCACCGATTGAAAAAGTGATTATTACCGATTCAATTCCATTATCAGAAGATAAAATGATTGATAAGATTGAAGTGATTTCGGTTGCCCAATTAGTCGGTGAAGCAATTCGTCGAATTCATGAAAATCGTTCAGTAAGTCCATTATTTAGTGAAAAATTCATTATGTTAGATCATTTTGAATAAAAGAATATTATTCATTCCCTATTTCTATTGAATAGGGGATGATTTTTTGTTATTTTCACTCTTTTCATGGTAAAATACTTGTTAAACGAATTAAAAGTTTAAAGGAGAGTTTATAAAAGATGTTTATCCACCCAGATGATAGCTTAACGCTACATACTGATTTATACCAAATTAATATGTTAAAAACGTATTGGGATGACGGGATTGTTAATCGTCATGCTGTATTTGAAGCATATTTTAGAAAAAATCCATTTAACAATGGGTATGCTGTTTTCGCTGGTTTAGAAAGAATTGTTCATTATTTACAAGAGTTACATTTTAGTGAATCTGATATTAATTATTTACGTTCATTAGATATGTATCCTGAAGCCTTTCTAAATTATTTAAGTGAATTTAAATTCGAGTGTAGTGTGCGTAGCTTGGTCGAAGGGGAATTATGTTTTGCGAATGAGCCATTGATTCAAGTGGAAGGTCCATTAGGACAATGCCAATTAGTAGAAACAGCGATTTTAAATATTTTGAATTATCAGACATTAGTAGCTACAAAAGCGTCACGTATTCGTAGTGTTATTGGTGAAAATGATAAATTGTCAGAATTTGGTACAAGACGTGCTCAAGAAATGGAAGCAGCGATTTGGGGAACACGTGCAGCTTATATTGGTGGTTTTGATACAACGAGTAATGTTCGTGCTAGTAAATTATTTGGTATTCCTGTTTCGGGTACTCATGCTCATTCATTGGTTCAAGCGTATCGTGATGAATATACGGCATTTAAAAAATATGCTGAATCACATAAAGATGTGGTCTTTTTAGTCGATACTTATGATACTTTACGCTCTGGGGTTCCAACAGCGATTCGTGTGGCAAAAGAAATGGGCGATAAAATTAATTTTAGAGGAGTGCGTATCGACTCAGGCGACATGGCTTATCAGTCAAAACGTATTCGTGAACAATTAGATGAAGCTGGTTTCCCAAATGCTCGTATTATTGCTTCAAATGATTTAGATGAGAAATTTATTTTAAACTTGAGAATGCAAGGGGCAAAAATTGATGATTGGGGTGTCGGAACTAAATTAATTACGGCTTTCGACCAACCGTCATTAGGGGCAGTTTATAAATTGGTCAGTATTGAAGATGAAGACGGCACAATGGTGCCAACGATGAAAATTTCAAGTAATGCTGAGAAAATGTCAACTCCAGGTGTGAAACAAGTGTGGCGTATTACAAGAAATCGTGACGGAAAATCTGAAGGTGATTATATTGCGTTAATTGAAGAGCGTCCAGACCAGTTAGAAGAATTATATATGTTTCATCCAGTTCATACTTATATTAATAAAACGGTTAAAGATTTTACTGCAAAGCCTTTATTAGTAGACGTGTTTAAAGAAGGAACATTAGTCTATGAGTTACCTACATTAGAAGAAATCAAGCAGTATGCGAAGGAAACAATTAATGCATTGTGGGATGAGTATAAACGTATTTTAAATCCTGAACAATATCCAGTTGATTTATCGCAAAAATTATATGATGAAAAAATGGAAAGTATTAAAGAAATTCGGCAAAAGGTTGAAAAATCGGTCACTGAAAATTAATGAAAAAAATGAGGACTAAAGCATGAGGGCATTACAAAAAGAGATTATTGAAACATTGCGTGTAGTAGAAACGATTAATCCAGAAGAAGAAATTCGTAAAACGATTAATTTTTTAAAAGAATATTTGACAACGAATAAAGGGCTTAAAACTTATGTGCTCGGTATTAGTGGTGGTCAAGATTCTACTTTAGCAGGAAAGCTAGCACAATTAGCCGTACAAGAATTACGAGCTGAAACCAATGATGAGCAATATCAATTTATCGCTGTTCGTTTACCTTATGGTGTTCAAAATGATGAAGTAGATGCGTTAGCTGCTTTAGCGTTTATCGAGCCAGATAAAACTTATACTATCAATATCAAACCGGCAACTGATGCTTTGGTAGCTAATTTAGAAGAAAATGGATTAGCAATCAGTGATTATAATAAAGGGAATATTAAAGCTCGCCAACGAATGGTGGCTCAATATGCGATTGCTGGGCAAACAGCTGGAGCTGTCATTGGAACGGATCATGCGGCTGAATCAGTAACTGGGTTCTTTACAAAATTTGGTGACGGAGCTGCTGATATTTTGCCATTATGGCGTTTAAATAAAACGCAAGGACGTGAATTGTTGAAAGCCTTACAGGCACCAGAAGCATTATATTTGAAAGTGCCGACAGCTGATTTAGAAGAAGAAAAACCGATGATTTCAGATGAAACAGCTTTAGGTGTTTCTTATGAGGCGATTGATGCGTATTTAACGGGTCAGACAGTAACGGAGAAAGATGCTCAAATTATCGAACAGTGGTATTTGAAAACTCAACATAAACGCCATTTACCGATTACGATTTATGATGATTTTTGGAAAAAATAGGAATAGTACAGTAGGCGCAAAGATTGTTAGCCAAACATAGTGAGATTGTTTTGGCTTGAACCACTAAAGGAAGTTAAGTCAAGCCGAACGAAACAAGGGAGTGATAACATTGTTTCAAAAGTTAATAGTACCCTTTATGCAAGTAACACTTCTATCATTTATTTTAACTACGCTGGTTCGTCATATTGCACGTCATTTTCAATTGTTTGATAAGGATCCCCATGATATTCAAAAAGGCAATCAAACAGCCGTAAGTTATGGTGGTGTAGCGATTTATCTATCATTTTGGATAGGCTCTATTTTAACGATGCCCTATTTATTAACGAATCCGAATCAATTATGGTTGTTATTAGCATCAACGATTGTTTTGGTTGTTGGAATCATTGATGATGCGATTGAATTGAGACCTTGGCAAAAGACAATTGGTATTTTAGTAGCTGCTAATGTGTTATATTTTCAAGCTGGCATTGAATTTTCATCTGCTTTATTACCAAATTTAGATCCAAGTATATTTCAAATATTAAGTTATATAGCGACAATGCTTTGGATTTTTGGTGTGACGAATGCCATTAATTTAATTGACGGTGTAGATGGATTAGCCAGTTCAGTAACAGTAGTTAGCTTATTGACTTTGACGATTACTACTTATTTTTTTAGTTTATCGATTCGAATGAGTTTTTTGATGATGTTATTATTATTGATTGCGTCAATTATGGGGTTTTTACCTTTTAATTGGGCACCAGCTTCTATATATTTAGGTGATACAGGAGCTTTATTTATTGGATTTATGTATGCTGCTCTATCAGTATCAAATTTAAAAAGTGCGAGTTTATACTCGTTATTAGTTCCTGTATTAATCTATTTATTGCCAATATTTGACGCTAGTTATGCGATGTTAAGACGTATTTTAACGAGAAAGGCAATTGGACAAGCAGATCAAGAACATCTACATCATCGATTATTACGTTTTGGATTTTCTAAAAAACAAGTGGTCTATGCTATGATTAGTTTTACTTTTATTTTTTCAATACTTGCGATTGCATCTTATATATGGACGGAATTACGATTTTTTTGGTTATTGATTGCATTGCTCGTTGTGATTGGTCTAATGCGACTAATGTACCATTTATCTAAAAAACGATAATGCAAATTTGAGAGAGGGGAATTAGGTTGAAAACAGCTTTTATTGTTGATAGCACTGCAGGGATTAATGAGCAATTAAAAGCTCACCCAGATGTTTATGAAGTGATATTAACGGTTCAGTTTGCTGACGGTGAAATATTTAAAGATACAACAGACGAAGAGAGTGTCATTGCTTTTTATGAAAAGTTACAGCAAGAAAGTACATTACCTAAAACGGCACAACCGTCTCCAGGTGAGTATTACCAACTAATAGAACATTTAGTGGAACAAGGTTACGATAGTGTGATTGCGATTCATTTGTCGAACAAATTGAGTGGAACTTATCAAACGGCTAATATGATTTTACAAGAATATCAAGGGAAATTGACAACTGCTTGCATTGATTCAAAAGGAACTTCAGTTGTAATTGAAAATATGTTAGAACAAGCACTTCATTTTTATGAAGCAGCTGAACTTTCATTTGATGAAATTGTGCGTCAACTTGAATGGTTGGCAAGAGAATCACATATTTATATGATGATTGAAGATTTGAATAATTTAGTAAAAGGTGGACGTTTATCGGCTGCGAATGCTTTTTTAGGTGGTTTACTGCAAATAAAACCTTTATTAGAATTTACTGAAACAGGTGAAGTTGCCTTATTTGAGAAGATTCGTACTGAAAAACGTGTCTATCGCCGTTGGGCTGATTTAATTCAAGCAGCATTAGAAAAATATCCTAAAGGGATTCATGTACGTTTTGGACATAGCAATGCTTTAGAGGCAGCTAAAACTGCTCAAAAGATGATGCAAGAACTATTTCCGCAGGTGATTTCATTCAGTATTGGTTATTTAACACCGGTTGTTGGAGTACATGGTGGTAGTGGCGTTCAAGGAATGGCGATTATACCGATAGCAGATGGGATTGAAAAAGAATGAGTCAAAATTATAGGAGTATTGCCGAAAAATTTATAGATGAAATTGAAATCAAAAAATCTCGTTTTATTACCTATTTAATGCCAATTGAGAGTGAAGAACAAGCCCAACTATATATTGCACAAATAAAAAAAGAACACTATAAAGCGAATCATCATTGTAGTGCGTATATTTTGAATGAAGATGCGTCGATTCAACGTATGAGTGATGACGGCGAGCCGTCGGGAACAGCCGGTGTTCCGATGTTAGAAGTTTTGAAAAAGCAAGAATTGACTAATATTTTAGCAGTGGTTGTACGTTATTTTGGTGGTACAAAATTAGGTGCAGGTGGCTTAGTCAGAGCGTATAGTGGTGCTGTCAGTGAAGCATTAGTAAAAGCAGAGTTGATTCAAAATATTACACAAAGTATAATTGAGCTAACACTGAATTATGCTCAAGTGGATACTTTTCAATATCATCTATCAAAACAAGAGATTGAGGCAACGGTGCTGGATACACAATATACAGATAAAGTCAGTTATCAGTTGGCAATTGATTTATTAAAAGTTGAATCAGTCAATCATTACTTGATTTCTATCTTTAATGGTCAATTTGATTGGCAGGAGATTGGAGAACAACGAGTAAATATTCCGATTAATCGTTAATACGATAAGGAATAGAGGAGGAATTTAATGAAAACAGCAATAATTGTAGACAGTGTAGGATATTTATCTGCTGAACTACTTTCACATCCTGATATTTATACGGTTAATTTAATGGTTAATTTTAATGACGGTACTGTAATGAATGATTCAGGCGTAGAAGAAGAAATCGTAGCTTTTTATGATCGCTTAGAACAGGAAAGTCAATTACCTACCACTTCACAACCAAATGTAGGAAGTTATTATAATTTATTAGATAAAATAGTTGAAAAAGGCTATGATACAGTGTTTTGTATTCATTTATCTGCTGCAATTAGTGGGACATTTCAATCTGCTGTAATGGTGACGAATGAGTATCGTGACAAATTAACGATTCATTGTATTGATTCCAAAGGTGCAGCTGTTGGAATGCAAGGTTTAGTGAATGCAGCTGTAACTTTAATTAATCGTGGCGAAACAGCTGATGTGATTGCTGAAAAATTGACATGGTTAGCTGATAATATTCGTATTTATTTTATGGTTGAAGATTTATCGAACTTAGTAAAAGGTGGACGCTTGAGTGCAACGAGTGCATTTTTAGGTAGCATGCTGCAAATACGTCCAATTTTATATTTTGATGAGCAAGGAAAGATTGTATTATTCGAGAAAATTCGGACTAATAAAAAAGTATATAAACGTTGGTTTGAATTGGTTGCTCAGGCTAAAGAACAATATGTTAAAGGAGTTAATGTGGCTTTTGCACAGGCTGATGCTTTTAGTGAAGTGCAAGAAATTGCACAAGCATTAAAAGATGAAGATTCAGAGATTGAGATAACTATTTGTCCTTTAGGTCCTGTTGTAGGTGCACATACTGGACGTAAAGCAAAAGGACTAGCTATTATACCGCATATTGATAATTTTCCAGCCTAGTAATTGACATTTCTGTCATAATAAGGAAGATGAAAGTACATGATTTGATTGAAATATGATATGCACCATAGGATAGCAGAATATCAAGGAGGAAAAGGTGTGACAACAGGTTTACAACTCGGTTTATATACATTAGGTGATCATATAGCAGATCCAATTACTAAAAAACAATATTCTGCTGCTGAACGTATCCATAATTTAATTGAAATGGCTATACTGGCAGAGCAAGCAGGTTTTGATATTTTTCAAGTGGGAGAATCACATCAGCCAATGTTCGTTAGTCAAGGACATTTGGTGCTACTTGGAGCAATTGCTCAGGCAACATCAAAGATTCGTTTGTCTTCTAGTGCTACGATTATTGGAGTAGCAGACCCTGTCAGAGTTTATGAAGATGCTGCCACGATTGATTTAATTTCGAATGGACGTATGGAATTAATGTGTGGACGTTCAGCACGAACAGGTGTTTATACAACATTGGGTTATGATTTAAATGATTATGAAGCATTATTTGAAGAGAAATTTCAATTATTAAAGCTGATTAATCAACGTGAATTTATTACATGGTCAGGCGAATATCGTGCACCGTTGCATAATGTACAAATTTTACCACGAGCAATTCAGTCGGACGGTCTTCCAATTTGGCGTGCAATAGGTGGTAGTTTAGAATCAGCTGAAAAAGCAGGGCGTAGTGGCGATGCGATTTGTGTTATGGATTATAGCTGGAATTTAGAACGATACCGTTCACTCATTCAACATTATCGTGAAAATGCAGCTAGTGAAGGGCATTCTGTGGAGCAATTACAGGTGGCAGTTGCAGGATATTTATTTGCACATGAATCGACGCAACAAGCGATTGATTATTATTATCCTTATGTTAATGAGGGTTCTATTCAAGCGAATAATCAAGTGATTGATAAAAATGATTTTCAACAAGCGAATCAATTGTCGAGCATGATTAATGTTGGTAGTCCGTCATTTATTGTAGAAAAACTGCTAAAGCAGTATGAAGAATTGGGACACAATCGTTTCATTGGGCAAATTGATTTCGGTGGGGTACCGTTTGAAGATGTTAAACGTACATTAACACTGTTAGGAGAACACGTTGTACCACAAATTAAAAAGTATACGAAATAGTGATAAGAGTAGAGATTGTTCAAGCAATTTCTACTCTTTTTGTGTATTTAGAATATGAGGTGAGAGTGGTTGGATATACGAGTATTAGCAGGTCGACAAATGACGCAAAATGAATTGGAACAGTTAATAGGTCCATTTTCAGAATGGAATCATCATCAGATAGAAATTGTCGATGCCGTTACTAAGACAAAGGGTTCAATCCGATGTCAACGATGTAATAATGAGAAACATTTTGAAACAATCAACCAAGCGATTCAATATTGTACACATTGTATTCAACTAGGGCGCCTAAGTACGCAAGATAAGTTATACCGTTTTCCGAGTGAGTTATTGGATTCAAATGAAAAAGATGCATCTTCGTATTTGCAGTGGCAAGGGACTTTATCCAATGAGCAACAACGAGTGTCATCACTATTAGTCGAACATGTAGCTGACTATAAAAAAGATGATATTGTGGTTGCCGTCACTGGTGCAGGTAAGACTGAGATGATTTTTGAAGTAATCAATCATGTATTGACTAAACAAGGTAGAGTAGCAGTAGTTTCACCACGTATTGATGTATGTTTAGAATTGGCACCACGTTTGCAGCAAGCGTTCAGTGGTGTCGATATGATAACTTTGCATGGCAAGACCCATGAATCGTATCGTTATACGTCATTAGTAGTCTCTACCATTCATCAATTATGGAAATTTTATCATGCTTTCGATTTGATTATTGTTGATGAGGTAGATGCTTTTCCATTGGCGAATGATGACGGCTTACATTTTGCTGTTCAGCAGGCATTGAAGCCGAAAGGAAAGAAAATCTATTTAACAGCCACACCAGACCGATTTTTACAAAATAAAATTAAAGCGAAACAAGCAGAAGTAGCACTTTTGCCAGCACGATTTCATGGTTATCCATTGCCTGAACCGAAATTTTGCTGGATAGGAGATTGGAAGCAACAAATTCAGCAGCGTAAAAAAGGAAAGTTATGGCTATTGCTGTTAGATTTTTTACATGGTGAAGGTATTAAATTAATTTTTATGCCGTCAATAGCAATAGCAGACGTACTTTATCAGTGGGTACAAGAAGAAGTGACTAATATAAAACTTGCTGTGGTACATTCTCAAGATTCAGAACGTATTGAAAAGGTGCAACAATTACGTAATGGGGTATTAGATGCATTGATTACGACAACTATTTTGGAAAGAGGGGTTACATTTAAAAATTGCCAAGTATTGATTGTAGGTGCAGAAGATGTAAAATATTCGGAGGCAGCCTTGATACAAATGAGTGGGAGAGTGGGAAGGAATCCACAATTTCCAACAGGACGATTAATCTATGCTCATTTTGGCGTGAGTAAAAAAATGGTAATGGCTAAACGTAGTATTCATACGATGAATAAAGAGGCGAGAAAAAGGGGATTGTTGCTGAATGAATCAAAAATGTTTAAGATGCCAACTAGTATTTGAGCAAACGATAAAATGGAATGATTTATGGAGCTTGAAACGAATTTTTCCAGAGGTTGTATGCGAGAAATGTCAGAGTCAATTTGAACGGTGTGATGTTAGTCAACAAATTATTTGTCGGTATTGTCAACACCCGATTGAGCAAGGGGATAGTTGTTTGGATTGTCAACATTGGCTAAAGCTATATGATGACAATTATTTACAACAAGAATCGATATATTATTATAATGCAGCCTTTCAAGAGTGGATTATCGACTATAAATATCATGGAGATACAAGACAGGCAGCCGTCATGTTGGCTATTTTAAACGACTATTATCACAAATATAAAGATTATCAGTGGATTATTTTACCAAGTTCGCCGAAAAGCTTACAGCAACGAGGGTTTATTCCGGCAGAATATTTATTGCAGCAAGCCAAAATACCTTATACTTTGTTATTGAATTATAAGGGGGACGGAAAAAAACAAGCCAAGAAAAATAAACAAGAACGTTTGGCTTTGGAACAACCTTTTGAACTGAATTTAAAGGCGAAATTGTCCAAGAACATATTAATTTTTGATGATGTTTATACGACTGGTACGACTTTAATGCGAGCTAAACAATTATTATTTCAACATGGGGTCAATCACTGTATGAGTTTGACATTAGCGAGAGATTTATTAGTTTAGACATAATGAAAAAAGATGAAAAATTTACAAAAATAAAATGTTTCCGTTTTCAAAAACAAAAAAATGTGTTATAATATAGTCAAAGCATAAGAGATGCTTTTTATAAATAGTATCTTTAATTACACTTTAAGTAGTGTGAATATACTATAAATAGAATATAAAGGAAATGAGGGATTTGTATGTTTACATATAATGTACGCGGAGAAAACATAGAGGTAACGAAAGCGATTCGTGATTATGCGGAGAAAAAAGTTGCTAAGTTAGAACGTTTCTTCGATGATGTGCCCGAAGCAACCGCTTATGTTAATTTAAAAGTTTATCCAGATAAAACGGCTAAAGCAGAAGTAACGATTCCATTATCATTCTTAGTATTACGTGCAGAAGAAACTACTTCTGATTTATATGCTAGTATCGATTTAGTCGTTGATAAATTAGAACGTCAAGTTCGAAAATATAAAACAAAAATTCATCATAAATCTAGAGAACGTGGATTTGAAGGTTTTGACGCATCATTTACAGTAGAAGAAACACCTGTTGAAGCGAAAGAATCTGAATTAGAGATTGTTCGTTCTAAACGAGTAAGTTTGAAGCCAATGGATAGTGAAGAAGCTGTATTACAAATGAATATGTTAGGTCATGATTTCTTCATCTATACTGATGCAGAAACTGATGAAATTAATATCGTATATCGTCGACGTGACGGACGCTATGGTTTAATTGAAACAGGGTCTTTATAAAATAAACAGAGTGAGCACAGACAATGTTCTGTGCTTTTTTAATGTATCGATAGAAGCTAGAGTAAACTAGATGCGTGACGAGCATGAATATTATATAATATTAAAGAATAGTGGGAGGAGGAAGTGCTATGAATCAAATAGGACGCTCAATACTAATCTTTTTAATTGGATTAGTGGTGGGAGGAATTTTGCTGAAATGGATACAGATGCTCTACTTTGTGGGCTGTATTCTATTTTTTATTATTTTAATGGGAAATAATCGTGTAGCTTTACAGAATATGGGGAAAAATCAGCCTAATCAAAATTCAGGGCAGCAATTATTATGGGGACTGCTAGGATACATTATAGCAGGCATTATGTTTATTTTTATATAAGGGAAACCTATTGAATAATCAATCAGAAAATATTGTTGAGGAATAGATTTCACGATTAATAGGAATGAATGAGTGAGAAACAATGCACTAGGGTACAAATAATTAGCCAAGTTCCGAATTATTCGTGAAAAAACAATGTTCAATAGTAAAAAATAATGTTACAATATTAGGGTGAGTATACATTTTTAATAAGAAACTTTAAAAATATGAACGTATAAATAAAGGAGTCAATCATTAATGGCAAATATGCTTAAAAATTTATTTGAAAATGATAAAGCTGAATTAAAGCGAACAGGAAAAATTGCAGATAAAGTAATGGAATTAGAGCCTCGTTATAAGTCGATGACAGATGAGGAATTACGTAGTCAAACAAATATTTTCCGTGAGCGTTTAGCAAATGGAGAAACACTTGATGATATTACAGTAGAAGCGTTTGCGGTAACGCGTGAAGCAGCTCGTCGTGTATTAGGACTTTTCCCATATAAAGTACAAATTCAAGGTGGTCTTGTTATTCATAATGGGGACATCGCAGAAATGCGTACTGGTGAGGGAAAAACATTAACAGAAACAATGCCAGTGTATTTAAATGCCTTAACAGGAAAAGGGGTACACGTTGTAACAGTTAATGATTACTTAGCGACACGTGACTCAAAAGAAATGGGTGAAGTTTACCGTTTCTTAGGCTTAACAGTTGGTTTGAACTTAAACAGTATGTCATCTGCAGAAAAACGTGCAGCGTATAATTGTGATATTACTTATTCAACAAACAATGAATTAGGATTTGACTATTTGCGTGATAACATGGTTGTTTATAAACATCAAATGGTACAACGTCCATTATACTTTGCAGTAGTCGATGAGGTCGATTCAATTTTAATCGATGAGGCACGTACACCATTAATTATTTCAGGACAAGCAGGAAAATCAACTGCTCTATATACACGTGCAGATTATTTTGCTAAGGGATTAAAAGAAGAGGAAGATTATACAATTGATTTAACTTCTAAAACAATTTCTTTAACAGATACTGGTGTTGATAAAGCAGAACGAGTATTCCGTTTACCTAACCTTTATGATATTAATAATACGGCATTAGTACACCATATTGACCAAGCCTTACGTGCTAACTATATTATGATTCATGATATTGATTATGTAGTTGATGAAGGAAAAGTTAAAATTGTTGACCCATTTACAGGTCGTATTATGGAAGGACGTCGTTACTCTGACGGTTTACACCAAGCTATTGAAGCTAAAGAAGGTGTTGAAATTGAAAACGAATCTAAAACAATGGCGACTATTACATTCCAAAACTATTTCCGTATGTATGAAAAATTATCTGGTATGACGGGAACGGCTAAGACAGAGGAAGAAGAGTTCCGTGAAATTTACAATATGAATGTTACGACTATTCCGACAAACCGTCCTGTTCAACGTGTGGACGCACCAGATTTATTATATCCTAACTTAAAAACAAAATTCCGTGCTGTTGTTAAAGATATTCAAGAGCGTCATGCGAAAGGTCAACCAATTTTAGTGGGGACTGTTGCAGTTGAAACTAGTGAATATTTATCAAAATTATTGACACAAGCAGGAATTCCTCACGAAGTATTAAATGCGAAAAATCACTTTAAAGAAGCAGAAATCGTTATGCAAGCAGGGCAACGTGGTGCTGTAACGATTGCGACGAACATGGCTGGTCGTGGAACGGATATTAAATTAGGTAGTGGCGTTAAAGAATTAGGTGGTCTATGTGTTATTGGAACGGAACGTCACGAATCACGTCGTATTGATAACCAATTACGTGGACGTTCAGGTCGTCAAGGTGACCCAGGAGCATCACAATTCTACTTATCATTGGAAGATGATTTAATGCGTCGTTTCGGTTCAGACCGTATTCAAGCTTTATGGCAACGATTAAACATGACTGATGATGAAGGGGAAGATGTTTCAATTCAAAGTCGTATGTTATCGAAACAAGTAGAATCTGCACAACGTCGTGTTGAGGGGAACAACTACGATACACGTAAAAACGTCTTAGAGTATGACGAAGTAATGCGTGAACAACGTGAAGTTATTTATGGTCAACGTTTACAAGTGATTCAAACGGAAGAAAGCTTAACTCCATATATTAAAGCGATGATGAAACGTACGATTGAATCTCAAGTAAATTATGCGACAGAGGGTGAGAAGAAAACATGGAATTTAGAGGGATTAATGGAATTCGCACATAATGCCTTGTTCCACCCAGACGATTTATCGCTAACAGATTTACAAGGCAAATCAGCTAAAGAATTAGTGGATTACTTATACAATAAAGTTGTTGCTCTTTATGATGAAAAATTAGCAACATTGGCTTCGCCTGAACAAATTACAGAATTTGAAAAAGTCATTACATTAAAAGTAGTGGATAGCAAATGGACAGATCATATTGATATGATGGATCATTTACGTCAAGGTGTTGGTTTACGTGCTTATGCACAAACAAACCCATTGACTGAGTATCAAACAGAGGGATATGAACGATTCCAAGAGATGATTTCAGCTATTGAGTTGGATATTACACGCTTTGTAATGAAAGCACAAGTACGTCAAAATGTTGAACGTGAGCAAGTGAATAATCCAGCTGCACGTCCAGCTCCGTCTCCAGCACCGGCAGATGCGATTAGATAATAATAAAAAAGGATAGTTGTTTGAGAAGAATTCAATAAACATTATCCTAATAAAATCGGACATAATGTTCTAAAGAACCCGTTCAATTGAAGCAATCAGATTATAAACTTTCTTCAGTTGAATTACGTTAGTTAGAACTTTATGTCTATTTTTTAGAAAGAGGAAATTATGGAATTATACGAAATTAAACAATTTATAACCAATACGCAACAAATAATTCACAGTTTTAGGGGGTCTCTTTGACTTAGAAGCAATTGAGGCAGATATTGCAGATTATGAGCATCAAATGTCATCGCCAACTTTTTGGGATGATAATGAACAGGCTCAAAAAGTGATTGCAAAACTTAATATTGCAAAAGAAACGTACCAAATGATTCATCATATGGAAGAACAGTTAGAAGAGCTAGATATGGCTGTGGAATTATACGATGAGTCGAAAGATGAAACATTACTAAGGGAAGCAATCACGCTAGTCGAAGTGTTAAATGATAAAATTACTCAGTTTCAAATGAAGTTATTATTGTCAGAACCGCATGACGCAAATGATGCGTTATTAGAAATTCACCCAGGTGCTGGCGGAACAGAATCTCAAGATTGGGGTAGTATGCTTTTGCGAATGTATCAGCGTTGGGCAGATAAAAAAGGATTTCAAATTGAAATGGTCGATTATCAAGACGGTGATGAAGCTGGCATAAAAAGTGTGACTTTGGAGATAAAAGGGCATAATGCGTATGGATATTTGAAATCTGAAAAAGGCGTGCATCGTCTTGTGCGTATTTCTCCTTTTGATTCAAATAGCCGACGCCATACATCATTTGCGTCAGTTGAAGTGACGCCACTGATAGATGATACGATTGAAATTGATATTAATCCAGATGATTTACGCATTGATACTTATCGTGCAAGTGGAGCCGGTGGTCAGCATATCAATAAAACAAGTTCTGCTGTTCGAATTACGCATATTCCGACAGGTATTGTGACGCAAAGTCAATCACAACGTTCGCAATTCCAAAACCGAGATTTAGCGATGAATTTATTGAAAGCAAAACTCTACCAATTAGAGCAAGAAAAACAAGCCCAAGCATTAGCTGAAATTAAAGGGGAACAACGTGATATTGCGTGGGGTTCTCAGATTAGATCTTATGTTTTTCATCCGTATTCAATGGTTAAAGATCATCGAACAAATTTTGATGTGGGGAATACGCAAGCTGTTATGGACGGTGACATTGATTCCTTTATTGATGCTTATTTGAAATTGCGTTTACAAGATTAATTGACATTAAAATGCCATTATTTTGAGATTGGTTATTAATCAATAAATGTTAAACTAGAATATAGGGTTGAGTAAATTGATTCATTTATAGTACGAGTAAGGGTGTTATGGCTTGAATCACTGAGCGTGTCACAAAGTGCTTTGGGACTGTAAGAGATAAGCGAAGTGGACGTCAAGCTAACTCTAGTAAGCTGGAATAAAGGAGTATAAAAATGATACAACTAACAAATGTTACGAAACAGTATCCTAATGGCATAAAAGCAGTAGATGATATGAGTATTCGTATTGAGCAAGGTGAATTTGTATATATTGTAGGGCCAAGTGGTTCGGGTAAATCAACCTTGATGAAATTACTTTATCGTGAAGAAATGCAAACCAAAGGGGCTGTTCAAGTAGGGAAATATCGTATTGCCACGATGAAAGAAAAAGAAATCCCGTTTTTACGTCGCTATGTTGGCGTTGTGTTTCAAGATTTTAAATTATTACCAAAATTAACGGTATATGAAAATGTTGCATACGCACTCGAAGTAACAGGAAAACGTGGCAAAGAAATTAAACAACGTGTACATGAATTATTAGAACAAGTAGGATTGCGACATAAAGTGAATCAATTGCCGGAAGAGTTATCAGGTGGTGAACAACAACGTGTTGCGATTGCTCGGGCATTAGCGAATCGACCAGCAATCTTGATAGCAGATGAACCAACAGGAAATTTAGATCCTGAAACAGCTCTTGGCATTCTCAATTTATTAGAAAAAGTCAATACATTAGGCACCACTGTTATTATGGGGACGCATAATGAAAATTTCGTTAATCAATTTCGACATCGTGTACTAGAATTAAATCAAGGTAAATTAGTTCGTGATAGTTATAAGGGGGAATATGATGAGCGTCATTAGAAATTTTTTCCGTCATATAAGGGACGGTATACGCAATTTATTCCGTAATGGCTGGATGACTATAGCATCCATTTTTACAATGTCGCTGACCTTGATGATGATGGGTGGACTAGTCTTATTGTTGATGAATGTGGAGAAAATTACCAAAGATATTGAATCGGGTATTCAAATTCGTGTCATGATTGATTTGGCTGCGAATGCTACTGATGAACAAGTGTTGAAACAAAAAATCGAGCAATTGGATCATGTAGCAAATGTTGTCTATCGAACAAAGGATGAAGAATTACAAGATATTATTGAAAATGTAGGACAAGAATTTAGTTTACATGAAGGGGATGCTAATCCATTACTGAACGTTTTT
Source organism: Aerococcaceae bacterium zg-252 (assembly GCA_016237705.1). NCBI lineage: Bacteria > Bacillati > Bacillota > Bacilli > Lactobacillales > Aerococcaceae > Tuanshanicoccus > Tuanshanicoccus yangjingiae. Next base: position 42,324 of record CP066204.1, read on the forward strand.
GTAGTTGATGTAGATGATGTCAAAGAGATTAAAGTAGTAGCAGAGGCTATTAAAAAAATGACTTATGCACATGAGGTCACTTATGGCGAAGTAACGGCTGATAAATTATTGAAGCAAATTGAAATTGTGCGTTACATTTTAGCGGTTATTGCAGCAGTATTTTTAGTAGTGGCTGTTTTACTAGTAAGTAATACCATTCGTCTAACAATTTTTGCACGACAAACAGAAATTGAGATTATGCGTTTAGTGGGAGCGAAGAATAGTTTTATTCGAGCACCATTTGCTTATGAAGGTGCATTTATTGGTATTATCGGTAGCTGTGTTGCATTCGGATTACTATATGCTATCTATGAAGCGATTCGTCTAGCTCCGTCACAGTTGTTTGGTATTATGAATATACGCTTTATACCGACTTGGCCTTTCTTTATTTTCTTAGGAATTGGTATCTTGATTATTGGTATTCTCTTAGGAATACTAGGTGCTCGCCGTTCAATGAAACAATTTTTAAAAATATAATGATAAAAGGGAACGTAGCTTTATTGAATACGTTCCTTTTATCATTATATTGGTTTGAAATTACATCATGTCAGCACGAATAACACGTTCTGATTCTGCGTCAAAGAAGTGAGCTTTGTTCATGTTGAAACCTAATTCAATTACTTCACCTGGGTTGTGGAAGTCACGAGCGTCAACACGAGCGATAAATTCTGTATCCCCAACTTTTGAGTAAAGCATTGTTTCAGCACCTAATAACTCTGAAACGACAACTTCTGAACGAACAATTGAACCAGGGTTAGCATCTAAGAATACTTGTTCTGATTGAATATCTTCAGGACGGATACCGAAAATAATTTGTTTTCCATTGAAACCACGTTCTTCTAATAATTTACGTTGTGGTTCTGTAATTTTTAATTCTAAACCTTGATGATTTGAAATGACACCGTCATTCAATGTTACTTTGAAGAAGTTCATTGCAGGTGAACCAATGAAACCTGCTACGAATACGTTATTTGGTGTATTGTACACTTCTTGAGGTGATCCGATTTGTTGGATAATACCGTCTTTCATAATAACGATACGGCTTGCCATTGTCATCGCTTCAGTTTGGTCATGTGTTACGTAAATAGTCGTTGTATTTAAACGTTGGTGTAATTTAGCGATTTCAGCACGCATTTGTACACGTAATTTAGCATCTAAGTTTGATAAAGGCTCATCCATTAAGAATACTTTAGCATCACGAACGATTGCACGACCTAAGGCAACACGTTGACGTTGACCACCAGATAAAGCAGCTGGTTTACGATCTAAGTATTGAGTTAAGCCTAAGATTTCCGCAGCATTTTCTACACGTGACTTGATTTCATCTTTTGGATATTTACGTAATTTTAAACCGAAAGCCATGTTATCAAATACTGTCATGTGAGGATATAACGCATAGTTTTGGAATACCATTGCGATGTCACGATCTTTTGGTGCTACATCATTCATTAATGTATCGCCAATCCATAATTCACCTTCAGAAATATCTTCCAAACCAGCAATCATACGTAATGTAGTTGATTTACCACAACCTGAAGGGCCTACGAATACGATAAATTCACGATCTTGAATATCTAAGTTGAAGTCTGTTACTGAATAAAAATCAGCACCTTCATATTTTTTATGAATACCTTTAAGTTTCATTTCTACCATAATTAAAATCTCCTTTATTAAGTTTGTAATCCAAGTATAAAATGAAAACGTTTGAAAATCTATTGGCTGAGTGCACAAAATATTCCGTCAAATTGTAGAAAGGGTTTGCATCATGGAGCTTATTGAACAATAAATGAGTATCTTATTATAAAATTTTATAAAATATGACTGTGTATAGCAATATCAGTGTATGTTTGATAGTGATTTGTGATAGAATAGATACGAGAAATAGGCAAGGAGACAAGATTATATAATGGAAAAAATAAGAGGTTTTGAAGTCGTATCTTACTATGCTGAGCAAAATATTCAATTACCAAAGCGTGCTACACATCACGCAGCAGGATATGATATTGAAGCAGCAGAAGATATTGTTTTACCAAGTTTTTGGAAAGATTTGTTACGCTATTTATTACAAGAAATGAAGCAATGGATTTATCAGTCACCAAAAGATAAGGAAGAAAAGGCAAAGGTTCTGCATGAAAAATTATTAAAACCAACTTTAATTCCAACAGGATTGAAAGCTTATATGCAAGATGATGAATATTTGCAAATTATTAATCGTTCAAGTAATCCTTTGAAACGATTTTTAGTATTACCGAATAGTATCGGCATTATTGATAGTGATTATTATAATAATGAATCGAACGAAGGGCATATTTTTGTGCAAATGTTAAATTTTGGGCTAGTGGATCAAAAAATCAAAAAAGGTGAGCGGATCGCCCAAGGTATTTTTACGACATTTTTGAAAGTTGATAGTGATAATGGTGGAGAAAGTACACGAACAGGTGGATTTGGTTCATCTAGCAAATAAGAGTAAAGAAAAGCAGAAAGGATGAAGTCTATGGCGAAAAAAAGGGTCATGTATGAATGTATGGCTTGTGGTTATGAATCGCCAAGGTGGTTAGGAAAGTGCCCTGAATGTGGTGGCTGGAATCAAATGGAAGAACAATTAGTAGCTCCTCCTACCATTGATAAACGAGTGCAAGTTCAAACTTCCAAGCAGCCATTGTCACGTGGTGCTAAACAGTTACATGAGATTCAATATACTAATGAATCTCGTGTGAATACGGACTTTTCGGAGTTTGACCGCGTTTTAGGTGGTGGAGTGGTTAATGGCTCTTTAGTATTAATCGGTGGTGACCCTGGAATTGGAAAGTCAACATTGCTTTTACAGGTGTCTTTACAATTAGCGAATAAAGGTCAAAAATTACTTTACGTTTCCGGAGAAGAAAGTTTATCACAAATTAAAATGCGAGCAGAGCGACTGTCGCTAAATAGTGACTATTTTTACTTATTATCTGAAACAGATTTAACGGCAGTGGCGAGTGAAATTCAACGTATTGAACCAGATATGGTAATTATTGATTCAATCCAGACAATGACATCTCCTGAGCATAATGGTGTGGCGGGTAGCGTCTCGCAGTTACGAGAAACAACGAATGTGTTGATGCGTATTGCAAAAGATAATCAAATTGCAATTTTCATTGTAGGCCATGTGACAAAAGAAGGAAATATTGCAGGGCCAAGAATGCTGGAACACATGGTGGATACGGTATTGTATTTTGAAGGTGAGAAACATAATCGTTTCCGTATTTTAAGAGCAGTAAAAAATCGTTTTGGTTCGACAAATGAATTAGGTGTTTTTGAAATGCTTGATGTCGGCTTGCAAGAAGTGACGAATCCATCTGAATTGTTCTTGGAAGAACGACTACCTGGAGCCACCGGTTCGACGGTCGTAGCAGCTTTAGAGGGGACTCGAACTATTTTGGCAGAGATACAGTCTTTAATGACGCCAACTGTTTTTGGTAATGCTAAGCGTACAGCTAGTGGAATTGAACAACAACGTGTATCTCTTTTGCTGGCAGTTATGGAAAAGCATTGTGGTCTTATGGTTCAAAATCAAGATGCTTTTTTCAAGACAACAGGTGGTGTTCAGTTAGATGAGCCAGCGATTGATTTAGCGATTGCGATGAGTATTGCGTCGAGTTACTGGAATCGACCAACGCAAATTGACGATTGTTTTGTAGGCGAAATTGGTTTAACAGGAGAAATTCGGCGTGTGACACAGGTGAAAGAACGTATTGTCGAAGCTGATAAATTAGGATTTAAACGTATTTTTGTACCAAAAAATAATGTTCAAAGCTTAGTGTTGAATACAACGATTGAAGTTATCCCAGTTTCAACGATTAAACAAGCGTTGGCAATCGTATTTCCAAGATAAGAAAGGAGGATAAAATGTATAAACGAATTATTACAGGATTATCATTACTGATTGGATTAAGTTTTGGTGTGACAGTTGGCCCAAGTATATGGCATGGCATACCGAATGTACCAAGCTGGACTAGTAATATTTACTTAAATGGATTTATTTTTATGATTATTTTTATGATACTAGGCAGTTTGTTATCACCAGTCATTGAGCGTGTTATTCGTTATTTAATTGAATGGATGAATAATTTGACGACGCTCAATTTAATTTTAGGGACGATTGGCACACTGATTGGACTATTAATTGGATTTTTATTATCACTACCATTTAATAGTTTAAATATTCCCTTTGTATCTTCAACTTTGCCATTAATTTTTTCGATTACATTAGCATTAGTTGGGTATCAAACAGTAATGAGCCGGAAAGAAGAATGGCGTAAATTATTTTCACGTTCATTAAATAAAAGTACGATAGAAACTAAGGAATCACAGTTGATAGAACTCGCTACGAGTGATAATATGTATAAGTACAAATTATTGGATACGAGTGTGATTATTGATAGTCGAATTGCAGATATTGTGCAAACAAATTTTATTGAAGGAACATTGGTTATTCCTAATTTTGTGTTGCAGGAATTGCAATTTATAGCAGATTCTTCCGATGCGTTAAAAAGAGCAAAGGGTAGAAGAGGCTTGGATACTTTAAATGCACTGCAAAAAGACGGTTATATACCGATTGAATTTTATGAAGGTGATTTTGACGATATAACAGAAGTTGATAGTAAATTAATCCGTTTAGCGAAATTGATGAATGCTGCTATTTTAACGAATGATTATAACTTAAATAAGGTTTGTGAATTTCAAAATGTAACAGTATTTAATATTAATGAATTGGCAAATGCGGTGAAACCAGTTGTGATTCCGGGCGAAGAAATGCATGTTCAAGTCATTAAATCGGGAACGGAAAGAAAACAAGGTGTCGCTTATTTAGATGACGGCACGATGATTGTTGTAGAAGACGGTCAAAATCATATGAATGAATGGATTGATGTTGTCGTCACCAGTGCACTGCAAACAGCTGCAGGTCGTATGATTTTTGCTAAACCAATTGAGTAAGAGTAGTCGCATTTATATAGAAGTAGATAGAGGAGAAAGAAAATGAGTCAAACAATACGTGTGCGTTATGCACCAAGCCCAACAGGTGAATTACATATAGGAAATGCTCGTACAGCATTATTTAATTATTTATTTGCACGTCATCATGGTGGCAAATTTATTATTCGTATTGAAGATACGGATACAAAACGTAATATTGCACATGGTGAAGAAAGCCAATTATCTAATTTAACATGGTTAGGCATGGACTGGGATGAGTCGCCTGCTAATCCGGGTGAATATGGGCCTTACCGTCAATCAGAACGTCTACATATTTATCAACCATTAATTGACCAATTATTGACTGAAGATAAAGCATATAAATGTTATATGACAGAAGAAGAATTAGAGGCAGAACGTGAAGAACAACGAGCACGTGGGGAAATGCCACATTATGGTGGGCAACATGCTCATTTAACTCCAGAGCAGCAAGCACAATTTGAAGCAGAGGGACGCCAACCTGTTATTCGATTCCGCGTGCCAGCAGATGTAACGTATCGTTTTAATGATATGGTCAAAGGTGATATTACATTTGAATCTAAAAATATTTCAGGTGATTGGGTTATCCAAAAACGTGACGGAATGCCAACGTATAATTTTGCCGTTGCAGTCGACGATCACTTAATGGAAATTACTCATGTTTTACGTGGAGATGACCATATTGCTAATACGCCAAAACAAATGATGATTTATGATGCGTTTGGTTGGGAAGTACCGACATTTGGTCATATGACATTGATTGTTAATAGTGAAACTAATAAAAAATTAAGTAAACGTGACGGTGGTATTTTACAATTTATTGAACAATATCGTAATTTAGGATACTTACCAGAAGCAATGTTTAACTTTATTACATTATTAGGTTGGTCACCAGTCGGAGAAGAAGAAATCTTTTCACGTGAAGAATTAATTCAACTGTTTGATGCGAATCGTTTATCGACTTCACCAGCAGCCTTTGATGCGAAAAAATTAGAGTGGATTAATAATACCTACATGAAACAAGCACCACTTGATAAAGTGGTTGAGTTAGCTTTACCGCATTTAATTGAAGCTGGACGAGTGAGTGATAATCCGTCTGAAACAGAATTAGAATGGGTTAAAAAATTAGTACGTTTATATCACGAACAAGTGTCATTTGGTGCAGAAATTGTATCAGCGTCTGAATTATTCTTTAAAGAAACATTGGTTATCGATGAACAGTCTAAAGAAGTGTTGGCTGAAGAATCAGCTGCTATTGTTATTAAAGCAATGCGTCAGCAATTAGAGCAATTGAATCCAGAAGAATTTGTTGCTGAAAATATTAAACCATTGACGAAAAATGTACAAAAAGAAACAGGTATTAAAGGTAGAAATCTCTTTATGCCGATTCGTATTGCTGTATCTGGGCAAATGCATGGACCAGAATTACCAAATGTGATTGAAGTGCTTGGAAAAGAAAAAGTGCTCAATCATATCGAACAAGTATTAGCAATAATGAATTAGTAATAACTGTAATAATAATGGATATGGAGCTTTTTAGTGGAGTAAAATTCTCAAAAGCTCCATTCTTTATATAGAAGAAAGGGGCAGGAATACGTGACAATCCAACTTTATAATACATTGACTAGAACAAAAGAACCATTTGTTCCGATTGAACCAGGCAAAGTGAAGTTTTATGTCTGTGGACCGACAGTTTATAATTATATCCATATCGGAAATGCTCGAAGTGCAGTTTCTTTTGATACGATTCGACGCTATTTGATGTACCGAGGATATGATGTTACTTATGTGAGTAATTTTACCGATGTTGATGATAAAATTATCAAAGCAGCCAAAGAAGAGGGCTTAACACCTGAAGCTTTGTCACAAAAATACATTGATGCCTTTAAAGCTGATACGGCAGCCATTAATATTTTACCAGCAACAGTTCACCCACGTGTTATGGAGCATATTGATGATATTATTCAATTTATTCAAGTTTTGGTGGATAAAGGTTATGCTTATGAATCGCAAGGTGATGTTTACTTTAAAACCGAATCGTTTGATAAGTATGGACAGTTATCGGATCAATCATTGAAAGACTTAATGGTTGGGGCAAGTGAACGAGTTCAAGAAGCGATTGCTGAAAGAAAAGATTCTCCATTGGATTTTGCTTTATGGAAACAAGCTAAATCGGGTGAAATTCATTGGAAATCACCTTGGGGAGAGGGTAGACCAGGTTGGCATATTGAATGTTCGGTTATGGCGACAAAACATTTAGGGCATACGATTGATATTCATGGTGGTGGACAAGATTTACAATTCCCACATCATGAAAATGAAATTGCACAATCAGAATGTGCGACTGGACATGTTTTTGCTAATTATTGGTTACATAATGGGTTTGTAACGATTGGTGAGAATGAAGAAAAAATGAGTAAATCGCTAGGTAATTTTGTATTGCTACATGATTTACTAAAAGAAGTTGATCCAATGGTGGTTCGCTATTTATTAGCGACAGTTCATTATAGACGTCCAATCCGTTTTGATGCTGCTTCGATTCATGAAGCGACAGTTAATTTAAGCCGTTTGAAAGAAGTGCATCGTCGATTACTTCATCGTCAACAAGACGCTATCAGTGAAACGAGTGAAGCAGGTTTAAATTGGAAAGCGTCAATGGAGAATCAAATTGAATTATTTGTTCAAGAAATGGATAATGATTTTCAAGCTGGAAATGCGATTAGTGTTTTATTTGAACTAACACGAATTATTAATCGGTACTTAGATGAGTCGGTTGTCGAAGTGGAAATTATTAATGCAATGCTCGATAATTATTTACAGTTGCTTGGAGTATTCGGAATTCAGTTAAAAGAAGAAGCCCTATTAGATGATGCGATTCAAGCATTAATCAATGAACGTACAGAAGCACGAAAGGCAAAAGATTTTGCTAAGAGTGATGCGATTCGTGACCAATTGAAAGAACAAGGTATTTTATTAGATGATACGCCACAAGGTACAACATGGAAGCGTGTGAACAGCTAATGCAAGAATTACAATTAATTAATGGTGCTGCACTAGCTTATATGGGAGATGCAGTTTATGAACAACATATCCGTAAACACGTGATTCAAAAGGGTGACACAGCTCCAAATAAATTACATCGAGCAGCAGTACGATATGTATCAGCAACAGCACAAGCAAAAGTAATGAAACATTGGATTAAAGACGTCGATATTTTAACTCCAGAAGAAATTGATATTTACAAACGAGGTAGAAATCATAAAGCAAATACAAAAGCAAAAAATGCGTCCATTAGTGACTATCGTCAAGCTACTGGATTTGAAGCATTAATTGGTTGGTTGAAATTGACAGAACAAGAGGAACGCTGCTATCAGTTAATGGAAAATGCTATACAATATATTGAATCGGAGGTGTCATAGTGGAAAAAAACAAACGTCATCAGCGACAGCATTCGGAAGAAAATTTTGAAAGTAACGAGATTTTTTATGGCCGTCATGTCGTTATGAAAATTTTCAAAGAGCGAAAACAAATAAATAAACTTTTTATTCAAAAAGGGCTTACAGGTACTGGTGTCCAAGATATACTGAAACTAGTGAAGCAACAAGGAGTTGTTGTCAGTGAAGTACCTAAAACTAAATTAGATGAGATGACAAATAATGCGAATCATCAAGGAGTAGTCGTTACCTTACCTGCTTTTGAATATCAAACATTAGAGGATTGCTTTGCGTTAGCAGAATCAAGACAAGAAGCACCATTCTTTTTGATACTTGACGGGATTGAAGACCCACATAATCTTGGGTCGATTATTCGAACTGCAGAAGCAACTGGCGTTCATGGTGTGATTATTCCTAAACGACGTGCAGTCGGATTGACTGGTATCGTTGCTAAAACTTCAGCCGGTTCGATTGAAAATGTTCCTGTAGTACGTGTCACCAATATTTCCCAAGTGATTGAACAGCTGCAATCAAAAGGGGTATGGGTATTTGCAACGGCGATGTCAGGTGAGGATATGCGTACATGGAATAGTCAGGGTTCGATTGCTCTTATTATTGGTAATGAGGGGCAAGGAGTTTCACCTAAGGTGCAAGCAGCAGCAGACGGTATTGTGACGATTCCAATGACAGGAACAACGCAAAGTTTAAATGCGAGTGTGGCTGCCGGTGTTTTAATGTATGAAGTAGCTAGACACCGTCTATAAATTGAGCCAGTATGCTGAGAAAAAAAGATATATTATTTGTTGACGGATATAATATGATTGGTGCTTGGCCACATCTTGAAAAGTTGATGAAACAAGATGAATTAGAATTGGCACGTGATCAGTTATTATTCGAATTAGCTAATTTTAAAAAGGTGAGAGGCTATCATCAAATCATCGTGGTATTTGATGCCTATTTAGTACCGGGTATTACAAAAAGATTTACTGAGTTTGATCTTCAAGTTGTCTTCACAAAAGAAAATGAAACGGCGGATTCATATATTGAACGAGAAGTAGCCAATTATATTAGTCCAATCTATCGTGTAGTGGTCGCAACCAGTGATTATGCAGAGCAATGGTTAATTTTTCAACGTGGTGCTTTAAGGCAATCTGCTAATGAACTTGCGTTAGAAATTCGTTATGCTAAGCAACAAGTTCGCACAGAAGTTGAACATTACTATAATCAAATGTTGCGTCGGCACAGTCCATGGCATGTCAATCAGCTCATAGCTTTAGATGAGTTAAGACAAGAGATAGAAAAGAATCAATAGAGAATTTGTCGTTTATATTGAAAGGGAGAATATAAACATGAATATTAAAGATCTCAGTAATGAAGCATTGGTTGAACAGTTAAAAGATAGTTTTGAAAATGATTATTTTGCTGAATTATATAATCGGTTTATTCCACTTTACTACAAATGTATGCGAACGATTCGTATTGAAGGTTATGAAGTAGATGATTATTTACAAGAAGCACGCATTATTTGGTGGAGTGTCATTGAAAAGTACGATAAAAATAATTCCCCTTATGTGGCAAATTATTTTGCCCGTGTATTTGAAAATTATTTATTCAATATTCGTCGTGATAGACAAACTCAAAAAAGAGGCGGACAAGTGCAAATGATGTCTTTGCAGGAAACGATTGCGTCAGATGATTTTTCAGACAATGTTACCTATTTGGAATATCATGTTAAAGAAACAACCAGTATAGAAGACCAAATCATTTTACAAGAAACTGTTGATGCTTTTATTCAGTCATTAACACCATTAGAACGTATCGCATTGTGTAATCGTCTTTTAGCAGAGGATAATAATATTGCTCATATTGCAGAAACTTTAAATACGGATAAGCGTTCTGTGGAGAATGCTTTAGCACGCTCGCGTATAAAATACAAAAAGTATTTTAAAACGCAATGAAGATTGTGTCTGAAACCGTATGAATGAAAAAACATGTTGATAGATTGGTGCTGTCTGTAATTATATGCTATCGTAACGACCCTTGACTTTTGTATTAATCATTTATATTATATAAGGTGTTAAAGTTGTCAAGTTAAGTGACGTATTGGAAATGGAGGGATTGTTATGGCTCAAAAGAAAACAGCCTTAGCGTGTACTGAATGTGGCCAACGCAATTACCACATGACACCTACTCAAGTAGGAAAAATGATTCGATTAGAGATTAAGAAATTCTGTAAATACTGTAATCGACATACAGTTCACAAAGAAACGAAATAATAAAGTGTAAGCGAGGGTGCTCAAGATGACCCGAGCGAGCTAGAATAAGGGGTATTACTATGGGATATGTTAAAGGTGTTATTCAAGAGTTAAAAAAAGTAACATGGCCAAGCGTACGAGAAATTAATCGCTTTACTTGGACAGTTATTGTAATGGTTATTTTATTTGGACTATATTTTGGTGCAGCCGATTTAAGTTTTGCATCAATCATTAATTGGATACTTTCTCTATAATTCATTAATTTAGACTTTGCAAAAAAGTTAATTATAGTTATAATAGCAATAGAGACAAAAAACCTACATTTCGTAGGTTTTTTATTATGGGTGCAAAGGGGCAACAGAACAAAAATGTAGGAGGTCAAAACAATGGCGAATAAAGAATGGTATGTATTGCACACTTATTCAGGGTATGAAAATAAAGTGCGTGAAAATATTGAATTACGTAAAGAAAGTATGAATATGGAGGAAAATATTTTCCGTATTGTTATTCCAGAAGAAGAAATTATTGAAGTAGTAGACGGTGTAGAAAAGAAAAAAGTAGCGAAAACATTTCCTGGTTATGTCTTAATCGAAATGGTAATGTCGGATCAAGCATGGTTTATTGTAAGAAATACACCAGGTGTAACAGGATTCGTAGGTTCACATGGAGCTGGTAGTAAGCCGTCACCACTATTACCAGAAGAAATGGCAACTATTTTAGGTGATGTTGAAGCTCCTAAAGCACGTATTGAATTAAACTTAGCAGTCGGAGATTTTGTTGAGATTACTGACGGAGCATTTTCAGGTTTATCTGGAACGGTTGACGCAGTTGATGCCGAAGAACAAAAATTAAAAGTTATTTTAGAAATGTTCGGTCGAGAAACAGAGGCTGAATTAGAGTTTCATCAAGTGAAAAAACAAGAGATGTAATAAAGGTTAATTATTGACTTTTTTGTTGGAACAAATTTGTATTTTATTCTAAATTTAGTGGGAAAAGCACGTAAAAAATACGCAGAAATAAAGAATAAACACAAATAATCAGTTGATTTATAAAACAAAGAATGGTATCATATTTTAGTGCGCATGTACGCACAATGAGTGGGAGGATGTTAATCCATGAACCACATCACGAAGTATAATTTATTAAGGAGGAATTTTCGTGGCTAAAAAAGTAGTAAAACAAGTTAAATTACAAATTCCAGCCGGCGCAGCAAGCCCAGCTCCACCAGTAGGTCCAGCTTTAGGTCAAGCGCAAGTTAACATTATGGGGTTCTGTAAAGAGTTCAACGCTCGTACACAAGATCAAGCAGGTTTAATTATTCCTGTAGTAATTGATGTTTATGAAGACCGTTCATTCAGCTTCATTACAAAAAAACCACCAGTACCAGTATTATTGAAAAAAGTTGCTGGCATTGCTAAAGGTTCAGGTGTACCTAATAAAACAAAAGTAGCAACAATTACTAAAGCTCAAGTACAAGAAGTTGCTGAAACAAAAATGGAAGACTTAAATGCAGCTAGCGTAGAAGCAGCAATGCGCATTGTTGAAGGTACTGCTCGTTCTATGGGTATCACAGTCCAAGATTAAGCGCAGTGTAGTTTCTCGCCCCGTTTTCTATCGGGTGTGGGAGGTTAAACCGTTAAAACCACAAGTATAGGAGGAAAATAAAAATGGCAAAGAAAAGTAAAAACTTCCGTGCTGCTTTTGAAAAAGTAGATCGCACGAAAAAATATGAAGCAGCTGAAGCAATCGCATTAGCGAAAGAAATCGACTATGCAAAATTCGATGCAACAGTTGAAGTATCTTACAATTTAAATATTGATGTTAAAAAAGCAGATCAACAAATTCGTGGAGCAATGGTATTACCACACGGTACTGGTAAAGTATCACGTGTTGTTGTAATCGCTCGTGGCGAAAAAGCTAAAGAAGCTGAAGCAGCAGGTGCTGACTTTGTTGGTGAAGTAGATTTAATCAATAAAATCAACGATGGTTGGTTAGATTTCGATGTAATGGTAGCAACACCAGATATGATGGGTCAAGTTGGTCGTTTAGGTCGTGTATTAGGACCTAAAGGTTTAATGCCTAACCCTAAAACTGGTACAGTTACAATGGACGTAACAAAAGCTGTTAATGACATTAAAGCTGGTCAAGTAACATACCGTGCTGATAAAGCTGGTATCGTGAACGTACCAATTGGTAAAGTTTCATTTGATGATACTAAATTAGTAGAAAACTTAAAAGCTTTACACGAACAAATTTTACGTGTAAAACCTGCAACTGCTAAAGGTACATACATTACTAACTTATCATTAAGTACAACATTTGGTCCTGGTATCAAATTAGATACAACTACATTATAATAACAGGAAATAATTCTAAAAAAGGCTTGACGCCAAATGATATTTCCGTTATGATTACATACAGTTCATAACGACCGTAGACAGCAAGTGGCGAATGCCTTAATTTCTTGCCGAGGAAGTTCCTAATTTTGAGGATCTATCTCTATGTCTAAGGTGACATAGAGATTTTTTTTGAAAAAATCTCTATACCAAATTGACGGAGGTGAAACTTATGACAAAAGCAGTAATCTTGAAAAAACAAGAAGAAGTAACAGTTGTGGCAAATGACTTAAAATCTGCAGCATCAGTTGTTGTTGTTGACTATTTAGGTTTAACAGTAGAAGAAGTAACAAACTTACGTAAAGAATTACGTGAAAGCGGAGTTCAAATGAAAGTTGTTAAAAACACTATTCTACGTCGTGCTGCTGCTGAAGCTGGTATCGAAGGTTTAGATAGTACATTTGTAGGACCATCTGCAATTGTTTTCTCTGAAAACGAAGTAGTAGCTCCAGCAAAAATCGTTGCGAAATATGCTGATAAAATTGAACCATTAGCAATTAAAGGTGGTTTAATTGAAGGTAAAGTAGCTTCAGCTGATGAAATGAACGCATTAGCGAAATTACCAGACCGCGATGGTTTATTATCAATGTTACTTTCAGTATTACAAGCGCCAGTACGCAATACTGCATTGGCAATCAAAGCTGTGGCAGAAGCAAAAGAATCTGCAGCTTAATCTTAATTTATCAATTTAACCAAAAAATGGAGGAAAATAATCATGGCATTAAACATTGAAAACATTATTGCTGAAATCAAAGAAGCAACAATTATTGAATTAAATGACTTAGTAAAAGCAATTGAAGAAGAATTTGGCGTAACTGCTGCTGCTCCTGTAGCTGTAGCTGCTGCTGGTCCAGTTGCTGAAGAAAAAACTGACTTCGACGTAGAATTAACTTCTGCTGGAGATACAAAAATCAAAGTAATCAAAGTAGTTCGTGAAGCTACTGGTTTAGGATTGAAAGAAGCTAAAGAATTAGTTGATGGCGCTCCTAAAGTATTAAAAGAAGGCGTATCAAAAGAAGAAGCAGAAGCTTTAAAAGCTCAATTAGAAGAAGTTGGAGCATCTGTAACATTAAAATAATTTTTATGTTAATGACACCCTTGAAAACGTTGGTAAATCAACGTTTTCAAAGGGTGTTTTTTTGTTTGAATACGCATATTATCAAATTTATGTGAAAAAATTCCATAACTATTGACATATATAAATGAATATTTTAAAATTAAACACAAAGGTTAGTTTATAAAACTAACTAACTTAATTAGAATAATGTGAGGAATTAATAATGACGAATTTTGATGATAAAAGCTACTTGGAAAAGGTCGATAAATGGTGGCGAGCAGCTAATTATATTTCTGTTGCCCAAATGTATTTGAAAGATAATCCTTTATTACGCAGAGAGTTGTCGAATGAAGATGTTAAATTAACACCTATTGGGCATTGGGGAACTATTTCAGGGCAAAACTTTATTTACGCTCACCTTAATCGTGTGATTAACAAATATGATTTAGATATGTTCTATATTGAAGGACCTGGACATGGTGGTCAAGTAATGGTTTCGAACTCTTATATTGACGGCTCTTATTCTGAATTATACCCAGAAATTACACAAGATGAAGCTGGTTTAAAACAATTATGTAAAATATTTTCTTTTCCAGGAGGTATAGCATCTCATGCTGCACCCGAAACACCAGGGTCGATTCATGAAGGTGGTGAATTAGGGTATTCGCTATCACATGCAACGGGTGCCATTTTAGATAATCCCAATGTTATTGCAGCAACGGTTGTAGGTGACGGTGAGGCAGAAACTGGTCCTTTAGCAGCAGGGTGGTTCTCTAATACTTTTATTAATCCAGTCAATGACGGAGCAGTGTTACCAATTTTATATTTAAATGGGGGTAAAATTCATAATCCAACCATTTTAGAACGTAAAACTAATGAAGAATTAACGGATTTATTTAATGGTTTGGGTTGGACACCTATCTTTGTAGGTGGAACGAATCCTGAAATTGTTCACTTTGAAATGGCAGAAAAAATGGATAAAGCGATTGAGTTGATTCAAGAAATCCAATCAGAAGCTCGAAAATATCCAGCTGATAAAGCAACACAAGCAAAATGGCCCGTGTTAATTGTTCGCATTCCAAAAGGTTGGACAGGACCAGTAGAATGGAATGGTGAACCGATTGAAGGTGGTTTTAGAGCACATCAAGTGCCAATACCTGTAACTGGTAAAGATATGCGTACAGCTTCGTATTTAGTTGAATGGTTACAATCTTATAAACCAGAAGAGTTATTTGATGATAATGGATATGTTAAAGAAGAAATTCGTGAGATTTCACCAAAAGGTAATCGTAGAATGTCTATGAATCCTGTAACAAATGCTGGTATCGTAGCTGAATTGAATACGGCTGATTGGAGAAAGCATGCTTTAGACATTAAGGTTCCGGGTGAAATTATTGCTCAAGATATGATTGAGTTAGGTAAATATGCAGCTGATTTAATTCGTGAAAACCCAACGAATTTCCGTATTTTTGGTCCAGATGAAACTAAATCGAATCGTCTACAACATGTGTTTGATGCAACAAATCGTCAATGGTTAGGTAGAATGAATGATGCTTATGATGAATGGCTTTCTCCAGTAGGACGTGTCATTGATTCGCAATTGTCAGAGCATCAAGCAGAAGGATTTTTGGAAGGTTATGTATTAACAGGCCGTCATGGTTTCTTTGCGTCATATGAATCATTCTTGCGAGTGGTTGATTCGATGATTACACAACATTTTAAATGGTTACGGAAATCCAAAACACACGCACCATGGCGTAAAAATTATCCGTCGCTTAATTTGATTGCGACATCGACTGTATTCCAACAAGATCATAATGGTTATACGCATCAAGATCCAGGTTTGTTAACGCATTTGGCAGAAAAAACACCAGAATTTATTCGTGAGTATTTACCAGCTGATACCAATAGTTTATTAGCAGTTATGGATAAAGCATTAAAAGATGAAGATAAGATTAATTTGATTGTGTCTTCCAAACATCCACGTCCACAATTTTATACGGCAGAGGAAGCAGAAGAATTAGTAGAAAAAGGGTATAAAGTGATTGATTGGGCATCTACTGACCATAATGGTACGCCGGATATTGTGTTTGCAGCAGCCGGAACGGAACCAAACTTGGAGGCATTAGCAGCTATTTCAATTTTAAATAAAGCCTTTCCTGAAATGAAAATTCGCTTTATTAATGTGGTAGATATTTTGAAATTGCGTCACCCAGACATTGATTCGAGAGGCTTATCAGATGAAGTATTTAATGAATTATTTACTGTTGATAAGCCGATTATCTTTGCATTCCATGGTTATGAAGGTATGATTCGTGATATCTTCTTCAAACGTCAAAATCATCATTTGTTCATTCATGGTTATCGTGAAAATGGAGATATTACAACACCGTTTGATATGCGTGTATTATCAGAGTTGGATCGTTTCCATTTGGCGAAAGATGCTGCTAATGCAGTATTTGGTGATAAAGCACAAGAGTTTAAAGAAAAAATGGATGAAACGGTGGCGTATCATAAGCAATATATTCGTGAAAATGGAATTGATATTCCAGAAGTTTTAGACTGGAAATGGGAAGATTTAATCAAATAGAGCTTTTAAAATGACCTCTAGAGGATATTGGAAATTGAATATTCTCTAGGGGCTCTTTTGTATGATTATTAAAATTTTGTAAAATTCAATATCAAATACAAGGTAAGAGTATAAAATAGGTCGGTTAATGGGTATAATAGAGAGGTAATAGAAAAAGGATGTGAGAAATATGGCAACTAAAATTTTATTAGTAGATGATAATCGTGAAATCGTTGAATTATTAAATATTTATTTGCAAAACGAAAGCTATGAGGTGATTAAAGCGTATAATGGACAGCAAGCGCTGAATATATTAGAAAATGAGACTGTTGATTTAGCTTTGTTAGATATTATGATGCCACAAATAAATGGATTAGATGTGCTTGCACGTTTGAGAGCTTCGAATAAAAATGTTCCTGTTATTTTGGTAAGTGCGAAATCAGAGGATAATGATAAAATCCAAGGATTAGTGACAGGTGCCGATGATTATATTACAAAGCCATTTAATCCATTGGAGGTGATTGCTCGAATTAAGTCATTATTAAGACGTCAAAAGCAATATATGGCACCAGAAAAAGAGAATCAAATTGAAATTGGACCTCTTGAAATTCGCAAAGAATCTCATGAAGTTTTTACTTTATCAGGGAAAAAAATTCAGTTAACAGCATTGGAATTTGGAATATTGTATTTATTGGCGAGTCATCCAAATCGTGTATTCAGTGCCGATGAAATTTTTGAAGCAGTGTGGAATCAAGAGAGTGTTGTTAGTGTTAAAACGGTAATGGTACATGTAAGTCATTTGCGTGATAAAATAGAAGCTGCCACTGATGGTGAAAAAGTCATTAAAACGGTATGGGGCGTAGGATATAAGATAGAAGGATAGAGTGTTATGAATTTACCAACAATGAAATTAACACAAAATGAACGTATTATATTATTCTTAGAGGGCATTATTACGCTAGGAACTGTTTTTTTAATATATTTGAGTTTGGTTTTATTATATCTTGAATTTTTGAAGCTACCGATGACGTGGTTTGGAGAGCCAAACTTAACGACGTTTGCTTATTTTGGCTGGTCTGTTAAAGATGTCATCATGACACGTCAAATACTTTCATATATTATGATTATGATTGCACCATTGGCTACGTATTCGAGAGTGAATAAAATACGTAATTCGCTGCATTTAAAGCGTGTGCTAGATTATTTAAAATATATTTCAAATGGGCACTATGACTTAAAAATTCCAGAAGTTAATATTGGAGAGCTGACAGATGCGATTCATAGTATAAATTCATTAGTTGAAAGTGTTGTTCAATCACGTGAAGAAGAACGGAAAGTTGAACAATCGAAAGATGAGCTAATTGCTAATGTGGGACATGATTTAAGAACGCCATTAACTTCAATTATTGGATATTTAGGATTGATTAATAATCAGCAATACCAATCAGAAGAGCAAATGCTGAATTATGCTAGTATAGCTTATAATAAAGCCTTGGATATGAATGTTTTAGTGAATGATTTATTTGATTATGCCGCTTCACGTATGACATCCTATAAAATTAGACCAATTGAGATGAATATCGGTATGTTTTTTGAGCAACTAGCAGCAGATTTTGAATTATTAGCACAAGAAAAGAATATCAAAATTGAAATCGATGTGACACCTGAAGAATTAATAGTATCATTAGATCCGGAAAAGATGGCACGTGTGTTTCATAATTTAATTTCGAATGCTTTAAAATATGGACATGGTGCTTCGCTGATTCAATTACGAGCGTATCGTGATTTGGGAGATAGACAAACGATATTAGAAGTTCGTAATAATGGTGAATTAATACCGGAATCAGAATTAGAAAACATTTTTGAGCGAAGCTATCGATTGGATTCATCACGTAATGCAGATGTTCCTGGTTCAGGCTTAGGATTGCCAATTGTGCGTAATATTGTCAATGTACATAATGGTAAAGTACATGCAGAGATAGATCAACAATTTATGGTGTTTAAAATAGAAATGAAGTGGGGAAATAAATGAAATTTAAAAAGCAGTTAATGGTGTTAATTAGCTTGATTTTTTTAGTCAGCTCAGGACCGATTGTTACTGCTCAAACAAGTGAGAATGTTTCACTCGAAGCAATATCTGCAATGCTTGTAGATGCAGAGAATGGACAAATTTTATTTGAGAAAGAATCACAATTAGCCATTGAATCTGGAGCAGCAACTAAATTATTATTGGTATACTTAGTATATGAGGCAATTGCTAATGGAGAGTTAACATTGAATACACAAGTTCCAATTTCTGATTATGTGTATCAGCTAAGCCAAAATTATGAAATAGCCAATATTCCTTTGCGGCAAGATTTTCATTATACAGTAGAAGAATTATTACAGGCGATTGCAGTAAAATCAGCTAATGGCGCAGCTTTAGCTTTAGTAGAAATGCTATCGGAAACGCAGCAAGAATTTTTAGAGAAAATGGAACAAAAGTTACATGATTGGCATTTAGAGGGAAATCAGTTAACGAATATTATGGGGATACCAACGGATAGTAGTAGTTCCACTGCTAAAAATGGTAATCGGTTGACTGTTGAAACGATTGCGACGATTGCGTATCGTCTAATTCAGGATTTCCCAGAATATTTAAATTATACGAAGATTGATAAATTACATTTTAAAGCAGAAACTAAAGATGCGATTGTGGTGAATAATAGTAATGATTTATTAGATAGTTCAATGAAACCAGATGGCTTGATGTTGACCAGTACGGAAAATGGGCACTTGCATCAAATTTTAACGGTTAAACGTGATAATCGACGCTTATTAGCGATTGTTTTAGGGGTGTCAGATGAAGTCAGCAGTACGACTAAGGACATTAGACAACTGTTAGATTATGGTTTTTCAGCTTTTAGTAAGCAAAATGTACTCGTTAAAGGGACAATGACTAATCAAATTCCAGCCATTGAAGTCGTTGGTGGTAAGCAAAAATCGGTTGCGATGATGTATTCAGATGATGTATCGTTAACATTACCGAGTGAGTGGTCCAATGCAAAATATCAGTATCATTTTGTACCGAATGCAACGTATTTTAATGAACAAAATCAAATACAAGCTCCGATAGCAAAAGATGTGGAAGTTGGAACGGTTAGTGTATCATTAGAGCATGAAATGCTTAGTTTTTTGCCGACAGCAAAAGGTAGTGAGGTAGCGGTTGTCACGAATGAATCAGTTGAGAAAGCCGGTTGGATTCTACGAATACTGCGAGGCACACAAAACTTAGCAAATCAAGTGATAGACGGGACAAGAGAATTTTTTATCGATTTATTTAATTAATTAGATAATGGTATAAGAGAGGAGTAAGAATGAATGGAGAATAAAGAACGTGCGATTTTTGCAGGTGGTTGCTTTTGGTGTATGGTTCATCCGTTTGACCAGTGGGACGGAGTAGAGTCAGTTATTTCAGGGTATATCGGTGGAACAGTCGAAAATCCGACATATGAACAAGTTAAAACAGGCACAACTGGTCATGCAGAGGCTGTATGTATTACATTTAATCCAGAAGTGGTAAGCTATGAACAATTATTAAGTGTATTTTGGCAAATTATTGACCCGACTGATAGTGGGGGACAATTTGTTGACCGTGGGACTTCGTATCGTCCTGAGATTTTTTATACGACGGAGGAACAAAAACAAGTAGCAGAACAGTCTAAATTAGCGTTAGAACAAAGTAATCTGTTTGATAATCCGATTGTCGTACCGATTACGTCAGCACCTACATTTTATGAGGCAGAAACCTATCATCAAGATTTTTACTTAAAAAATCCAGTACACTATGAATGTTATCGTAGTTTGTCTGGACGTGATGAATTTATTAATAAACATCATTCAATGGCATAGTCGAATGGCGAAGATTAAGACAGCTCAATCAGTGTGAACCAGTGATTGAGCTGTCTTCTATATTGTGACTTTAGTCGGTCACGCACCGTAAGGTGAGTGACAAATAAACCACCCGCTATGCGGGTGCGCAACGACGGTTATACCAAAAAACTCCAAACGCGATACAATAGTGGTGTTCAAGCCAACTGTAAAGTGAAAGGAGAAAACGCATGGCACATAGTTTATCGCACACAAAGTGGATGTGTAAATACCACATTGTGTTTACCCCAAAGTATAGACGAAAAATCATCTATAATCAATGTCGCAGTAGTTTAGGAGAAATATTTCGACGATTATGTAGTTATAAAGGAGTCGAAATTATAGAAGGACATCTGATGCCGGACCATGTACATATGTTGGTCAGTATTCCACCAAGAATAAGCGTATCGAGTTTTATGGGATATTTAAAAGGTAAGAGTGCGTTAATGATGTTTGATAAACACGCAAATTTGAAATATAAATTTGGGAATCGACATTTTTGGGCAGAAGGATATTATGTGAGTACGGTGGGATTAAACGAAGCCACGATAAAGAAATATATTCAAGAGCAAGAGAAACATGATATAGCCTTGGATAAATTGAGTGTGAAGGAATATGAAAATCCCTTTAGGGATAGTGGTAAGTAATACAAACGCCTCTTTGAGAGGCGAGTGACGGGTCAAGAGCAATAAGGCTTGAACAAAGTGAAAGCCAGCGTCTTTAGGCGCTGGCTGGCTTTTTGGGCTTATAGCCCCTGTTCAAACCACCCGTTAGACGGGTGGTTATGATTTACGTATATTGTTTAAGTAACCGTGTGATAATTGGTGCGAGTATGAGATAAAAAATGATATTTCCAGCTGCATGTGCCGTATCAAAAGGTAATCCTCTTAAATAATAGCTCCAAAAATTGGCAATACCGTATAGTTTGACCCACATAATTGAAATTAACAATCCATACAAATAGCCCAATATACCGCACCATAATGCCCCAACTATTTGTTGTGGCATTGCTTTTAATCTTCTAAATAACCCAATAATCGGTAATGATATGATGACTAGTACCATATACGTTGCAATTTGCATTAATGTCCAAGGCCCCATTCCAAGATAGATATTTGATATTAGCATGGTCAACCCAGCGATAATAATGCTTTTTTTCCAGCCTATTGTAGCAGTGAAAATGAATAATAGAGCTGTAACAGGTTGTACATTGGGAATACCTGAAAAAATAATACGCCCAATATAACAGAGTGTGCTGAGTAATGCAACTTGGGTCAGTGAGCGAACTGAAAAAATATTATTCAAATGGAGCTAACTTCCAATCAATTTGGTCACCGTCTTTTAATTTGACATCGGCTGCGCCTACTTCGCTCATTTGACCATTATAATCGAATAACCACCATTTATTTTCTTGAGCATTTTGTTCATGGCCATTGATACTGCTGATAAAACCGTCTTTTTCAACAATATCAAGCTGAGCTTTCATGACGTCTAATAAAGTATCACCGTCATTTACGTTTAATGTGAACGGGCTATTTTCAATCGGTTCTCCGTCAACAGTAATATTGATTGTAATTGATGCTTGTGCTTTATCATCAGATGTAGTTTGAGTAGCTAACGTAGTAGCTTGTGTGGTTGTTACTTCCGATGTTGTTTCAGTCGTTGCAGTTGTAGTCGTAGTATTTTGACTATTTGTTTGACAGCCTGCTAGTATCATCATAGTTGCTAGTAAAAACAATTTCTTTTTCATAAATCTCCGCCCTTATCTTTAAAATTATTGCTGCTAAATAAAAAGCTCCGACAACAATTGTCAGAGCCATAATGCCGAGGACCGGAATCGAACCGGTACGGGTATCACTACCCGCAGGATTTTAAGTCCTGTGCGTCTGCCAGTTCCGCCACCCCGGCGTTTTACCATGCTGGCAATACGGAAATCGGGAATCGAACCCGAACCATTTCAATTATGTTTGCCTAATTCCGTTAGAAATTGTTTAACAATTTCTTTTTATATGCCGGCTAAAGGACTTGAACCCTCGACCCTCTGATTACAAATCAGATGCTCTACCAACTGAGCTAAGCCGGCACGAAATGTTGTTCTTACAACAAGACATATAATACAATATTCGATAAGTAGTGTCAATGCTATTTCACAATTTTTTTTTATAAAAAGCCAACTGAAATTCGGGCTGAAAGTCAAACTGAAAGTTTTAGAAAGTTTAAAGGCGAAAGTTTAAAGGTAAGAGAAGAGGCTAGAATTACACCATTCGTCTTGTTTGTACGGCTCATGACACATAGTGATGTTTCTAAAGGATGTAAGCCTCTCTCTACACACTCTACACTAGCATAAAAGGACTTCATATCGATAAACGCAATATCCGAAGTTGGCTCACGTGTATAATCAATGTATCCCATGATTAACGCTCCACTGGTATGAAATTACCAACGATTTTACCAATAACACGAGGTTCTTCTTCGTAAGGGGCAAATTTATCTGCATATTTCTTATTCAACGATACAAGTCGTAATCCCTCTTTTTCTCGATATACTTTTTTTAAATAGGTTTGTCCGTCCCAAACAACTGCATAGATTGCACCGTCATAATCAAAACCACCGTCTTTAATTAAAGCAACTGAGCCATTTAAATATTTCGGTTCCATTGAATCTCCAAAAATCCAAGAGGCAATGTCATAATCAATTTGTTCATCAAAATAGACTACATCGTAATTGCGGTCATCCAAGGTAGTATATCCAGAGCCAGCTGATAATTTTTCATAAACATGGTATTCAAAGAGAGGAGCAGTTAGTGTTTTTTCTTCTTGTAATTGTTCATCTAATGTATGGCGTGTATAGTTGAGTACATGATGCTGATTTGATTCATTGAGTTGTAAATACAAATCAACAATTTCATGTTCCGATTGAAAATATGATGGCATAACGTGTAGTAGCTGCGCAAGTTTTTTTAAGTTTTTTTGATTGGGTTGCGTGTTATTGTTTTCCCAATTAAAGTAAGATGCACGACTAATATTGAGTAATTGTGCTAACTCAGATTGCTTAAATCCAGCTTCAATTCTTTTCTTGCGTAATTGTTCACCAGAAAACATAGAATCACCTCTCGTGTCATTTTATAAACTAACAAAAGTATAATATAAAAAGAATCCTTTGACAAGGACTCTTTAAACAAAAATCATGAAGTTGATATTCTACATTAACTGCTGGTGCATTAAGTAAATAA
The DNA here is from genome assembly GCA_016237705.1 of Aerococcaceae bacterium zg-252. NCBI lineage: Bacteria > Bacillati > Bacillota > Bacilli > Lactobacillales > Aerococcaceae > Tuanshanicoccus > Tuanshanicoccus yangjingiae. Next base: position 66,210 of record CP066204.1, read on the forward strand.
CACCCACAATAAGCAGAATGCTGCCAAAATTATCCAGGTTAAACCACCGATGAGTAGGGGCTTAGTAGCTGATTGGAATAGTTGACGTAGATGTGTTGTTAAACCAATACCAGCTAAGGCAGCTGTCATCATGACTTTTGCACCAAATTTCATCCATTGAATGAATACGTCTGGTAATAGATTGGTTGCACGAATGAGAATGGCAAATATAAACCAAATGATAAAGGTCGGGATAATTTTACGAATAGTTTGCCATTTAAAAGGCTGATTTTTTAAACGGAAAACAATAAAACTTAAACAGGTCGGAATAATCATCAACGTTCTAACGAGCTTGACGACGGTTGCTACTTCTCCAGCTTGTTCGCTATAAGTGAATCCAGCAGCTACTACGGATGAGGTGTCATTAATGGCAGTTCCTGCCCATAATCCAAAGTTAGCGTCCGATAAGTGTAACCAGTGACCGATGACAGGAAAAATAAATAAACCTAATAAATTAAAGAAAAAAATTGTTGAGAGCGATAATGCAATATCTTCGTCTTCAGCATCTAAAATAGGGGCAGCTGATGCGATTGCTGAGCCACCACAAATAGCTGTACCAATTCCGACTAATAAGCGTATATTTTGTGTGGCATTGATTTTTTTGCCGATAAACCACGCAACGACCAGTGCTAAGGGTACTGTTAAAAGAATCATGCTCAAAGTTTCGCCACCGAGTAAAATAAATGAGCGTAAGGATAATGTAAACCCAAGTAAAACAATGCTGATTTTAAGTAGTAGGCTGCTTAATTTTTTGATATAGGACAAATCTAGCTGTTGTGCTAAAGGCGAATGGGTAACGACCATTCCGGAGATTAATGCTAGCATAGACGGCCCAATAATTTGGAACTGTAAGCCTAATCCGTAAGCAAGCAAGGTGACAAGAGATAAAATAAGAGCAGAAAAGTGTTTTGACGACATAGTAAACTCCTTTAAAATGTATTGTTACTGCAAAAACACTAGTGATGCATAGTGTATCTCTATTGTTATACAACTGAGTCGAATTTGCAAGCCTAGAAAAATAAGAGATGCCTGTTTTAAACGAAAATGAGAAAGGTGGGCATTTTGAATAAAAAAGCGTATAATCGTATTAAATTATGATTTTATTTTTTAAAGCATTCAAATGAACGAAAACGGAGGATAGAACTAGATGTCCACTTATCATGTACGACCTGCTGAGGCAGCAGATATTAGCAGCATTCAACATATTTATCAACATTATGTCTTACATTCAACGGCAACGGCAGAATTTGCGGTGTCGAGTGAAGCGGTGATGTTAGAGCGATACCAAACGATTAAAGCTGCTGGTTTTCCATATTTTGTCGCTGAAGATGAAAATCAACAAATAATAGGTTATGCTTATGCATCCCCCTTTTCAGAGCGAGAAGCCTTTCGTTTTTCAGCCAGTTATAGTGTTTATTTGGCCGAACACGTACAGGCGAAAGGGATAGGAAGTGCTTTGTTACAGGAGATTGAAGCGGAATTGCGTCAAAAGGGCGTACGTCATTTAGTTGCGTTGGTTTCTGGAGATAATGAAGCGAGTTTCCAATTTCATCAGCGTCATCATTTTAAACAAATTGGCTGTTTTCCTGAGGCGATGCATAAATTTAATCGCTGGATTGATTTATTATGGTTACATAAAGAAGTGGGGAGTAAGCATCAATGTTAGTATTAAAAACAGTTGAAACGCAGACGGATATTGAACAATTATATGCTGTCATCAGTGAAATTTGGCCAGAAGTATTTACACCGATTATAGGAGAAAAACAAGTAGCCTACATGCTGCAACATTATCAGTCGATTGAAGCGATTAAAATAGAGATAGCACAGGGTGCACACTATTATTTGATTACACTTGAAGATGAAGTAGTAGGTTATACAGCTTATGAAAATCAAGGTGAACGTTTGTATTTAAGCAAGCTATATATTAAACAAGCATATCGAGGAAAAGGATTAATGTCACAACTATTTGATTGGTATGAACAATTAGGCAAAGGAAAGACATTGTATTTGAATGTCAATCAAGGTAATGAATTAGCGATTCAAGTATATGAGCATCGTGGTTTTCAACGAGTAGGTGAACGCTATGTGGAGATTGGTGAAGGATATGTCATGAATGATTATATTTATGAATTATCTTTATAAAATAAGTCTTTAAATCAATAGAAGGTCAATTTTAAATATGATATGATTAAGTAGTAGACGAAAACCGATTAAAGAGGGTGAGAGTATTGAAATGGGAAGATGTTAGGCAGAGTAAAAATGTGCAAGATAGACGTAATCAAACTAATAATTCACGTTACGCTAATCCAACAAGGCGTGTCATAAGAGGATCAAATGGAGGAATGGGTGGCAATTTATTATGGCTCTTACTAGCTAGAACATCAGGTAAGACGAAGTTATTGTTACTAGCTTTATTCCTATTAATGAGTTTCTTTGGGTCAGGTAATTTATTTTCAAACTTAAATAATAGTACGATTTATAATCAACAAATTACACCGTCACAAGAAGTGAGTGTCAATCGCTCTACGAGTAGTCAAAGTGCACGTCCGACAGATGAAGATGTGGCTTTCTTCTCGGCAGTTTTAGCAACAACTGAAGATTTTTGGCATCAGAAATTTGCTGAAAAAGGCTTAAAATATCGTGAACCACAATTGGTTATTTATTCAGATTATATTTCAACAGCGTGTGGGCAAGGTTCTGCTCAAGCTGGGCCATTTTATTGTCCTGGAGATGAAACGGTATATGTTGATTTACAATTTTATCGTGAATTAACGAGAAAATATAATGCACCAGGTGATTTTGCGATGGCATATGTTATTGCGCATGAAGTAGGTCATCATGTACAAGTATTAACTGGGACAATGGACGCTTTTACACGTGCAAAACAGCGTGCAACGACTAAAGAAGAGAATGCTTTAACGGTGCGTCTAGAGCTGCAAGCAGATTACTATGCGGGTGCATGGGCGAAATATGTGGAGCAGCAGAATTTATTAGAAGTAGGCGATATTGAAGAGGCATTGCAAGCTGCACATGCAGTTGGAGATGACACTTTGCAAAAAAAGAATTATGGTTATGTAGTCCCAGATAGTTTCACGCATGGTTCGTCAAAACAACGTCAGACATGGTTCTATCGTGGCTATCAATATAGCGATTTTGAACATGGTGATACATTCAATTCGGATATATAATATTAAATTAAAAAGGGAAGGACGATGAGAGGAAGACGTAAAGAATGGATAAAAATCTGCAACAGAAATTATGGAAAACCTCATTTGCGTTACTAATACTATTGATTATCGCTTTAGGTGGTATGCTGATGTGGCAATATGTGTTACTAGATAATAAAGTAGTGGCACAACAAACTTGGGAGACATTAAATCGGACTTATTTTGATAGCGAGCAAACTATTATTAATGGTGATATTTCAGTAGAGATGATTAATGAATTGGTAGAACATGCGAATCAGTTGAAATCAATCAAATACAGAGGATTAAAACAAAAGGTATCGCAAGCAGTGGATCAGTATAAAGAATTAGCATTAGTGAATCAGCTGGTTGATGAAATACCAAATGAAGTTATGGCATCTGCTCAATGGGAGGCACTAAATCTAAAATCAACGGTGAATATTGAGCAATTAATGCAATTAAAGCAGCAACGGTCTTATGGTGTTCAAGATGCTTTTTTTTATCAAATGAATCAAGTATGGGATTATTATGAAACCAGGTTGAATCGACAGTCGATGATTGAAACACAATTGGCAAATTTACCAATGGATGTGACAGCGTCGTTAATTGATACCTTGTCAGTTCAATTAATGGAATTAGAAACTGAAATTGAGCAATTAGGGCATAGTGAAGTTCAAAAACAGTGGCGAGAACAACTACAAGAAAAGGTGAGCCAGTTGGCAGAAATGGTGCAGCGATTGAATGAGGAAGAACCGTTGAGTCGATCGCAATGTCAAGCTTTGTTCCAATCGAAGCAATTTGCAACGCAATTATCGGGTACAGAGCTGGATCCACGTTTATTGGTGGCGTTGACTTTTGATGATGGTCCTCATCCAGATATTACTCCGCAAGTATTGGATATATTGAATGAATATCAAATTAAAGGGACATTCTTTGTAACAGGAGCAAATGTTGATAGATATCCAGAGCTAGCGAAACGTATTGTGGATGAGGGGCATTATATTGGAAATCATACATATAATCATCCAGATTTATCTAAATCGAGCGATGAGGAAGTGATTCAACAATTAGAATGGACACAAGAATCAATTATTGATGCGACCGGTGCAACACCGTTTATGTTTCGTATGCCATTTGGAGCTGGAGGAAAAAGGGTGGTTCACTTAGCACAAGCGCTAGAACTTACTTCGGTTATTTGGAATGTAGATACAGAGGATTGGCGTTCACATGACAAAGATGCGATTTGTGAGCAAGTAAAGACATATTTACAAGAAAAAACATTGATGCTGATGCATGATACGCATCAAGCAGCACCCGATGCTTTACGTATTTTAATTCCAGATTTAATTACACAAGGATATGAATTTGTTGATCCATTGTCGCTGGGTTATGATAATCGATTTTTTGAATAAAAATGAGATAATGCGTGCATGAAAGTGAGTGGCTTTAACATTAAAAAGCAAGAGAAAGAAGTGAAAAAAGCAAATGAATGAAAAAAATGTGAGTAAATGGCAAGCAGTCAATTTAAGCCAAGTAGCAGAAAATAAAGAGTCGTTAACGCATTCTCTATCTGATGAACAATTAGTAGAAATACTCGATTTAAATACAGAGCAATTAACTTATTATTTAGAAGAGAGTATATTGGAAAATCCATTTATTGAAATGGAATATCCGATTGAAAAGAAAGTAGCAAATATTGATTCTGCTAAAATCAATCATGTAGACGAGAGTGTCAATCACGCAATCGGTGAATCTCAAAGTTTGATTATGTTTTTATTTGAACAAATTATGTTGTTCCGTCAAACTCCAATTCGTGATGCAATGGTGCGTTTAGTGGATTATTTAGATGAACGTGGGTATTTGCCATATACATATCAAGAATTAGCTAAAAAATTGAACTTAGATGCGATGATAACACTCGATGCGATGACCTTACTTAAGCAATTAGAGCCAGCTGGGGTAGGGGCATATGATTTGCAAGAATGTTTGATGTTGCAAACAGAGCAAGATTCTAAAGCACCAAATATTGCATACTATTTATTAGAAGAATATTTTGATTTATTGACTGCACATAATATTGAAGCGATTGAAGAAAAAAGCCAATTCAATCGAGATGAAATAGAAGAGTGCCTATCATATTTCCATACTTTACGACCTGTACCGGCCGCATTGTTTGAGCGTCAACAAAATTTGAATTTAATTCCAGATGTCTCTGTTCGTTATCGTGATGAATGGCTAGAAATGCGATATAATCGTCATTTTTATCCGCAGTTAATCTTTAATCAAGGCTATTTTGATGAAATGGCACAACAAAATGATGCTGAATTACAAGCATATATTGAGCAACATCGTTTGAACTATCAACTATTAGATTCTTGTTTAAACTATCGTGAGAAATCAATTACGGCGATGATACAAGCGATTGTGAAAGCCCAAGTGAATTTCTTTAAAGGGGAAACAGATGAAAAAGTTCCATATTTATTGAAAGATTTGGCGAAAGATTTAAATATTTCAGAGTCGATTGCTAAATTATTAGTGACGAATAAAAATATTGAAGTGGGAACGCATGTTTATCCATTGACTGACTTTATTACGGTGACGTACCATAAGGGACGTGGAGGCTTGAACATGGTTAATATTAAAGAAATCATTGCACAATTAATTGATAATGCTTCTACAACAATTAGTAATTCAGATTTAGTGGAACAATTGGCAGAGCAAAAAATCATTATGAGTGAACAATTAGTAGAAGATTATCGTCGTGCATTAGGTAAATAGAATGAGATGACAAGAACCGCAGATAACGTGAGTATTTAAGACGTTATCTGCGGTTTTTAATGGCTTTATTGGTCGCTGTAAGTAAAAAGTGGAGTGGTCCAGTTTGTTAAATGGTAGACCGTAAGTGTATTAGCGTTTGTATCATAGTAGGCAATCATAATTAATCGATTTCCTAACTGAGTCATGGATTCGGTCAAGATAGTGACGTCATTGTCTGGTAATGTTTGTTGAGCATCGGTATAAGTCATCGGTACGATGATTCGAGGAATATAGACAGTTTGATTATCTAATTCCATTGTTACTTGGTCGACAGTTAGATGCAAACTTGATAACTGCTCGTTTGCATTTAAAATATCTTGAAGTTCTTGAATGTCATTAGCAGATACTTCCTGTTGATTAGCAGCTTTTTCATCTTGCGAATAATTTTCTTGATAATATTGATTAATCGCTGGATAAATATCCATTCCGTCTAAACGTGGAGGAATAGCAGCAGTTGGGTAATCGCTTTGTCCAATCACTTTCTCACCAAATAATGTCGCAACGGTAGGTGCTACAGTTGTGGTTTCGGTTATTACTTCGGTTGTGATTGCAGTGGTTGTTGTATCAAGAGTTGTTTCATTTGACAGAGTAGTCGTATTGTTGCTAGATAATTTGTTTAGAGGTTTAACCGATTGTAAGGTTAAATAGCTAGTGAATGCTAGCGCTAAAATTAAAACGAATAAAATAAATTTTTTCATAAAAGAATCCTTTTCTTGAGAGTTATTGAGTTGAATTTTATACTATCACTGAAGTGAAAAGTTAGTCTTATTGTATCAAACAATTAGAAGTAGGTACAGTAAAAGTATGGTAAGTGAGTTAGCGAGGTGAATTTGTATTTTTAAAAGCTTTCAGTTATAATTTGTGGAAAAGAAGGTGGCTTGCTAGAAATACGTTATGGCTAAGGTAAATGGTCAATTCAGATAGTTGAAAGCGAGCTGTTTTAACGTTGTTCTAAGTGAATGGAGGCAATTATGAAAGATGAGTTAATGAAATCATTATTTCAAGTAAATACTAAATTGAATCAAATAAAACAAAAAAGTTTTGATAAAATCGATATTATGTCACGCAGTGAATACTCTTTTTTACAGCATGTGATTGAATTAGCGGATAAAAAACAAGAACAGACAATTTCACAAGTTGCCCAAGAATTGGAATTATCGAATGCAGCCGTATCAAGAACAATTAAAAATTTACTAGCAAAAGAGTGGCTAGTACGTGAAGTGGTAGAAACGGATAGACGCCATAGTATTGTTAAAATATCTCCATTAGGACGTGAGAAGTTTACACAAATGGATCAAGCGTTAATGGAATTGCTCTCTGCAGCATTTGAGCAAATTGGTGAAGATGACTTAATGACATTTATTACCTTAGGAAAACACATACACCAACAATTATCAGATTGTTAAGTCTTTGATAATGGGTGAAAGGATGAAAAAGAATGGAAAAAATTACATCGCAATCAATTGATTGGTCAAATTTGGGATTTGAGTATATTGATACTGGCATGAAGTTTCGTGCATATTACAAAGACGGAAAATGGGACGAGGGGCACCTTGAAACAGATGCAAATTTGACTATGCATGAAGGGTCGACAGTTTTACATTATGGGCAAGCAGTGTTTGAAGGTTTAAAAGCATATCGCACCAAGGACGGACGGATTCAATTGTTCCGAGCCGACCAAAATGCAAAACGTATGAATGAATCGGCTAAACGTTTATTGATGCCAGAAGTCCCAGAATCATTATTTATAAAAGGTGTTAAGGAAGTAGTAAAAGCGAATGCTGACTGGGTGCCACCATATGGGCAAGGAGCTTCACTCTATATTCGTCCTTTCTTAATTGGTACTGGCCCTAATATTGGAGTTAAAACAGCACCGGAGTTTATTTTTTCTATTTTTGTTACACCAGTTGGCCCGTATTTTAAAGGTGGATTAGTACCGGCTAAGTTTCTGATTACGGATTTTGACAGAGCAGCACCTAAGGGGACTGGAGCAGCTAAAGTTGGGGGCAATTATGCAGCTGGTTTAATGGCAGGTAAATTAGCGAAAGAACAAGGATTTGCTGATGCGATTTATTTAGATCCAGCAACCAAAACAAAAATTGAAGAAGTCGGGGCTGCGAATTTTTATGGCATAACAGCAGACGGTCGCTTTGTTACGCCTTTATCAGATTCGATTTTACCAAGCATTACGAAATATTCTTTAATGCATATTGCCGCTAATGATTTAGGGTTAGAAGTTGTCGAACAAGAGGTGCCGATTACTATGTTAGAAGATTTTATTGAAGCCGGTGCAATGGGGACAGCAGCTGTGATTACACCGATTAGTTATATTCAGCATGGGGATAATAAACGTTATCATTTCTATTCTGAAACAGAAGTTGGGCCGATAACGAAGCGATTATATGACCGATTAGTTGGCATTCAGTATGGAGATATTGAGGCGCCAAATGGCTGGATTCAAGTAGTTGAGTAAGGAATTGATAGCAGATGAAAAGGGAGCATATAGGTGAAGAATATTATTAAAATTATCATTATAAGTAGTATGCTCATCTTTTTACTGAGTATTAGTTTTATTGGTGTGATTAACCTGTTCGTTATTTTTTCAACATCATCTAAGCAATATTCCTTGGAGCAATTTAAAGAAAATCAGACGCATCAAGCAAAGGACGTGTCGATTTTAGTTCTAGGTGCTGGTATTATTGATGCTCAAACACCGAGTAAAATTTTGGCTGCTCGATTAGATGCTGCGATTGCTTTGGCAAAGCAGTATCCGGAGAAAAAGTTGATTATGAGTGGTGATCATAAGGATATTTATTATGATGAAGTGAGTGTGATGAAAAATTATGCGATTAGTCATGGAATTGCTAGTGAACGTATTTATTTAGATCATGCAGGGTACTCTACTTATGACAGTCTTTATCGTCTAAAAAGTGTTCTTGGGCAACAACGAGTCATCATTGTGACGCAAGGGTATCATCTATCTCGTGCATTGATGTTGGCGAGCGGTTTGAAGTTAAATGCAGTGGGCATACAAGCTCAAGAAGTTAATAGTACACGTGTTGAGCGAGAAAGTCGTGAAGTTTTAGCAAGAATAAAAGATTTTATGGTAACGTATGGATTTTATTCACCCCCTGAAGTAGAAGAAAACTTTGGTTTTAATTTGCAACAATCTGGGGACTTAACGAATGATAAGGAACAATTATTAAATAAAAATGAAAAAAATTAAAATATATCTTGACTTTCATTAAGCCAAGATATAAAATAAATTCAAGATTAAAAGGAAAGGCGATGTACATGATGAAACAGCACTTATTACAACAAACATCATATTTTTACAGCTACTTTAGATAACGTTTGTATCGAGTGAGAACTTTAGATACAAACGGACAAACCAACGTTTGTATCTATGGGAGCTGAAATTTTTGATGCCCGCATAGATGCGATAAATCTAAGCGGGAATAAATAAGTCTTTTGAACATCATGACACGATTTTCAAAGTGATAAAAACAACCTGTTTAGATTAACACTAAACAGGTTGTTTTTTTACATTGAAATGGAGGGAATAGAGATGAAAAATGATTATCGATATTGGTTAGGGATGTTAGTTGCGTTATTAGTTATGGTGATAAAAGTACCTTATGTAGCAGCAGAAGAAATGATTAAAATTGGTGTGCTGCAATATGTTGAGCACGAATCGCTAAATGCGAATTATCAAGGCTTTTTAGACGGATTAAAAGAATTGGGGTACGAAGAAGGAAAAAATATTGAAATTGAATTTGTAAATGCTGCAGCAGATAATGCTAATTTGCAATCGATGAGTGAGAAATTAGTAAAACATAATGCTTACTTATTTGCGATAGCAACGCCCGCTGCACAAGCATTAGCCAATGTTGCTGGAGAAACTCCGTTGTACTTTTCTTCAGTGACTGACCCAGTAGCTGCTGGATTAGTTGACAGTTTGACGAACCCAAGTGGCAATGTAACAGGTACGATTGATGCATCACCGATTGATGAACAAGTCAAATTATTGCAAAAATTACAGCCAGAGGCGAAGACGATAGGGTTATTGTTTAACTCAGGTGAAACTAATTCGCAGTCAGAAGCGACTCGTGCAAAAGAAGAGTTGGAAAAAAGTGGCTTGCAAGTGGAAATGTACACTGCCACATCAACGAATGACATTAGTCAAGTGATGCAAAGTATGGTGGGAAAAGTCGATGCTATTTTTACGGTAACTGACAATACGGTTGCGAGTGCGATGACATTAGTGGGTGATTTAGCCTTAGAGGCGAAATTAGCAATTGTTGGTGGCTCAGTCGATATGGTATTGGAAAATGGTTTAGCAACCTATGGATTAGATTACTATTCATTAGGAAAGCAAACAGCTGCCATGTTGGTTAAGCAAATTGAATCGAATGGTGATTGGAAGACATTGCCAGTCGAATCGGCAGCAGAACAAAAATTAGTAATAAATGAAAAAGTAGCAGCAGCATTGAATATTGATGTTTCTGCTATCGAAAAAGAATAAGAAAGAGGGAATAGAATATGTTTAATTTTAAAAATGTAAAATGGATTATGGTTGTTGTAATGTTAGTGTCGGCGTTGTTGCCACTCTCAGTATCGGTTGGTGCACAAGAAGAAAAAATTAAAATCGGTGTTTTGCAAACAGTAGAGCACGAGGCATTAGACGCAGTGTTAGCAGGTTTTAAAGAAACAATTGAGCAATCTAATTTAAAAGACCGAGTTGAGTGGGATATTCACAATGCGAGTGGTGATATGGCGAATATGCAATCAATGAGTGAAAAATTAGCTCGAGATAACGACATTTTATTTGCCATTGCGACACCGGCTGCGCAAGCATTAGCGACAGTGGAATCGAAAAAGCCAATTTTTATTGCAGCCGTAACAGATCCAGTAGAAGCAGGCTTGGCAGAGAGTTTAGATAAACCAGGACGTAATGTCACAGGAACAAGTGATATGGCTCCGATTGAAGACCAAGTAGCATTATTAACACGTAATTTCCCAAATGTTAAAAAAGTAGGAATTATCTACAATTCAAGTGAAATTAATTCAGTTGTATTAGCAGAATTATCAACAAAGGCATTAGAGGCAGCGAATTTAACAGTTGAAGTCGGAACAGTTACAAGTACAAATGATATTGCACAAGTATTAACACCACTTGTTGAAAAAGTAGATGCGATGTTCATGGTGACTGATAACACGATTGATAGTTCAATTGCTTTAGTAGGCGATATTGCTAAAGCTGCAAAAATTCCAACGATTGGATCTTCTGAACCAGTGGTTAAAGCAAATGGTTTAGCGACTTTATCAAATTCATACAAAGACTACGGTGTTCAAACAGCAGAAATGTTGATTAATATGGTTGAAAAAGAATTAACACCGGCAGAAATGCCAATTGAATTAGCAAATAAATTAGAGTTAGTTGTCAATGAAGAATTTGCTAAGGCAATTGATGTCGATCCAGCATCAATAAAATAATAGAAAGTAGGCATTTTTCAAATGATAGATATAATCGTTTCAAGTTTTACCCAAGGGGTTGTATGGTCGGTTATGGCAATCGGCGTGTATATCACATTTAGGTTACTCGACATAGCAGATTTATCGGCTGAGGGGACTTTCCCCTTAGGCGCTGCTATTTGTGCGAGCCTTATTACCAGTGGTATTCATCCGATTGTAGCGACGCTAATTGCCTTTGTGGGCGGTGCATTGGCAGGATTATTAGCCGGTTGGATTCATACAAAATTACATATTCCAGCATTAATTACCGGTATTTTAGTTTTAACAGGATTATACTCAATTAACTTGCATGTAATGGCTGGTCGTCCGAATATTGCGTTGCTTGGGCAAACTACTATTTTTTCAATTGTTCAAGATGCAACAGGGTGGAGTAAAAATGTCAGTGTATTAGTGGTGACATTAGTTGTACTAGCAGTGATTTTAGCGTTATTGATTTCATTTTTAAATACGGAAGTCGGATTGGCTTTGCGTGCAACAGGTGATAATTTAGCGATGAGTGCAGCCAATGGTATCAACACGAATTGGATGAAAACAATTGGGTATATGATTGGTAATGGCTTGATTGCATTAGCTGGAGCAATGGTAGCACAAAAAGACGGATTCAGTGATATTGGTATGGGAATTGGAACGATTGTTATTGGATTAGCATCTGTCATTGTGGCTGAAGTGGTTATTCCGAACAAAACTATTGGTATTCGATTAACAACGATTATTTTAGGTAGCTTTATTTATCGTTTAATTATTGATACCATTTTAAATCAGCCATTTATTAGTATTCGTTCAACGGATTTACGATTCTTCTCGGCTGTATTATTAACTTTTGTATTATATTTACCAGAGTTGCAAAGACAACGATTAACTAAAAATCGCTTAACAAAAGGAGGACGAGTAGCGTGAGTCAATTACAATTAACGAATATTCATAAATCCTTTTCGGTAGGGACAGTGAATGAAAATCATGTTCTAAAAGGGATTGATTTAGTTATCAATAAAGGAGATTTTATTACCGTTATCGGAGGAAATGGTGCAGGAAAATCAACGCTATTGAATACGATATCGGGTAATCATGTGCCTGACGCTGGTAGTATTACAATTGGTGGAGAAGATGTGACAAGGTGGTCTACTGCAAAACGTTCAGCGAAGATAGGTTATGTTTTTCAAGACCCACGCATGGGGACGGCTAAGCGTTTGACTATCCAAGAAAATATGGCATTAGCTTATCGTAGAGGCTTAAAACGTGGTTTACGTTGGGGCGTTAAAAAAATGGAAAAATCATTGATGAAAGAACGTCTTGCGACATTAGGATTAGGATTGGAAAACCGTTTGGATACTGAAGTAGATTTCTTGTCTGGAGGGCAACGTCAAGCCTTAACCTTATTAATGGCAACTTTACGACAACCGGATATATTGCTATTAGATGAGCATACAGCAGCTCTAGACCCGAAAACAAGTCAAATGGTATTGTCGTTAACCGAAACAATCATTGCCGAACAAGAGTTGACAGCATTGATGATTACGCATAATATGGAAGATGCATTGAAATACGGCAATCGCTTGATAATGTTACATCATGGACGTATTGTCGTTGATATTAATAAAGAACAAAAAGCATCAATGAGTGTTGTCGATTTATTGAACTTATTTAAAGAGCAAAGTGGCGAATTAAGTCTGTCAGATAGTATGTTACTTGGATAGTAAAGTAAATAAAACGGCTATTCATAAGATGCATGAAGGAGTTAATTATGAGTGGTCAACGGACAGTGGTACAGAAAATCATTATGATAGTTACATTAAGTATTTATCTTGGGGTTATTTCCAACCATTATTTTGGGTGGCATTTATTGGGAGTAGCTCCACAAATGCTTTCGATGATAGGAATATTTAGCAGTAGTTTATTATTATGGTTATTTGTGGCAATAGATTGGCCGAGCCTATTATGTTTGTTGGCAATGGCGATGTTACCGGAAGTTGGTTTTGCAACGATATTACCTTTATCGTTTGGAAATGTCACTTTTGCCTTTTTATTTTTTACCTTTATCTTGACATATGCGTTGGAGCAGACATATTTCATTAAGCGATTGACTGGCAAAGTGTTGCATAGTAAATGGGCACAACGCTCACCATGGGCATTGATGATAGCTTTTTATAGTGTAATGTTATTGATTAGTTGCATTATCTCGCCAACTATTTTGTTTATGATTGCCTATCCGATTTATGAAGAAATATGTACACAATTTAATTTTGAAAAAGGAAATCGTAATGCCAGTATGATGTTGGTAGCATTATTTTCTACCATTGCGATTGGGACAGCGATGACGCCGATTAATCATGTTTTTGCTATTACAGCAATCGGTTTATATAATAATGCTTTTGATTCTGAAATTACGTCATTGTCTTATATGTTAGTGGTTGTACCAGTCGGCTTGAGTATTTTCTTATCCTTATTAGCCAGCTTAAAATGGGTATGGCGTTTGGACTTATCGACGGTTTCTTTGTCGACATTTGAAACATTATCCGATGTACCAGAAACTACTAAGAGAGAAAAATGGATTGTGGCGATATTTATGATAGTCGTCGCTTTTTGGATTGCACCGGAAATGTTAGCGACTCTATGGCCAGCTTTAGCTGCTTTCTCTAAAAGTGTAGGGATTGCTTTTCCACCATTATTTGGGATTGTGTTATTAGGGATTCTGACTTGTGACGGTGAACCATTGTTAGATATTACGAAAGCAATTCGTACTGGTGTTCATTGGCCTAGTCTTTTATTGGTGTCGGCTACCTTAGCTTTAGGTAGCATGATTGCACGAGAAGATAGTGGTATTGTTACTTTATTAAATGATGTTATGACGCCAATATTAGTTAATTTACCAGCAATGATAGTGGTATTGATTTTTGTGGTATGGGCAGGGATTCAGACGAATTTCAGTTCAAATTTAGTGACCGTATCGGTTGTGACTTCCATTGCCATTGCATTAGCGCAATCGAATGTTTCCTTTGTTGCTAATCCAGCGATTATTACGTGTTTCATTGGATTTATGGCATCAATTGCTTTAATGACACCACCAGCTATGCCGTATGTTGCTATTTCGGTTGGGTCAAATTGGGTTGGTGCAAGACAAGCTTTTTTATACGGCTTGTGGCTTGTGCTTATCAGTATGGTGATGTGCATGTTAATTGGATATCCAATTGGAATAATGATTTTTTAGAAATGGGGCAATAACGTAATGTTAGAAGAACAAAGAGCACGCATTGATGCAATAGATGCACAATTAGTGGCATTATTTGAAGAACGTATGAATGTAGTTGAAGAAGTTATTAAAATTAAATTAGCAAATCAAAAAGATATTTTGGACACTTCAAGAGAAAAGCAAGTGATTGATAAAGCAAAAGGACGTTTGAAGTCGCCAAAATTGGAGAATGAGATTACAACCTTTTTTGAGTCGCTAATGGCGATTTCAAGACATTATCAAGCAAAAATGAGCGAAAAATTAAAAAATAAATAGACAGTTGACATACTTTATGGTACACTATGGAAGATTTAAGGACTTTTAATGTGTACCGAGAGTGCGCAAAGGAACGAATAGCCAGTTGTGACATTGTATGTCATTTTAAGCCCTTAGACCAAATACGGTTAAAGGGCTATTTTTATTGTAAAAATAGCCAACGAGCCGGAATAAGCATAGTGCGACAGCGAGTGTTTTGAAATGAATCACTGGAGAAAACTTACGGCGTGCATATAGTGCACAGAGGAAGTTTTTGAAGTGGATGTCATTTCAGCTCGCTGGAGCCGGAATAAGTATAGTGTGAGGGAGGGTGCTCTGGCTTGAATCACTGGAGGAAACATTCGGCGTGCACATAGTGCACAGAGAAAGTTTCCGAAGTGGACGTCAAGCCAACCCGAACGAGCCGGAATAAGAAGGAGAGATGACAATGGAAACAAAACAAAAGAACCAACTATTGCTTGAGGTGCATGAAAAGCCTGAATTTATCCCAGGCTTACTATTGAGTTTTCAGCATGTGTTTGCGATGTTTGGTGCAACGATTTTAGTGCCGTTAATCTTAGGAATGTCGGTATCAACAGCATTATTAGCAAGTGGTATTGGGACATTGATATATATTTTAGCAACCAAAGCGCAAGTGCCTGTTTATTTAGGTTCTTCATTTGCTTACATTTCAGCAATGGCAATTGCCAAAGAAGCGATGGGTGGAGAGATTGATGCTTCGCAAACAGGGATTATGTTAGTCGGATTAGTTTATGTAGCAGTTGCTATTATTATTAAACGTACAGGAAGTGATTGGTTAAACCGCTTATTACCACCTATCGTGATTGGACCAATGATTATGGTAATTGGATTGGGTCTAGCAGGGACAGCAGTGACTAATGCAGGGTTTATTAAAGGTGGAGACTGGCGTCACGTGGCGGCTGCCATGGTAACATTTATTATTGCGATTACAATTACTGTAAAAGGGAAAGGCTTTTTACGTGTCATTCCATTCTTAATTGCGATTATTGGTGGATATTTAGCAGCTATATTACTCGGTATTGTCGATTTTACACCGGTGGCACAAGCCAGTTGGTTAGCATTTCCAGATATTAGTTTGCCATTTTCACATTCGCTATCATTTGCTAATGAATATAAAATCTATTTTGGACCAGAAGCATTCGCTATTTTACCGATTGCTATTGTTACGATTGCAGAGCATATTGGGGACCATGTGGTACTAGGTGAAATTACTAATCGTGATTATGTTAAAAAACCAGGGTTACATCGTACATTGATTGGTGACGGAGTGGCAACTTTTGTTTCAGCATTGATTGGTGGGCCTGCGAATACGACTTATGGTGAAAATACAGGTGTTATCGGAATGACGCGTATCGCCAGTGTTTCAGTGATTCGTAATGCAGCATTAATTGCAATTGCATTGAGTTTCTTCGGTAAATTTACAGCATTGATTTCAACGATACCAAATGCAGTACTTGGTGGTATGGCAATTTTATTATATGGTGTTATCGCAAGTAACGGTCTGAAAGTGTTAATTCAGGCTAGAACTAATTTTGCACATTCACGTAACTTAATTATAGCGAGCGCAATGCTTGTAATTGGTTTAGGTGGTGCAGTATTAGAATTAGGTAGTGTATTAACTTTATCAGGTACAGCCTTGAGTGCGATTGTAGGCGTTTCGTTAAATGCGATTTTACCTCATGAAGATAAGGACAATATTGAAGTAGGTTTTTAATAAAATAGAATAAGCAGTGTTGGGAAATATCTCAGCACTGTTTTTTTCATTGCGATTAATAATGAAATGTAAGCGGATATCGAAAAATAGGTGAATAAAATAATCTTGAAAATCATTAGATAGATAACAATAAAATTAAAATATAATAAAAATCATCGTTGAAAAAGCAGACAGAATAAGGTATACTTCCTACATCAACATTAAATTTAGATAAGAAAAAAATAGATAGAGAATAATCAATTGGATTATTTTCGATAGGATGAAAGGACGCAGGCGTATGCAAATATTTTTTCAACAATTAGTTAATGGGATAGCGCTAGGTAGTATTTATGCGTTAGTTGCATTAGGGTACACAATGGTATATGGGACGATTCGTTTAATAAACTTTGCTCATGGCGATATTTTTATGGTAGGAGCTTTTTTTGGTTTTTATTCAGTTAGCCAATTGGGCATGAATGTCTATTTAGCGATGCTGCTTGCGATGATTTTCAGTTCTATTTTAGGTGTTATCATCGAGCGTATTGCCTATAAACCTTTACGTCGCTCGACACGTGTCGCAGCATTGATTACAGCAATTGGGGTATCTTTTTTGCTTCAAAATGCGATGATTGCCTTTGTTGGGCCTGAAGTTAAGGCATTTCCAAGTACAATAACTAATTCGATTTTCCGAGTGTTCGGTATCGTATTTAATACAAAACATATTTTAGTATTGGTTATTACGGTATTATTAATGATTTTACTTCAAGTGATTGTCAAATATACAAAAATGGGTAAAGCGATGCGAGCTGTTGCCGTCGATGCAGAAGCAGCACAATTAATGGGAATTAATGTTGACCGAGTTATCTCATTCACTTTTGCGATAGGGTCTGGTTTAGCCGGAATTGCTGGTGTCTTAGTTGGGGTTTATTATAACTCAGTGTCGCCAACAATGGGGGTAACTTATGGATTAAAAGCCTTTGTTGCTGCAGTAGTCGGTGGAGTTGGAAGTATTCCTGGTGCCATGGTTGGTGGTTATTTAATTGGGGTATTGGAAACATTAGTAACTGTATTGGGATTGTCGACTTATCGTGAAGCGGCCGTTTATGGATTATTGATTGTCATTTTATTAGTGCTGCCAGCTGGTTTATTTGGCAAAAATGTTAAAGAGAAAGTATAGGTGAATCAAATGCAACGACTACATGTTAAAAATATTGTATGGATTCTAGCTGCAATTGCAGGTTTTATCTTATTGAACACTCTAGTAGACATGGGAGTTATCAATAAGTTTTATCAAATCACATTGGTCCGTATTATGATTAATATTATCTTCGCTGTCGGATTAAACTTAGTGCTCGGTGTAGCAGGGCAATTTTCTCTTGGGCATGCGGGTTTTATTGCGATAGGTGGTTATGCAGGAGCTATTTTTAGTAAAGCATATGAAAATAGCTTGCAAGGAATGTTTATTGGAATGGCAGTAGGTGTCGTTATTTCGATATTGCTCGCTTTAATTGTCGGCATTCCAACATTGCGTTTGAAAGGTGATTACTTAGCGATTGCGACACTTGGGGTAGCAGAAATTGTGCGTGTATTCATCAATAATATGAAAGAAATAACAAATGGAGCGGCTGGTATCAGTGGGATTCCGATTGTGAGTACATGGCAAATGATTTATGTATTTTTAGTGATTACCACGATTTTTGTTCTCAATTATGTTTACAGTAGTGCTGGGCGAGCAACTATGGCTATTCAACAAGATGAAATTGCAGCTGAAGCTATGGGGGTTAATGTTACTAAATATAAAGTTATTGCTTTTGTTATCGGTGCGATTACAGCAAGTATTGCCGGAACTTTGAATGCTAATTATATCGGTATCGTAACACCGGGTGACTATACATTTAATAAATCAATTGACGTGTTAATTATTGTAGTATTTGGTGGGATTGGAAGTTTTACAGGTTCATTTGTAGCAGCGATTTTATTAGGTTTACTTAATGTGGTGTTACAAGATTATGGACAATTGCGAATGATTATTTACGGAGTAGCCGTTATTTTAATTATGATTTTTAGACCAGGTGGCTTGCTTGGTACGTCAGAATTACGCCTTGGCTCACTTGTTAGCAAATGGGTTAAAGGTAATAAGGAGGTAGTAAGATGAGTTTACTAGAAGTGAATCAATTAACTAAAAATTTTGGTGGATTATCTGCTGTTTCCAATGTTTCCATGTATTTAGATAAACATGAATTGGTTGGATTAATTGGACCTAATGGGGCAGGAAAAACAACTTTCTTTAATTTATTAACAGGTGTTTATGTGCCGACAGAAGGTGAAATTAAAATTCAAACGGATAAAGGTGAAAAAATACTGAATGGTGTTAAACCAGATAAAATTAGTAGCTATGGTTTAGCACGTACTTTTCAAAATATTCGTTTATTTAAAGACCAAACGGTAGTCGAAAATGTTATGATTGCAATGCATCGTGAACAATCAGATTCTTTATTTTCTACTTTTCTTAGAACGAAAGCCTATTACGAGACAGAGAAAAAATTACGTCAAGAGGCATTGGAATTATTGGCTATTTTCGATTTAGATAGTCTAGCTGATGAGAAAGCGAAAAATCTAGCTTATGGACAACAAAGACGTTTGGAGATTGTGCGTGCCTTAGCGACAAAGCCGAAGATTTTATTTTTAGATGAACCGGCTGCTGGAATGAATCCAAATGAGACGGCTGAATTAACAGAATTAATTGCTCAAATTCGTGAGCAATTTGATTTGACTATTGTATTAATTGAGCATGATATGTCACTCGTTATGCAAATTTGTCAGCGTATCTATGTTTTGGAGTATGGGCGTTTGATTGCACATGGCACACCGGAAGAAATCAAACAAAATCCCGATGTCATTCGTGCCTATTTAGGAGGCGATTAATAAGATGTTATCAGTTAACAATTTAGTAGTAAATTATGGTATGATTAATGCTGTACAAGATGTGTCATTTGAAGTCAATCAAGGTGAAATTGTTTCATTGATTGGAGCTAATGGTGCTGGGAAATCGACAATTTTACGCACAATTTCTGGACTAGTCAAACCTGCGTCTGGTTCGATTGTATTTGATAAAAAAGATTTACAAAAAGTAAGTCCACAAAATATTGTAAAAGAAGGTCTTATTCATGTTCCAGAAGGGCGTCATGTATTTAAAGGAATGTCTGTTAAAGAAAATCTTGAAATGGGCGCTTTTTTAAGAAATGATAAAGACTCAATACAGCGTGATATTGAAGCTGTATATGAACGATTTCCGGTACTGAATGAACGTAAAAATCAAGATTCTGCTACCTTATCGGGTGGTGAGCAACAAATGCTAGCAATGGGACGTGCTTTAATGTCTAAACCACGTTTGTTATTGTTAGATGAGCCGTCTATGGGGTTGGCACCGATTTTCATTCGTGAGATTTTTAATATCATTGAAGAAATTAACCAGCAAGGAACAACAGTATTGCTGATTGAGCAAAATGCGAATATGGCTTTAGCGATTGCACATCGAGGTTACGTTTTGGAAACTGGACGAATTGTATTGAGCGGAACAGGACAAGAATTATTATCCAGTGACGAAGTTCAAAAAGCCTATCTAGGAGGATAAAACGCATGTATGTAAAAAATTATATGACAACGGATTTAATTACCATTGATTCTAACGCATCGATGATTGATGCCAGCGACTTAATGAAAAAGCATAAAATTCATCGTTTACCTGTCGTTGATGGCGGTAAATTAATTGGGTTAGTGACCAAATCAACATTGAGTAAAAATTCACCGTCAGAAGCAACTAGTTTAAGTCGTTATGAATTAAATTATTTATTGGATAAAACGAAAGTACGTGACATTATGGAGAAAAAAGTATTGCAAATTTCTCCAGATCACTTATTAGAACAAGCTGCAGTTGTAATGCGAAATGAAAATGTTGGTGTGTTGGTTGTAACGGATGAACAAGGTTTACAGGGTATCATTACAGATAAAGATATTTTTAAAGCTTTTGCCGATATTTCAGGATACAATGTGCCAGGTTCTAGTGTGGTGGTAGAAGTGGCACAAGATCGTCGTGGTGTGATTGAAGAAATCGGTGATGCACTATTAGAGTCAGATTCTAATTTAACTAATTTAGTTGTTCATCACACATCAGACGGTATTCGTGTCGTGATTCATATTGATAGCGAAAATCCACAAAATTTTGTTGATAAATTAAATCAACGTAACTTAACTGTACGTTCAATTGAAGTAAAAGAAATAGGATAATCTGTTTTTAAAAATTTTATAATAAGCGTTTGGAAATGTGGTGTTTTCAAACGCTTATTATATTGGACATGAAGTGAAGTGAACGATAAGGTAGCCAAAGTAAACCGAAATTTGTAACAAACAGCAGAAAATTATTGTATAATATTTTTGAAAATAGGGTTGAAGTAGATAAGAGTGAATCAAAGGGGTGAGAGTAATGAATGTCTATTATATTGGATTGTCAGTGGTTGCTGTCATGGAATTGCTGTATCATTTGGAAGATATACAACAACAATGGTATTTATTGGCATTGATGTTATGTTGGATTATTATCACTCAAGTGCGTCAACATTATACGTTAAATAAACAATTATTAGGCTTATCGCTCTTATTAGAGGGGATAGTGGTGGTTAGCACTTGTTATTTAAGTCAAGAGTGGCTCGTTTTATTAGTTTTTGCTAGTGGTTTACATGTATTGATGAATCGACGAATTGGTCGTTGGGCTTATATTTATCTAATCTTTTTATTGGTGAGTTCTCTGTATTTGATTGCACATTTTTCAATTGAAAAATCTTTATCGCTCATACTGATAGGCTTTGTGTGGTTAATGGTATCGTACATCAATCGACAAATGGCTGACACTGAAGAATTAATCGTGGGATACAAACAACATAATGATTCATTGACGCAACAACTAAATCAAATTGAAGTACAGTTAATGGCAGCTAAGCGAGTGGCTGCTTTAATGGAGCGTGACCGAATTTCACGAGAATTACATGACTCGATTGGGCATCGTTTATCGACAATTGTGATTCAACTTGGTGCGATAGAACGGGTCACCATGGAGGCTTTGCCAGAAGTATCGGAAATGACACGAGAATTACGTGCGTTTGCGAGTGAGGGATTGCAAGATGTACGAAAAGTAGTTCATGATATGCGACCACAACATTTAGAAGAATTATCGATTATTGTTGGATTAGAGCGTCTTTTTAATGAAGCACAACAACATGGTACATTACGGATTGTTTTTCGTCATAATACACCATTGTGGGAAATGAATCAGCAGCAAATATTAATGATTTATCGTATTGCTCAAGAATTTATTAGTAATACGCAAAAGCATGCACGAGCGAGCCAAATGAATGTATCATTGATTTTTCAAGAGAAAGAATGTATTTTTACTCTGTCTGATAATGGTGTTGGTATTCAAGAGTTGACTGAAAAAATGGGGATGAAGACGATGCGTCAACGAGCTGAAGAATTAGGTGGTAAATTTACGCTGAATAGCAAAGTTGGCGAGGGTGTGAAAGTACAAGTCGTTATACCAAAATAATGGAATGAGGGATAAGGCATGAGTGAAACAATAAAAATAGTGATAGCAGATGATGAGCAACTCATTCGCAGTGGCTTAAAACTGATGCTGAATACTTTTAGTGATATTGAAGTTGTTGGTGTAGCAAGCAATGGGCAAGAGGCATTGGAGCAATGTCAACAACATGAAGTCGATGTAGTACTAATGGATATTCGTATGCCAAAGGTTAATGGTATTGAAGGAACTAAATTAATTAAAACGCATTTTTCTAATGTGGCTGTATTAATTGTAACGACTTTTCAAGATAGTGATTATATTTTAAAGGCAATGAATGAAGGGGCATCGGGTTATTTGCTAAAAGATAGTGACTATGATGACATCTATCAAGCGATTAAAACAGTAGCAGCGAAACAAATTGTTCTCGATGCGGCTGTCACTAAGCAGTTACTACAACAGTCTAGCCCTGTAAAAAGTGAGGCAGCTGCGTCATTGTCGCAAAAAGAAATTCAATTACTGAGTGCCATTGCACATGGTTTGAATAATAAGGAAATCGCACAACAATTATTTTTGGCAGAGGGAACGGTTAAAAATAATATTAGTCAATTATTAGTAAAACTCGATTTGCGTGACCGGACGCAATTAGCGATTTTTGCGATTGAAAATGGGTTAAAAGAATAAAGAAATAGGACGGCAAGAAACGCAAATGTTAGTGTTTTTGCCGTCTTTTGTTGTGCAGATGTGCAAAAGACATAAAGTATTTGAAAATCATGACGAAAGTCACGATTGAAGATGACCAATGGCAGTCGAAATAGATAAGGATAGCCGATTATAATAAGATTAACAAATGCAAGACGGAGGAATTTAAGATGAGTTATGTAACAGTGAAAGATATTAATAAACAATTTCAACAAAAATCAGTTTTAAACAATGTTAATTTTACAATCGAAAAAGGCGAACGCTTTGGCTTGATTGGGCCGAATGGTGCGGGGAAATCAACTTTGATTGATATTATGACTGGCTTGATTGTGGCAGATAGTGGTGAGGTTATCATTGATGACATCAATATTAAAAAGGATATTCTTGCCGTTCGTAAAAAATTAGGAGTTGTACCACAAGATTTAGCGTTAATGGAAGAATTAAATGGTTACGATAATTTAATCTATTTTGGTGGTATGTATGGTTTATCCGGAAAAGAATTACAGAGCCGTGTCGATGAGCTATTAAAAACGATTGGCTTAACAGCACATGCTAAAAAGAAAGTAAAAACTTATTCAGGTGGAATGAAACGGCGTTTAAATATTGCGGCTGCTTTATTACATCGTCCAGAATTTTTAATTTTAGATGAACCGACAGTAGGGGTTGATCCACAAAGTCGCCAATATATTTTCGATTTTTTAAAGGACTTAAATGAATCTGGCACGACAATTTTATATATTTCGCATTACATGGAAGAGATTGAAGCATTATGCGACCGATTATTAATATTAGATTCGGGTTCTGAAGTAGCGTATGGAACTAAAGCTGAAGTAAAAAGTTTGGTGCGTCAGTCTAATAAGGTGAAAATTGAATTAGACTATGTATCAGAAGAAGTGTTAGCAGCGATTCAAGCATTAGATAATGGTATTTCCGAAGTGACACGAGATTTTAATCATATACATTTACTTGTTGATTCAAGTGCCTTTTCAATGATGCGATTAATTCAAGCACTGGAAGTGACGGACAGTGTCATTAAGTCACTATCGTTAGAAGATATATCATTAGAAGAAACCTTTTTACAATTGACTGGGAAATCATTAAGGGAGTAGGAGACATGATGAAGTTTTTAAATTATCTAAAAGTAGAAATATTATCGGCAGTGAAACAAGCACCGTCTCTATTGTTGGTTATCGTGGTGATGCCGTTTGCTTTAAGTTATTTCTTATCATTTACTGCAGGAATGGCTTTTAATGTCAAAGCTGAGCCACCGAAGCATTCAATTTATGTAGAAAATCCGAAGCGAACAGAACGCTCAGAGCAATTGATGACATTGATTCATCAACTGGCAGATGCTGACGTGTTTCTACTCAGTGATGATGTGACTGAAGCTGATTATCGTGTTGTGATTTCTGAAAGATTTGACCAACAAATTGAAAATGGAGAGAAACAAGCCGTTAAGATTGCGTTTAATAAAGGAAATTCGATTGCTGAAGCGGCAGCGATAAAAATCTACTTAGAGCAAATCGTTGCCATTATTGCAGAAACGAACCAATTGCAGTCAATTATCAACGAAAATAGTGACAATAAGGCAGTTGTGGAGCAAATTATTCATGAGGCACAATTAACGGCTCAAAATATTCAATACAGTGTAGAAGAAATTGATAGTCGCAATGCCTTAACAGGTGCACAATATTTTTCTGTGATATCAATCGGATATGTTTTTATGATGGTTTTAACGTCAACGGCAGTAGGTGCAGTTAAACCAGAATTAGGTGGTCTGCGAAAACGAATTGCTTTATTACCGCTAAGTAGTACCCAAAGAACGTTGTTTCAATTTTGTTCATCAACGATAATCTATGCAGTGCTCAGTTTTGTGTATATTGCATTGTGGAAAATTGTCAATTCTGAAACATTTAATGGTAATCTTTGGATTTTAATGGGGTGGGTGACATTGTTGACGATGTTTGTCAATGCAATAGGCGGTTTAGTGAGTGCATGGATAACAGAACGGTGGGCACCAGTCTTTATAAATGGGATTTCGCTCGGTTGGCTTGCTTTTTCC
Organism: Aerococcaceae bacterium zg-252; assembly: GCA_016237705.1. Taxonomy (NCBI): domain Bacteria; kingdom Bacillati; phylum Bacillota; class Bacilli; order Lactobacillales; family Aerococcaceae; genus Tuanshanicoccus; species Tuanshanicoccus yangjingiae. The sequence continues at coordinate 91,338 of CP066204.1, forward strand.
GGTGTGATTCCATTGAATCGAATTGGTCATAATCCGATTTTTGATTTCTTAAATAAAAATTGGGTTTATCAAATTTTTTCTGAGCCATTTATGACGATTATTAAAGGAGAATCATTTGCTCGATATACAGGATTGTTGTTATCAATTATCATCGTAATCTTGCTTTGTCTTGTAAGTCAAATAATGGTGCAAAAGAGAAGAGAGGTGTAATGTATGAGTATAGTTGAAATAATGAAATTTCATATTCGACGCATTATTACAACGCCGTCCATTATTGGTATGTTGCTTGTAATGCCATTAGGAGTGGTATTGATAATGTCGTTTGTTATATCGAGTGGTTCAACAAATGTTGTAACGAATGAAAAAGTGACAGAACCAAGTGAAAATGTTGCAACGGTTGTTTTATTGGAAGAAAATAATCAAGTATTGAAACAAGCCTTAATTGATGCTGATTTCGGAGCAAATATTTGGGAAGATAAAGAGAAAGCAGAGCAATACTTGGCACAAGGAAAAGTAGGTGTTATCTATACAGTGCCAGAAGATTTCTTAATGAATCCACAACCAGTTAAGGTACAAGTTCGTAATCAACAAGGTCGCTCGAATGCGTTTGAACAAACCTTACATCAAATTGTTTATCGCCAACAATTGAATCACGCTTTAGAGAGCAATCAACTTAAAACAAATGAAGTGAATAAAAGCATTGATAAAGAAGAGTTAGTAGTAATTGAAGCGAAAAAAGGTCAGTCACTTTCAGATTTTGTTAATGCTGGAGTGTTGATTATGCTAATCGTAGTCTATATTATGTTAGCAGGGAACACCATTGGAGCAGATTTAGTTGGTATGGGAGCAAGCAATGTGTTGCGACGTTTGATAACAACACCAAATTCAAGCTGGAAAATTATCGGAACAATTTTATTTAGCTATGCACTAGTTCTATTGGTCATCAATTCTTTGATTATCGGTTGTATTAGTTGGAAGTTCCATATCTCCACAACATTGTTATTGAGAAGTACTTGGATTGTGATATTAGCGATTATCTTCAACCTTAGTTATGCCATTGCGATGTTTAGAATCTTTAAAAATCCTAATGCAGCGTCAAATATTGGTATGCTTGGATTTATCGTATTAAATGGACTTGGCTTTATCGATAAAATTGTATCGATTCAATGGGTAAAAAATTTATCGTATCTATCTCCTTTGAAATGGATGATGATGATTTTAGATTCAGGTAATTGGTTTGTGGGTACTGTCATTATTCTCTTGTTATCGCTGGTCTTATTTACAGCTGGAACTTATAAATTAGAACATTACGTTAAACGGGCTTAAAAATTCGCACGACAAATTAGTTCAGTAGGCTAAATTTGTCGTGTGTTTTTTGAAATAAAAATACTCGATAAAAATACTAGTGAAAAATTGTAAAAAAAGTTTAGATAAGGAGTTGACGCTTATGGGTATTTATGGTACTTTAATTAAGGTGTTTTTATTTGACAGATTCCTGAATTCCAGTCGTGCTGACTGTGATAAAAACCCGAGCGTTGAAAGCAACTTTTGTTGCGAATAATTTTTTACATAAAAATGACACACTTGGATGTGTGGACTAAGATTTTAAGAGAGGAGGACCTTTTAAATGCCTACAATTAACCAATTAGTCAATAAACCGCGTAAGTCAAAAACGACTAAATCAAATTCACCGGCTTTAAATAAAGGTTACAATAGTTTCAAAAAAGCTCAAACAAATACATTCTCACCTCAAAAACGTGGTGTATGTACGCGTGTGGGTACGATGACACCTAAAAAACCTAACTCGGCTTTACGTAAGTATGCCCGTGTACGTTTATCAAACTTAATGGAAGTTACTGCATACATCCCAGGTATTGGCCACAACTTACAAGAACACAGTGTGGTATTAATCCGTGGTGGACGTGTGAAAGACTTACCAGGGGTACGTTATCATATCGTTCGTGGGGCGTTAGATACTGCAGGTGTAAACAACCGTATGCAAGGTCGTTCTAAATACGGAACAAAACGTCCAAAAGAGAAAAAATAATTTTAAAATAAATCTACAGAATTCAGAAAGGAGGATTTTGAATGCCTCGTAAAGGAGCTATTGCAAAACGTGAAGTTTTAGCAGATCCATTATACAACTCAAAATTAGTTACTCGTACAATTAACCGTTTAATGGTTGATGGAAAACGTGGAAAGGCTGCAACTATTTTATATTCAGCTTTTGATATTATCCGTGAACAAACAGGCCAAGATCCATTAGAAGTTTTTGATCAAGCAATCGAAAATATTATGCCATTATTAGAAGTTAAAGCTCGTCGTGTTGGGGGTTCTAACTACCAAGTACCAGTTGAAGTTCGTCCAGAGCGTCGTTATACTTTAGCAATTCGTTGGTTAGTAAGCTACTCTCGCTTACGTGGAGAAAAAACAATGGAAACTCGTTTAGCACGTGAAATTATGGACGCTGCAAACAATACAGGTGCTTCAGTTAAAAAACGTGAAGACACACATAAAATGGCAGAAGCGAACAAAGCGTTTGCTCACTACCGTTGGTAAAATTATTAATGACCGCATTCACCAACTTGTTTGGCGGGTGCAGTCATTTGTTGACATCTACTCAATGAACGAAAGAGGGGTAAATTTAGATGGCAAAACGAGAGTTTTCTCTTGAAAAAACACGTAATATCGGTATCATGGCCCACATCGATGCTGGTAAAACAACAACGACTGAACGTGTATTATACTATACTGGTCGTATTCATAAAATCGGTGAGACTCACGAAGGTGCTTCTCAAATGGACTGGATGGAGCAAGAGCAAGAACGTGGTATCACAATCACTTCTGCTGCGACAACAGCTCAATGGAATAACCACCGTATCAATATCATCGATACACCAGGACACGTGGACTTTACTGTTGAGGTAGAACGTTCTCTACGTGTATTAGACGGTGCCGTTGCGTTATTAGATGGTCAGTCTGGGGTTGAGCCTCAAACTGAAACTGTATGGCGTCAAGCAACTACTTATGGTGTTCCACGTATCGTATTCGTTAACAAAATGGATAAAACTGGTGCAGACTTCTTATATTCTGTACGTACAATCCATGACCGTTTACAAGCAAATGCACACCCTGTACAATTACCAATCGGTGCAGAAGATGATTTCACTGGTATCATCGACTTAGTTGAAATGAAAGCATTCAACTATACTAATGATTTAGGTACAGACATCGAAGAAATCGAAATTCCAGCTGACTACAAAGAATTAGCTGAAGAATGGCGTGCTAAGTTAGTTGAAGCAGCAGCTGATACTGACGAAGAATTAATGATGGCTTACCTAGAAGGTGAAGAAATTGACGTACCTACATTGAAAGCAGCAATCCGTAAAGCAACTGTTGCAGCGGAATTTTACCCAGTATTCTGCGGTTCAGCTTTCAAAAACAAAGGTGTTCAATTAATGTTAGACGGTGTTATTGATTACTTACCAGCACCAACTGACGTACCAGCAATTAAAGGTGTTTTACCTGGAACTGAAGAAGAAGTTGAACGTCACGCTGATGATAGTGAACCATTCTCAGCTTTAGCGTTTAAAGTTATGACTGACCCATTCGTAGGTCGTTTAACATTCTTCCGTGTGTATTCAGGAACATTACAATCTGGTTCATATGTTCAAAACTCAACTAAAGGTAAACGTGAACGTGTAGGACGTATTTTACAAATGCACGCAAACTCACGTCAAGAAATTCCAGAAGTATTCTCTGGAGATATCGCAGCAGCTGTAGGTCTTAAAGATACTACAACTGGGGATACTTTATGTGATGAGAAAAATGAAGTTATCTTAGAATCAATGGAATTCCCTGATCCAGTTATCGAAGTTGCGATTGAGCCAAACTCAAAAGCTGACCAAGATAAAATGAGTATCGCTTTACAAAAATTAGCTGAAGAAGATCCAACATTCCGAGCTTCTACAAACCACGAAACTGGTCAAACAATTATCGCTGGTATGGGTGAGTTACACTTAGATATCATCGTTGACCGTATGAAACGTGAGTTCAAAGTTGAAGCAACTGTTGGTGCACCACAAGTTTCTTACCGTGAAACATTCCGTGGTTCAACTCAAGCTGAAGGTAAATTCGTTCGTCAATCAGGTGGTAAAGGTCAATATGGTCACGTATGGATCGAATTCTCACCAAACGAAGAAGGTGCCGGATTTGAATTTGAAAACGCAATTGTCGGTGGTGTGGTTCCACGTGAATACATCCCTGCAGTTGAAGCTGGATTGAAAGATGCTATGGAAAACGGTGTATTAGCTGGATTCCCATTAGTTGATATCAAAGCTAAATTATTTGATGGATCTTACCATGATGTCGATTCATCAGAAACTGCCTTTAAAGTAGCTGCGTCTATGGCATTGAAAGCTGCAGCTAAAAAAGCTAACCCATCAATCTTAGAACCAATGATGTCTGTTGAAATTACAGTTCCAGAAGAATACTTCGGAGATGTAATGGGACACGTAAACGCTCGTCGTGGACGTGTAGAAGGTTCTGAAATTCGTGGTAATGCTCAAATCATCAAATCAATGATTCCATTATCTGAAATGTTCGGATATGCAACAACATTGCGTTCAGCAACTCAAGGTCGTGGTACATTCTCTATGACATTTGATCATTATGAAGATGTTCCAAAATCAATCGCTGAAGAAATCATTGCAAAATATGGTACAAAATCAGCTGAATAATCTTTTAAAACAGAAAGTTTAGCACAAATACATACACAGAATGGATAGTAATGATTGAAATTACTTTCCGTTCTGGTATAATAACTTATGATAGATTAACTAATCTATAAATATAGATTTCATTCTTAGGAGGAATTTAACAAAATGGCAAAAGAAAAATTTGACCGCTCAAAACCACACGTAAACGTTGGTACTTTAGGACACGTTGACCACGGTAAAACTACTTTATCTGCAGCAATCGCTACAGTATTAGCTAAAAAAGGTTTAGGACAAGCTCGTGCTTATGACCAAATCGATAACGCTCCAGAAGAAAAAGAACGTGGAATCACAATCAACACTTCTCATATCGAGTATGAAACAGAAGCTCGTCACTATGCACACGTTGACTGCCCAGGACATGCTGACTACGTTAAAAACATGATCACTGGTGCTGCTCAAATGGACGGTGCGATCTTAGTAGTATCTGCTGCTGATGGTCCAATGCCTCAAACTCGTGAGCACATCTTATTATCACGCCAAGTAGGTGTACCTTACATGGTAGTATTCTTAAACAAAGTTGATATGGTTGACGACGAAGAATTATTAGAATTAGTTGAAATGGAAGTTCGTGATTTATTATCTGAATATGACTTCCCTGGAGATGAACTTCCAGTAATCGCTGGTTCAGCTTTACGTGCTTTAGAAGGTGACGCTGATTACGAAGCTAAAGTATTAGAATTAATGGACGCTGTTGATTCTTACATTCCAGAACCAGAACGTGACACTGAAAAACCATTCATGATGCCAGTTGAGGACGTATTCTCAATCACTGGTCGTGGTACAGTTGCTACTGGACGTGTTGAACGTGGACAAGTTAAAGTTGGTGACGAAGTTGAAATCGTTGGTATTGCTGAAGAAACAAGCAAAACAACTGTAACTGGTGTTGAAATGTTCCGTAAATTATTAGATTACGCTGAAGCTGGAGATAACATTGGTGCATTATTACGTGGTGTTACACGTGACGATATCCAACGTGGTCAAGTATTAGCTAAACCAGGAACAATCACTCCTCACACTAAATTCGAAGCTGAGGTTTACGTATTATCTAAAGAAGAAGGTGGACGTCACACTCCATTCTTCGCTAACTACCGTCCTCAATTCTACTTCCGTACAACAGACGTTACAGGTGTTGTAGAATTACCAGCTGGTACAGAAATGGTAATGCCTGGTGATAACGTATCTATGACAGTAGAATTAATTCACCCAATCGCTATCGAAGACGGAACTCGTTTCTCAATTCGTGAAGGTGGACGTACTGTAGGTGCAGGTACTGTATCTAAAGTTATCGCTTAATTCATAGATTAAGACAAAAGTCAGTAAACAATGTTTACTGGCTTTTTTGTGTATTTTTTGCTATAATTATGAAAAATTTTAGTTATTAGATTGGATGATGAAAGCAATTGTTGTCTGTCTGAATTAAAGAATATAGGATGAGCGAAAGTGATTTGTAGCATCCTAAGCGAGCCAGAATAGGAGATTGAGTGATGAATATTCAAGAATTTTTTGATAAAGTAATGTCTGCATTACCTGGATTACTTGGTGCAGTGCTCTTGTTGGTATTGGCATTATTAATCGCCCTGATATTAAAGAAATTAGCAATTAAAGGGTTAGAACGGATTGATTTTGACGGAAAACTTCAGCGTTGGGGCATGTCTAAGAACATCGAAGAATCGAACACCTTTATTGAAACGATTGGTTCGATTATTTACTTTGCGACTATCTTATTATTTACTCCTTTTATTTTAAAAGGAATGAATATGTCCGGTGTGGTTGACCCGATTTTAGAAATGTTAATTCGCTTTTTTAATTTCATTCCGAATTTGGTAGCGTCAGGATTGATTTTATTTACCGGTTCGTACTTATGTAAGTTTATAAAATCTTTGATGCAAAATTTATTTGAAGGAATCAATGTAGACCGGTGGTATCGTAAGTTGATTGGACGTGTGCAAGAAGACGGCGAAGTGCCAGAAACACGATTAGCAGAAGTTTTATCTTCTATTATATATGTACTTATTTTCATTCCGATTTTAACAGCTGCTTTAAAATTGTTAGGTATTCGTAGTATTTCTGAGCCGATTGTATTGGTCTTGAATAATATACTCAATGCTATTCCGAATATTTTAGCAGCAGTCGCTCTAGTAGTCATCGGGAATTTTATTGCGCAATTAGTAGGAGATTTAGTTGAGAGTATGCTACGAACATCGGGGATTGATAAGTACTCTCAATATTTGAATTTCAAAGGTGAAACGACAATTTTAATTTCAAATGTTTCAGCTCAAATATTAAAGGCAGTCTTATTCATGTTTTTCTTAATTGAAGGATTATCGGTATTAGAATTAGATGTAATTAATTCGATTGGTAATTCGATTATTGATTACTTACCGTCTATTATTAGTTCCTTAATTATTTTAGCGACAGGGATTATCGGTGGAAATATATTGGCAACATTTTTAGCGAAAGTATCAGGAAGTAAATTGTTTGGTGAAATGATTCGATATGGTATTATCATTTTTGCTGTATTTATGACACTTGAACAATTGCAATTCGCAAAATCAATTGTTAATAATAGTTTTACAATTATCTTAGGAGCATTTGCAGTGGCATTTGCATTAGCTTTTGGTTTAGGCGGCAGAGAGTTTGCAGCGAAGCAATTAGAAAGAGCCAATGAAGCGTTTAAGCAAGAGTCAGAAGAGCAGCAACAATTAGTAGAACAAAAAAATAATAGTGAAAAATAAGTTTAAAGCAGAGAAATATTGTTGAAAATGACGGTGTTTCTCTGCTTAAGAATTTATTTGAAAATGAAAACGAAAACACGAAAAAACTTTTAAAAATGGCTTGATATTACGGTTTTGTTCCCTTATAATAATGATTGTGTCTGCTTGAGGGTATTTGTGTGCCCAAAAATTGACAGACCCCCTTGTAAATGCAAGGCGACAGCTAAGAAGCGAGAGGTTGTGACACACTAGGGTGAGTTGCCACAGCGTAGTGTATTAGAAATTCTTGTGGAGCAAGTCATATTTTAAATTTGACGAAGGAGGAAATAAAATGGCAAAACAAAAAATCCGTATTCGTTTGAAAGCATATGAGCATAGAGCTTTAGATGTTTCTGCGAACAAGATTGTAGAATCAGCACAGAGAACAGGAGCGAAGACAGCTGGACCAATTCCGTTACCAACAGAACGTTCATTATATACTGTCATTCGTGCGACACATAAATATAAAGATTCTCGTGAGCAATTCGAAATGCGTACACACAAACGTTTAATCGACATCATTGAACCAACTGCTAAAACAGTAGATGCTTTAATGAAATTAGATTTACCGAGTGGTGTGGATGTAGAAATTAAATTATAATAAATAAAAAATGGAGGTGTACTCATGACCAAAGGAATCTTAGGAACAAAAGTAGGGATGACACAATTTTTCACTGAAAATGGTGAGTTAATTCCAGTTACTGTAATCGAAGCTGCTCCAAACGTTGTTTTACAAGTTAAAACAGTTGAAACAGACGGTTACGAAGCTGTGCAATTAGGTTTCCAAGACATGCGTGAAGTATTGTCAAACAAACCTGCTAAAGGTCATGTAGCAAAAGCAAATGCTACTCCTAAGCGCTTCATTCGCGAGTTTCGTGATGTAGAGCTTGGAGAATATCAAGTAGGACAAGAAATCACAGTTGAAACATTCGCGGTGGGTGACATCGTCGATGTAACAGGAACATCAAAAGGTAAAGGATTCCAAGGTGCAATTAAGCGTCACGGACAAAGCCGTGGACCTATGGCACACGGTTCTCGTTACCACCGTCGTCCTGGTTCAATGGGTATGGCATCAGATGCTTCTAAAGTATTTAAAGGTAAAAACTTACCTGGACAAACTGGTGGCGACCGTGTAACAATCCAAAACTTAGAGGTTGTTGCAGTTGATGTAGAAAACAATGTAATTTTAATTAAAGGTAATGTTCCAGGAGCTAAAAAATCTTTAGTTGAAGTTAAACAAGCAATTAAAACAGTTAAATAATTAGATTAAGGAAGGAGGAACGAGAAAATGCCAAAAGTTACGTTATTTAAACAAGACGGTTCTACAGTTGGAGAAATCGAATTAAACGAAGCAGTATTTGGAATTGAGCCTAATGAAGCAGTAATGTTCGATGCAGTAATTATGCAACGTGCGTCATTACGTCAAGGTACTCACGCTGTGAAAAACAGAAGTGCAGTACGTGGTGGTGGACGCAAACCATGGAGACAAAAAGGAACTGGACGTGCACGTCAAGGTTCAACACGCTCACCACAATGGGTTGGTGGTGGAACTGTATTTGGTCCAACACCTCGTTCATATAGCTACAAATTACCGAAAAAAGTTCGTCGTTTAGCATTACAATCAGTGCTTTCACAAAAAGTTTTAGAAGGTAAATTAGTAGTTGTCGATTCATTATCATTCGACGCACCAAAAACTAAAGAGTTTAAACAATTCTTAAACAACATCAAAGTTGACGCTAAAACATTATTAGTATTAGAAGGCGACAACGCAAATACTTATTACTCAGCTCGTAACATCGACAACGTAAAAGTTATCGACGATAACAACGTTAACGTGTTAGATGTAATGAATTATGATACATTAATCATTACAAAAGCTGCACTTACTACAGTAGAGGAGGCTTTAGCATAATGCAATTATCAGAAGTAGTATTACGTCCGATTATTACTGAACAAACAGTTCGTTTAATGGATGAAAATAAATATACTTTCGAAGTTGACCGTCGTGCGAATAAAACTCACGTGAAACAAGCGGTAGAAGCAATGTTCGAAGGTGTTAAAGTTGCTAAAGTAAACACAATTAATGTTGACGGTAAAGCTAAACGTATGGGTCGTTACCAAGGTTTCACTCGTAAATACAAAAAAGCAATCGTAACATTAAAACCAGAATCAAAAACAATCGAATTGTTTGGCCAAGAAGCTGAATAATTTAATTCAAGAAATATGAAGAAATAGGAGGGAATTTAAGTGGCTATTAAACATTACAAACCGACCTCTAACGGCCGTCGTAATATGACAGGCTATGATTTCTCAGAAATTACAGCTTCTAAGCCAGAGAAATCTCTATTATCAAGCCAAAAACAAAAAGCAGGTCGTAATAACCAAGGTAAAATCACAGTTCGTCACCAAGGTGGTGGAAATAAACGTGCTTACCGTGTGATCGACTTCAAACGTAATAAAGATGGTGTTATCGGAACAATCGCTACAATCGAGTACGATCCAAACCGTTCAGCAAACATCGCTTTAGTACATTATGAAGACGGTATTAAAACATACATTATCGCACCTAAAGGCTTGAAAGTAGGTCAAAAAATTGAGTCAGGTGCTGATGCAGATATTCAAATCGGAAATGCATTGCCATTAGCAAACATTCCAGTAGGTTCTGTTATCCACAATATCGAATTAAAACCTGGTAAAGGTGCTCAGTTAATTCGTTCAGCAGGAACAAGTGCTCAAGTATTAGGTCACGAAGGTAAATACACTTTAGTTCGTTTGAACTCAGGTGAAGTGCGTATGATTTTATCAACTTGTCGTGCAACAATCGGTACTGTTGGTAATGAACAACACGAATTAATTAACATTGGTAAAGCAGGTCGTTCTCGTTGGATGTCTAAACGTCCTGAAGTACGTGGATCTGTAATGAACCCGAATGATCACCCACACGGTGGTGGTGAAGGTCGTGCACCTATCGGTCGTAAATCTCCAATGTCACCATGGGGTAAACCAACACTTGGTAGAAAAACTCGTAATACTAAGAAAAAATCTAGCAAGTTAATCATCCGTGGACGTAAAAAATAGAAACTAGATAATATCGAAAAAACCGAAGGGAGGCTACACTGTGAGTCGTAGTTTGAAAAAAGGGCCTTTCGTTGATGCTCATTTAATGAAAAAAGTTGAAGAGCAAAATGAAAGCAGCAAAAAACAAGTAATCAAGACATGGTCACGTCGTTCAACAATCTTCCCTAATTTTATTGGGTTAACAATTGCTGTATATGATGGACGCAAACATGTACCAGTGTATGTTCAAGAAGATATGGTTGGACATAAATTAGGTGAATTTGTCCCAACTCGTACATATAAAGGACATGCTGCTGACGATAAAAAGACTAAGAAACGCTAATTGAAGGAGGAATAAAAGATGTCAGAACAAATTACATCTGCAAAAGCAATCGCTAAAACAGTTCGTATTGCCCCTCGTAAGGTTCGTTTAGTAGTCGATCTTATTAGAGGTAAGCAAATTGGTGAAGCAATGGCGATTTTAAAATTCACGCCAAGAGCTGCATCTCCAATTGTAGAAAAAGTATTAAAATCAGCTATTGCAAATGCTGAACATAACTATGATTTAGATTTAGAAAACTTATACGTAAGTGAAGCGTACGTTAATGAAGGACCAACACTTAAACGTTTCCGTCCACGTGCGAAAGGATCAGCTTCGCCAATCAACAAACGTACAAGCCACATTACAGTTGTGGTATCAGAAAAAGAGGAGGCTTAATCAATGGGTCAAAAAGTACATCCAATTGGTATGCGTGTAGGCATCATCCGTGATTGGGATGCTAAATGGTATGCTGATAAACAGTATGCTGAATTTTTACACGAAGATTTACGCATCCGTAAATTCTTATACAAAAAATTAGCAGATGCCTCTGTATCAACAATTCAAATCGAACGTGCATCTAACCGTGTTGTTGTGACTATCCACACTGCTAAACCAGGTATGGTTATCGGTAAAGGTGGCGCTGAAGTTGATGCAATTCGCGCTGAATTAAATAAATTAACAGACAAAAAAGTACACATTAACATTGTGGAAATTAAAAAACCTGAATTAGACGCAAAATTAGTTGCTGAAGACATTGCGCGTCAATTAGAAAACCGTGTAGCATTCCGTCGTGCTCAAAAACAAGCGATTCAACGTACAATGAAAGCTGGCGCTCAAGGAATTAAAACAATGGTTTCTGGTCGTTTAAATGGTGCAGATATGGCTCGTACTGAAAGCTATTCTGAAGGAACTGTTCCTTTACATACATTACGTTCAGACATTGACTACGCTTGGGAAGAAGCAGATACTACATACGGTAAATTAGGAATTAAAGTATGGATTTGTCGTGGTGAAATCTTACCACAACGCAACAACTCTGAGAAAGGAGGGAACTAATCAATGTTAGTACCAAAACGTGTAAAACACCGTCGTGAATTCCGTGGTAAAATGCGTGGAGAAGCAAAAGGTGGTAAACAAATCGATTTCGGGACTTATGGTTTACGTGCAACTGAATCTCACTGGATTACAAACCGTCAAATCGAAGCAGCCCGTATTGCAATGACTCGTTACATGAAACGTGGTGGGAAAGTATGGATTAAAATCTTCCCTCACAAATCTTATACTGCAAAAGCTATCGGGGTTCGTATGGGTTCTGGTAAAGGGGCACCTGAAGGTTGGGTTGCACCAGTTAAACGCGGTAAAATTATGTTTGAAGTAGCTGGTGTTTCTGAAGAGATTGCACGTGAAGCATTACGTTTAGCGTCTCACAAATTGCCAGTGAAAACTAAATTCGTAAAACGTGAAGAATATGGTGGTGAATCGAATGCAAATTAAAGATATTAGAGAATTATCCACTGCTGAAATGGTAGCGAAAGAGCAAGAATTTAAGAAAGAATTATTTAATCTTCGATTCCAATTAGCAACTGGACAATTAGAAAACACTGCCCGTTTACGTCAAGTACGTAAAACAATTGCTCGTATCAAAACAGTCTTGCGTGAGCAAGAGTTGTCTAAGTAACCACAGGCAAAAGGAGGCACATAAAGTATGACTGAAACACGCAATCAACGTAAAGTATACCAAGGTCGTGTTGTATCTGACAAAATGGATAAAACTATCACAGTTCAAGTAGATACTCGTAAAACACATCCTAAATACGGTAAACGCGTTAAATACTCTAAAAAATACAAAGCACATGATGAATTGAACAGTGCAAAAGAAGGCGACATCGTACGTATCATGGAAACTCGTCCATTATCTGCTACGAAACGCTTCCGCTTATTAGAGATTGTTGAAGAAGCAGTAATCATCTAATAAACAGTTAATCTGGAAGGAGGAAATCGAAAATGATTCAAACAGAAAGTCGATTAAAAGTTGCCGACAACTCAGGTGCACGTGAAGTCTTAACTATTAGAGTTTTAGGTGGATCTGGACGTAAAACTGCTAATATTGGGGATGTAATTGTTGCAACGGTTAAACATGCAACACCCGGTGGAGTTGTTAAGAAAGGTGACGTAGTCAAAGCTGTAATCGTTCGTACTAAATCAGGAGCTCGTCGTAAAGATGGTTCTTATATCAAGTTTGACGAAAATGCTTGCGTTATTATTCGTGATGATAAGAGCCCACGTGGTACGCGTATCTTTGGACCAGTTGCACGTGAATTACGTGACAACAACTACATGAAGATTGTTTCACTAGCTCCAGAAGTTCTGTAAAACTAAACGAAGGAGGAAACCAAACATGCGTATCAAAAAAGGCGACAAAGTACAATTAATTGCAGGTAAAGATAAAGGTAAACAAGGTACAGTAATCCAAACTTTACCAAAGCAAAATCGAGTTGTAGTTGAAGGCTTAAATATTGCTAAAAAACATGTAAAACCATCACAAACTGGTACAGGTGGAATTGAAGAATTCCCAGCACCAATTCACGTATCAAATGTTATGCTAGTAGATTCAAAAGGTGAAGCTACTCGTGTAGGATACCGCTTCGAAGATGGTAAAAAAGTTCGTTATTCTAAAAAATCAAACGAAACAATTAACTAATCTAAGAAGGGAGGATAACAAACAATGGTAAATCGTTTAAAAGCAAAATTTACTGAGGAAGTAACACCAAAGTTAGTTGAACAATTTGGATACACTTCAGTTATGCAAGTTCCAAAAGTAGAAAAAATCGTTGTTAACATGGGTGTTGGTGATGCTGTTTCTAATGCTAAAAACTTAGAAAAAGCAGTTGATGAATTAACTCTGTTAACAGGTCAAAAACCACTTATTACTAAAGCGAAAAAATCAATTGCTGGTTTCCGTTTACGTGAAGGTATGCCAATTGGTGCTAAAGTAACATTACGTGGTGAAAGAATGTATGACTTCTTAGATAAGTTAATTACTGTTTCATTACCGCGTGTACGTGACTTCCAAGGTGTATCAAACAAAGCGTTTGATGGTCGTGGAAACTACACATTAGGTGTTAAAGAGCAATTAATTTTCCCAGAAGTTAACTATGATCGTGTAGATAAAGTGCGTGGTATGGATATTGTTATCGTAACAACTGCACGTACCGATGAAGAAAGTCATGCTTTATTAAAAGAATTAGGCATGCCATTCAAGAAATAAGATAAGGAGGCGAATTTAATTGGCTAAAACATCAATGGTTCAAAAGAACAAACGTCAACCTAAGTTTAAAGTGCAAGAGTATACACGTTGCGAACGTTGTGGACGTCCACACTCAGTTTATCGTAAATTCAAACTTTGCCGTATTTGCTTCCGTGAACTTGCTTATAAAGGTCAAATTCCAGGCGTTAAAAAAGCTAGTTGGTAATTTAAAAGTAAAAGAGGAGGTAAACATCATATGGTTATGACAGATCCAATTGCAGATTTCTTAACACGTATTCGTAATGCGAACAGTGTTGGTCATAAGACAGTTTCTGCTCCATCTTCAAATATGAAAGTTGCGATTGCTGAAATCTTAAAAAATGAAGGTTTCATCAAAAACTATGAAGTAACTGAAGATGATAAACAAAACGAAATCAAAGTATTCTTAAAATACGGACGTAATAACGAAAAAGTTATCACAGGTATTAAACGTATTTCAAAACCAGGTTTACGTGTATATGCTAAAAACGAAGAGTTACCTAAAGTATTAAATGGGTTAGGTATCGCAATTATCTCTACATCAAACGGTATTGTTACTGATAAACAAGCTCGTCAAGCTGGTGTAGGTGGCGAAGTATTAGCTTATATTTGGTAATCTAAACAACTAAATAAAATAAAGGAGGTGCAGCCCTGTGAGTCGTATCGGTAAAAAACCAGTCGTAATCCCAGCAGGCGTAACCGTAGAATTAAATGGTCATACAGTGACTGTTAAAGGACCTAAAGGCGAGTTAACTCGTGAATTAGCTCCAAGTATTAATGTTGAAATTGAAGAGAATGTTGTAACATTCTCTCGTCCAGATGATTCAAAAGAAAACCGTTCATTACACGGAACAACTCGTTCAGTGTTCAATAACATGGTTGAAGGTGTTTCAACTGGATTCAAAAAAGAATTAAACTTAGTTGGGGTTGGGTACCGTGCTCAAAAAGCTGGTAACAAATTAACATTAAGTGTTGGTTTATCTCACCCAGTTGAATTTGAAGAAGTAGATGGCGTAAGCTTTGAAGTTCCAAACAACACTACAATTATTGTTGAAGGGTTCAACAAAGAAAGAGTTGGCGAATTAGCAGCGAATATTCGTGCCGTTCGTCCACCAGAGCCATACAAAGGTAAAGGTATTCGTTACTCTAACGAAATCGTACGTCGTAAAGAAGGTAAGACTGGTAAATAATCCAGTTAACTTCGTTTACATTTTAATAATACATAATATAAGAGGTGACAATTGTGATTACTAAACCAGATAAAAATAAAGTGCGTCGTAAACGTCACGCACGTGTAAGAAATCGTATCTCTGGTACTGCTGAGCGCCCACGCTTGAACGTATTCCGTTCGAATACACACATCTACGCTCAATTAATTGATGACGTAGCGGGTGTGACGCTTGCAAGTGCCTCTAGTAATGAAAAATCAATAGCAGGAACTAAAGTTGAACAAGCTGCTGCTGTTGGTAAATTAGTAGCTGAACGTGCAGTTGAAAAAGGTCATAAAGTTGTTGTATTTGACCGTGGTGGATACTTATACCATGGCCGTGTAAAAGCTTTAGCTGAAGCTGCTCGTGAAAACGGCTTAGAATTTTAAGAAAAGGAGGACATCGATTCATGGTATTTATTAATCCAGCTAATTTAGAAAATCTTGAAGAGCGTTTAGTTACGATTAACCGTGTTACTAAAGTAGTAAAAGGTGGACGTCGTTTACGTTTCTCTGCATTAGTAGTAGTCGGCGACCGTAATGGTCACGTTGGTTTCGGAACTGGTAAAGCTCAAGAAGTTCCAGAAGCTATTCGTAAAGCTGTTGAAGATGCTAAAAAGAACTTAATCGCTGTACCAATGACAGGAACAACAATTCCTCATGAAGTAATTGGTGAATTCTGTGGTGGTCGTGTACTTCTTAAACCAGCAACAGCCGGTTCTGGAGTTGCTGCCGGAGGTCCTGTACGTGCCGTTGTCGAATTGGCAGGGGTAGCGGATATTACTTCTAAATCATTAGGTTCAAACACACCAATCAACATGATTCGTGCAACTGTTGAAGGTTTAAAACAATTAAAAGTTGCTGAAGAAGTTGCTGCATTACGTGGTAAAACAGTAGAAGAAATCTTAGGTTAGGAGGACAATTAAATGG
The DNA here is from genome assembly GCA_016237705.1 of Aerococcaceae bacterium zg-252. Classification (NCBI taxonomy): domain Bacteria; kingdom Bacillati; phylum Bacillota; class Bacilli; order Lactobacillales; family Aerococcaceae; genus Tuanshanicoccus; species Tuanshanicoccus yangjingiae. The sequence goes on from CP066204.1 coordinate 107,671, forward strand.
CGAACTTATCAATCACATTAAAACGTAGCTTAATTGGACGTCCTAAAAACCAAATCGCAACTGCTAAAGCTTTAGGTTTAACTAAACCACATAAAACTGTGGTAAAACCTGATAACGTAGCAATTCGTGGTATGGTGAATACGATTAGTCATTTAGTAGAAGTTAAAGAAGCATAATTTAAAAATTTTTAACAAGGAGGTGCCCAAGGATGAAACTTCATACATTAAAACCGGTAGAAGGCTCACGTAAAGAACGTAACCGTGTTGGTCGTGGTCAAGGTTCTGGTAATGGTAAAACTGCTGGACGTGGTCAAAAAGGTCAAAAAGCTCGTTCTGGTGGTGGCGTACGTTTAGGATTCGAGGGTGGACAAAACCCATTATTCCGTCGTTTACCAAAACGTGGATTTAACAATATCAACCGTAAAGAATATGCGATTGTTAATGTTGAAACATTAAACCGTTTTGAAGATGGCACAACAGTAACACCAGCTTTATTAATTGAAGCAGGCATTATTAAAAAAGAGCTTTCAGGTGTTAAAATTCTAGGTGAAGGACAACTGGAAAGAAAGTTAACTGTTCAAGCGGTTAAATTCTCCAAAGGTGCAGAAGAAGCAATTACTGCAGCTGGTGGATCAATCGAGGTGATCTAAGATGTTTACCTTTTTGAAAAATGCATTTGCGAGCAAGGATATTCGTAACAGAATATTCTTCACGCTTTTCATTTTCGCAGTATTCAGATTAGGTTCTCATATTCCAGTTCCTGGTGTCAATGCAGCCGCAATTAAAACGTTAGCATCGGCTGGTGTATTGGGATTACTTAATACATTTGGTGGAGGGGCATTAGCTCGTTACTCTATCTTTGCATTAGGTGTATCTCCTTATATTACAGCATCCATTATTATTCAATTATTACAAATGGATATTGTGCCGAAGTTTACGGAGTGGGCTAAGCAAGGTGAAGTAGGTCGTCGTAAATTAAATCAAGCGACAACTTATGCAGGAATTTTAATTGGTTTTGTTCAAGCATACGGATTATCATTAGGTTTTAATCAATTATCTAGATTAAACTTAATCAAAAACCCAAGTATGCCTACATACTTAACAATTGCACTAGTCTTGACGGCTGGAACAATGTTTTTAGTATGGTTAGGGGAGCAAATCACTCGTAACGGTATCGGAAATGGTGTATCCATGTTAATTTTTGCGGGTATCGTTGCCGAAGTACCAAAGCAGTTTTATAGTTACTTCCAAACTTATTTAACAAATGCTGGAGATAAATTAACACGTAACTTATTGATATTGATGTTAATAATCTCAGTAATTGTGATATTGATTATTATTGTCGTAGTGATGGAGAGAGCACAGTTACGTATTCCGATTCATCATTCGAAAAAAGCATCTGGAGCAAAACATACTGCTCATTTACCATTAAAAATCAATTCAGCCGGAGTAATTCCAGTAATTTTTGCAACATCTGTAATTTCAACTCCACAAACAATTATGGGCTTTTTCAAATTTGGTAGTGAAGGTGGATGGAAAGCTGTCGTAGCGAATATCTTTAATTTGCAACATTTATATGGTGCGATTTTCTATACGATACTATTGATTCTATTCTCATACTTCTACTCATTAGTTCAAGTCAATCCGGAGAAAGTTGCTGAAAATTTACAAAAACAAGGTGGTTACATTCCAAGTGTAAGACCTGGTAAAGATACAGAAAACTTCTTAACTCGAACAATTAATCGTTTAAGTGGATTAGGAGCTTTGTATTTAACAATAATCGCAGTATTGCCAATTGTCGGAAGTTTCGTATGGAAAATTCCATCAAAAATTGCGTTGAGTGGTACAAGTTTATTAATCGTTGTAGGGGTTGCGATTGAAACAGCTAAACAAATTGAAGGTCGTATGGCGAAACGTCGTTACACTGGATTTTTACAGCTTGATAAGCAATAAAAAGGAAGCGATAGTATGAATATCTTATTAATGGGATTACCAGGCGCTGGTAAAGGAACACAAAGTGAATTTATCAAGCGTGATTATGAAGTGGTACATATTGCAACAGGTGATATGTTCCGAGAAGCGATAAAAAATGAAACACCGCTTGGTTTAAAAGCGAAATCATATACTGATCAAGGTAACCTTGTGCCAGATGAAGTAACGAATGGTATCGTTCGTGAACGTTTATCTCAACAAGATGTTGCTGAAAAAGGATTTATGTTAGATGGGTATCCACGAACAAGTGCTCAAGCAGAGGCGTTAGACTTAAACCTTAAAGAGTTAAATACGCAAATTGATGCTGTTATTTATATTAAGGTTGATCCAGAAGTTTTAAAAGAACGTTTGAGTGGGCGAATTATTTGCCGTAACTGTGGTGCAACTTATCATAAACTATATAATCCACCAAAAGTTGAAGGTGTATGTGATGTCTGTGGTTCAACGGATTTCTACCAACGAGAAGATGATAAACCTGAAAAGGTAGCACATCGAATTAATCTCCAAATGGAATCTATTCGACCTATACTTGAATATTATGACCAACGTGGATTGCTTCATACGATCGAAGGCGATCAAACAATTGAAGAAGTTTACCGTGAAGTGCGTTCTATTTTAGAAAAATAGGATGACAGGAATCATGACTTTGAGTATTAAAAGGTAAGAGGAGGAAGTATGAATGGCTAAAGATGATGTAATTGAAGTTGAAGGTACAGTCATTGAAACTTTACCGAATGCAATGTTTAAGGTTGAATTAGAGAACGGGCATGAAATTTTAGCTCACGTTTCAGGTAAAATTCGTATGAACTACATTCGAATCTTGCCGGGAGATAAAGTAACAATTGAATTATCTCCATACGATTTGACACGTGGTCGAATTACATACCGCTTTAAATAACCATCAGGTTTAAATTTAAGGAGGGAAATCAATGAAAGTTAGAGCATCAGTAAAACCAATCTGTGAAAAATGCAAAATTATTAAACGTAACGGAAAAGTTATGGTAATTTGCGAAAATCCAAAACATAAACAACGTCAAGGTTAATATAAAGGAGGTGCACAAGTAATATGGCTCGTATTGCAGGAGTAGATATTCCACGTGAAAAACGTGTAGTTATTTCATTAACATATATTTATGGAATCGGTAAAGTAACTGCTCAACGTATTTTAGCTGAAGCAAATGTATCAGAAGATACACGTGTTAAAGATTTATCAAACGATGAGTTAGACCGTATCCGTGCTATTATCGATGGCATCAAAGTTGAAGGTGACTTACGTCGTGAAGTTTCATTAAACATTAAACGTCTTCAAGAAATTGGTTCTTATCGTGGATTCCGTCACCGTAAAGGATTACCTGTACGTGGACAAAATACAAAAAATAATGCACGTACTCGTAAAGGACCTAAGAAAATGGTCGCAGGGAAAAAATAATTAAGAATTTAGGATAAGGAGGTAAATAGTTAATGGCAAAGAAACAACAAGCTCGTCGTCGTCGTCGTGTGAGAAAAAATATTGAAAAAGGCGTTGCACATATTCGCTCTACATTCAATAACACAATCGTGATGATTACAGACGTTAATGGTAACGCAATTTCTTGGTCTTCAGCAGGATCATTAGGTTTCCGTGGATCTAAAAAATCAACTCCATTTGCTGCTCAAATGGCATCTGAAGTTGCAGCTAAAGGTGCAATGGATCATGGTATGAAATCTGTTGAAGTTACTGTTAAAGGACCTGGTGCTGGTCGTGAATCAGCTATCCGTTCTTTACAAGCAACAGGATTAGATGTTACAGCAATTCGTGACGTAACGCCAATTCCACATAACGGTTGCCGTCCTCCAAAACGTCGCCGTGTATAATGGGATTTACTCATTAAGCTACATGTAATGCTACAAAATTATCATTACAATAAAACGTTTTGAAAGGGGATATGATAATCAATGATCGAGATTGAAAAGCCAGAAATTAGAACGATTGAAGTCAGTGACGATTCCAAATTTGGTAAAATCGTGATTGAGCCACTAGAACGTGGATATGGAACAACCCTTGGAAACTCATTACGTCGTATTTTGTTATCTTCGTTACCTGGAGTCGCTGTTACTAGCATCCAAATTGATGGAGTATTACATGAATTTGCTACCGTGAAAGGCGTTGTTGAAGACGTCCCAACGATAATTCTTCATTTGAAACAGTTAGCATTGAAATTGCATTCTCAAGAATCTAAAGTGATTGAATTAAATGTAGTAGGACCTAAGAAAGTGACTGCTGCTGATATTATTCATGACAATGAAGTACAAATTTTAAATCCTGATTTATATATTTGTACATTAGCTGAAGGTGCTGAATTAAATATGCAAATCAATGTGGCAACTGGTCGTGGTTATGTTCGTGGAGAACACAACAAACGTGAAGATATGCCAATTGGAGTATTACCAATTGATTCGATTTATACACCTATTCAAAAGGTTAATTATCAAGTTGAGAACACACGTATTGGGCAAAAAAATGTCTATGACAAATTAACGATGGATATTTGGACCGACGGTTCAATTAGCCCTGAAAAATCTTTAAGTTTAGCAGCAAAAATTATGACTGAACATTTAAATATTTTTGTGAACTTAAATGATGAAGCCCGTCATACTGAAATCATGGTTGAAAAAGAAGAAGCAGAAAAAGAAAAAATGCTTGTTATGACCATTGAAGAACTTGACTTATCAGTTCGTTCTTACAACTGCTTGAAACGTGCAGGTATTAACACAATTCAAGAGTTAACGAATAAGAGCGAAGCTGAAATGATTAAAGTCCGTAACTTAGGTCGTAAATCGTTAGAAGAAGTTAAGCAAAAACTTGAAAACTTAGATTTAAGTTTACGTCAAGATGACTAATAAATAGACAATGTAAAGGAGGAAACCAAGCATGGCATACCGTAAATTAGGACGTAAAAGTGCTCAACGTAAAGCAATGCTACGTGATTTAACAACAGACGTATTAATTAACGAGCGTATTGAAACAACTGAAGCACGTGCTAAAGAAGTTCGTAAATTTGTTGAAAAAATGATCACTTTAGCTAAACGTGGTGATTTAGCAGCACGCCGTCAAGCAGCAGCTTTCTTACGCAATGAAATTGCAGATGCTCGTATTGAAGGTGAAGAAGTTGTTGTTGAACGTGTATTACAACGTTTATTCGATACTTATGCAACTCGTTACGCAGAACGTAATGGTGGTTACACACGTATCCTTAAAAAAGGACCTCGTCGTGGTGATGGCGCACCAATGGTAATTATCGAGTTAGTATAATAATTGCTTTATTAGCAGTAACTTTTATGATGGGAGTGTTATGATTATTACATTGATGTAATGGTCTAGCTCTAAGCACACCGATTTTTCGGAAAAGTCAAGGTATCCTTTAGTGTGGTACCTTGACATGTGCTAACATCGTAAAAGCTTTTTTTAATATTATTGTGCACTTGGACTTTGGTTCAAGTGTTTTTTGCGTTGCAATTGAAATTTTTGAATGGTTTATTGAAAATAAATATATTTGAATGTTGTGTTATAAAAATGATTGGTATAAAATAAAAGTATAAAGTAACCGTTTTAAGTACCTATACATAGTTCGAGGAGTGAATGTGTCATGAACAATTTAGAGTAGCTTTTGACGTAGGCATATTTATATGCTAGTAATATTTCATTTTGATATTTTATAATTAGTCGAGTTTGTTCGCTATTAATATCAGACTTAATTAGGAAATGGTATATATAAAAGATATGGAAGAGGTGAATAATAATATGCAGTTAAAAAAATATTTTGAATTGTATTCTAAAAGTTTAAGACTTATTTTTAGAGCAGATGTAAAAGTAACCTTATTAATATTGTTAATTGTTCCAATTCAATATTTAATTCCCACATTAAATGTTTGGGTGTCAAATGTTTTAATTAATTTGGTTGCGCAACAACAGTTTTCTTCTGTGAATCTCTACTTAATATTTTGGAGTGTATTATTTGTACTCAATAATTTGACAGTTCCACTCAATGTCTTTCTACAAGGACAGCTGACTGATAAACTAACACTATATTTGAATACTAGTTTGATAGATAAAACTGAAGAAATGATGACCATTGAATTATTTGAAGATTCTGAATTTTACGATGATATTAATGTGATTCAATCTGAAGCGAGTTGGCGACCAGTTAATTTAATTGTATTTGGGTCAAGCGTTATTGGAAATTTGATTACGTTAATTTCTATGCTGTGGCTATTGGTAGATTTTCATCTGTTGATTGCAGTGGCAATTTTAATTGTATTAATACCACAAGGGTTGATGTTTTACAGAATTCAGCAACAAGCATTTGAAACATTAGTATCGAATAGCCCTGAATCAAGAAAACTTAATTATTATGGTAGTTTAAGTTTATCAAATCAAGCCATTAAAGAAGTAAAAATGTATAATATGCATTCATTTATCAAAAATAAATACTTAGATACGTATAAAAAGATAATTGTTGGTGTAAAAAATAATCGTCTGAAACAGTTCAGTATTTCAATTAGCTTTCTTTTTGTCACAGCACTAATTAGTGTGGGTGGTTTTGTTTATGTATTAAATGGAGTAACAAAAGGAAGATTTGCTGCCGGTTCAATTTTGATTTTTTCAAGTGCGATTGTTTATACGATGCAAAGTATGTCTAGGGTAATAGAAGAGAGTAGTTTACTTTATGATACATTACTTTATATGGAACGATACTTTAATTTTATGGGTGCGTCAGTTAGTGCGTCAAATTCAAATACATCAGTTGACACATTTTCAAAAATCAGTGTAGATAATTTGTCGTTCCGGTATCCCAATACAACCGCAAATGTTTTAAATCAAGTTAGTTTTGATATTGAAAAAGGTCAAAAAATTGCTATCGTTGGTGAAAATGGTTCAGGTAAGACAACGCTTGTAAAATTATTATGCGGTTTGTATCAAGCACCTGATAATGCGATTAAAATTGATAATATGAGTATCAATTCATTAGATATAACACAATATCGGTCACTGATAGCCACTGTTTTTCAGGATTATTATCGATATAATTTTACATTAAAAGAAAATATTAACATATCTGATTTAACGAACACTAATGAAGCTGATATAGTATTAGCTTTAACAAAGAGTGGTTTTTATCCTGAAAAATCAAATATTGACTTAGACCAACAATTAGGGAAAATATTTGCTGATGCTACCGATTTATCTGGTGGAGAATGGCAGAAAATTGCTTTATCTCGTGCGTTTTTTGCAGATAAAGACATTTTGATACTTGATGAGCCTACTGCTGCTATTGATGCTAAACTTGAAAACAAAATTTACAAACAATTTTTAGAATTATCAACTGGAAAAACTGTTATTTTCGTGACACATCGATTATCGAGTGTTAAAAAAGCCGATAAAGTGTTACTAATTAAACGTGGTGAAGTTGTAGCATTTTCAAGTCATGAGGAATTGATGCAATCGAATGATTACTACAAGGAATTATATCAATTACAAGCAGAACCGTATTCTAGCTTGCTGGATTGATTTGTTGCCTATAACTTTTCTAGTGGCTGAGATATACACCATGGGTATCTAAGTCATGATGTATAAACCCGTATGAATGAGCAAATACTTAGATAATCTTAAGTTTCAATTTATTTCTTATTGACAGTACATATTATTAAAATAATACAGCACTTGGTAGAACAAATCATCTTTGTCAAGTGCTTTATTATTTTGCCGTAAAAGGTATATTCAAAATATATTGCACACTTGGGTAATTTCGATATAATTCCCGATATAATTTATGTCCGAATGCTGAATATTAAAACGGAAAAGTATTAAATTAAAAGGTATCTGTGTTATAATGTTATGTATGTATTTAGTTGAGAATTGCTAATAATAGCTGAAAATAAGTATATTCAATCAAAGTATTGGATTTTGATTGTGAGTTTAAACAATGAGTGTTAAAAAAACTTATTGGAGTAAGAATGAATAGAGTGTGAGCGAGGGCAGTCAGCCTTGAACGAGCCAGAAAAGGAGTATAATAGATGTCAGATTCTATTTTTGAAATTAAAGATTTGTCATTTAAATATTTTGACTCAGAATACCAAGCATTAAAGGATGTTTCTTTTTCAATTAAAAAGGGAGAATGGATTGCGATTATTGGACCTAATGGTTCAGGTAAATCAACTTTGGCAAAAATTTTGAATGGGTTATTAGTTCCAGATGCCGGAGAAGTGTATGTCAATGGACAATTACTTGATGAAAATACCGTTTGGGACGTCCGCCGTACAGTCGGTATGGTTTTTCAAAATCCTGATAACCAATTTGTTGGGGCAACTGTGGAGGATGATGTAGCATTTGGTTTAGAGAATCATGGTGTGCCACGTTCGGAGATGATACAACGTATCGAAGAAGCCTTGGCAGAAGTTAGAATGGAATCGTTTCGTAAAAGTGAACCGGCAAGATTGTCGGGTGGACAAAAACAGCGTGTGGCGATTGCGAGTGTTTTAGCCTTGCGTCCAGATGTTATCATTTTAGATGAGGCGACAGCGATGTTAGACCCACTTGGTCGTCGTGAAGTGATTGAAGCGATAAAGAAAGTAAAAGAACATCATCATTTGACGGTGATTTCCATTACGCATGATATTGATGAGGCGAGTTATGCTGACCGTATTTTAGTAATGAATCAAGGGGATTTGGTGGAGCAAAACACACCGGATAAGATTTTTGAGCGAGGTGATGAATTAATTCAGATGGGATTAGATGTGCCATTTGCTCAAAAATTAAAAGAAGGTTTAGCAAATAGAGGAATTAATGTTCCGGAAGAATATTTATCAGAGGAGGCACTACTTGAATGGTTAACAACATCGTATTTGAGCAAGTAGGCTATACATATAATGCAAACTCTCCGTTTGAGTACCGAGCGTTATATGATATTAATCTTGAAATACCAGCAGGAAAGATTACAGCGATTGTTGGGCATACAGGTTCAGGTAAATCTACTTTACTGCAACATTTGAATGTGTTAGTGAGACCGACAACTGGGTCTGTAACGATTGCAGGAGAAAAAGTTACGGCTACGTCGAAACATGAGTCATTGAAACCATTGCGTAAAAAAGTAGGAGTTGTCTTTCAATTTCCAGAGGCGCAGTTATTTGAAGAAACGGTCTTAAAAGATGTGATGTTCGGGCCGTTAAATTTCGGTGCGACAGAGGAAGCAGCAGAAAGGATTGCACGTGAAAAATTAGCATTAGTGGGCATATCCGAAACTTTATACAGTCGGTCGCCATTTGATTTGAGTGGCGGACAAATGCGACGTGTTGCGATTGCTGGTGTACTAGCTCTTGAGCCTGAAATATTAGTTTTAGATGAACCGACAGCTGGATTAGACCCAATGGGACATGTTCAAATGTTAGAAATGTTTGTGAATTTACAAAAGACACAAAATTTAACAATGGTAATGGTAACGCACCATATGGAAGATGTGGTGTCGTATGCAGAGCATGTGATTGTGATGAATCAAGGAACGAAATTAACGGAAGGTTCGCCAGAGGCATTGTTTCAAGATGATGAATGGTTAAATGATTATCAATTAGGATTACCAAATACATTACATTTTATGAAGCGTTTGGAAGAACGACTAGGTATTGCACACACACATTATCCATTATCAGTTGAAGCCTTAATTGATGACATTATTGCCTTGAAAGATGAGGAGGGAACTGATGTTAGATAAATTATTATTAGGTCGCTATATTCAATCGGATTCATTTATTCATCGTTTAGATCCACGTACGAAATTATTAGGTAGTTTTTATTTTATTGGGATTATTTTCTTAGCTAATAATTTATGGGGTTATGGTTTACTGATTCTATTTACTTTTTTAGCGATTGCATTGACAGGGATTAAGCTATCTTATTTTATTAATGGTGTCAAACCGATGATTTGGTTAATCTTGTTTACGGTTGTCTTTCAAATATTTTTCACTATTGGTGGTGAAGTTTATTTTCAATGGGGGCCGATAGTGATTACGTCATTAGGGGTAATTAATGCTATTTATATCTTTTTACGATTGGTATTAATTATTATGATGTCAACGATTTTAACTTTGACAACAGCACCATTGGAATTAGCAGACGGGATTGAACATATGTTACGTCCATTAGAAAAAATAGGTTTTCCGTCGCATGAAATTGCACTAATGCTTTCAATAGCCTTACGTTATGTACCGACATTAATTGATGAGGCACAAAAAATTATGAATGCTCAACGTTCTCGTGGTGTAGAATTTGACCAAGGGTCTTTTATTCAACGAATGAAAGCAGTGGTACCAGTACTTGTACCATTATTTGTCAGTGCATTTAATCGTGCCGAAGAAATGGCGACAGCTATGGAGGCACGTGGCTATCGTGGTGGCGAGGGACGCACAAAGTTCAGACAATTACAGTTTACAAGACAGGATTTTTGGGTTGTGTTGGCATTTGTTATTGTGACAGTTGCGTTGATTGCACTTCGTTTGTATGTGTAAGAGGTTGTTATGCCAAGATATGCAATAAAATTACAGTATGACGGTACGCAATACGTGGGGTATCAAGTGCAACCGAATGGGCCAACGATTCAAGCGGCCTTAGAAAAAGCACTTGCCACAATGGCAAAATTAAAAAAAGGAGAGCATATTCCGACATCTAGTTCAGGACGAACGGATTCAGGTGTGCATGCATTGGGGCAGGTAGTGCATTTTGATTATCCTGCTGCCATTCACCCTGAGGCTTTGCAGCGTGCACTCAATAGTTTATTGGACGATTCTATTTGTGTGGTGGCTGCTGCACGAGTTGCTGATGATTTTCATGCTCGGTATCATAGTGTAGCGAAAGAATATATTTATCGAGTGGATATCGGGCAGTTTCCGAATCCATTTAAACGTTTATATACAACGCACCATGGGTATCGCTATGATTTACAACGTATGCAGATAGCTATTCAATCCATTATTGGAACACATGATTTTACGAGTTTTTGCTCAACCAAGACGGACAAGGAAGACAAAGTCCGTACGATATATGAGGCACAAGTGTATGAAGATTTAGACAATCAAGAATTAGTCTTTCGTTTTTATGGCAATGGTTTTTTATATAATATGATTCGGATATTGGTTGGAACTCTATTGCAAATAGGTGACGGATTAAAGCCAGTTGATGAATTGGTACGCTTAATTGAAGTAAAAAATCGCAATCAAGCGGGGCCAACAGCTCCTCCACAAGGTTTGTATATGAATCGTGTGGAGTATGAAAATGAAATTTTTTAAAAAGATAGTCGTTGTTGTTCGGATAAAAAGACGAACGATACGGCTATTTTTTTGCGTTATTTCAATATTTGGTAGCGATTAGGATAGGATTAGGTCATAATAGGAGTATAGTAATTACGTTTATACAGAGATAGAAAGGATTCGTTAAGTATGAGTTATTTAAAAGAACGCATTTTAAAAGACGGAAAAGTATTGCCTAACAATGTCATTAAAGTGGATTCATTTATGAATCACCAAATCGACCCACAAATTATGCAAGAGATTGGGATTGATTTTTATTATCGTTTTCGTCAAGCTGGGATAACAAAAGTATTAACGATTGAAGCATCGGGGATTGCTCCGGCAATTATTACAGCTGCTCATTTTAAAGTGCCGATGTTATTTGCTAAAAAGACGCAGCCGTCTACATTGAAAAATCAAGAACGTTATGAAACAGATGTTCATAGTTATACTAAAAATGTAACTAGTCGTGTGATTATTTCAAAACAATATTTAAATGAAAATGACCGAGTGTTAATTATTGATGACTTCTTAGCGAATGGAGAAGCTGCGTTAGGTTTGATTGATTTAGTTGAGCAGGCAGGTGCAACTGTTGTTGGTGTTGGTATTTGTATTGAAAAATCATTTCAAGCTGGGCGTCAAAAACTAGAAGCAAAGGGCGTGCCAGTACATTCGATTTGTCGTATTTCTTCACTTGAAAATCAACAAATTCAGTTTTTAGAAAGCAATTAAAAAACAGCGAGAAACATAGCTTTTGTTTCTCGCTGTTTTTGTTAAAGTTATAGTGATTCTAAGGTCAAGATTGCTTGGTAAACATCGTCGCTAGTACAATCTGGTTTGGCTAAGTTAAAGGTTTCAGCGTCAGATGCAGCAAAATCGGCGATTGTGCGTGCATGAGTTTCAAGATTATCTGTTACATTAAATTCTGATAATTTTGCTTTGAAACCATTGGTATGATAGAAGTCTAACAGGCGATGAACTTCGTCCATTTGATTGAGTGCTACTAGTTGGACTAAAATGCCGTAGGCTACTTTGACTCCATGCTCAAATTCATGAGTTTCATGAACGAGCGACATTCCATTATGAACAGCATGTGCACCGGACATTCTTCCGTATTCACCGGCAAAACCACCGACAGAACCGGCAATGGCAAATATCGCATCGACCACACGATGAAATTCCGGTGAATATTGTTTTGTTTGCAAACTTTGAATAGCTAATTGGCTGTCACGCAGTAAGATTTCTTGCGTTAATTTTGCACTATTAAGCCCCATTGATACCATAGCTGGCCATGACTCAAGACGTTCAGCAATAGCGATTGCCTCATACCATTTTGCCAATGTATCGCCAATGCCACCCATTAAATATTTCAATGGAGAGTCTAAGAGTAAATCTAAATCAACTAAGCAAACATAAGCTGCACGTGGATAGTAGTCGACTGTTTTAAATGAGTGATTAGGGTGATAGACAGCAGATAATGGTGTGTAGGCTGCACATGTACCTAATACGGTAGGAATTGTGATATATTCGACATTCAATAATTCTGCTGTTCCTTTAGCCGTATCGAGCACCTTGCCACCACCAATTCCGATGACAATATCCGTATCGACAGGTGCTTGTTGAGCTAAATGAGCCATATTTTCATTGGAAGCTGTTCTATCGTATTTCAATACATTAAAGGCCCGAGTCCCGGGATAAAATTTCAAAAAAGCATCATAAGATAAATCGCCTGTAATAATTAAAGGCTGCTTAAACATAGAGATTTTTTCATCTAAATAACGTAAAGCCCCTGATTCGCTAATATATTGACCGACACCAGGACGTGTGACTTGAGCAAGTGTTAACATAAAGTGTTCCTTCTTTCTAAAATTATGATGCAGATGTTACAGATGATTTGGCTCTTTTACTGAACGGTAGGCTAAATGAATCACGTGCATCTCTTGCTGCACAAAGATTGGCATAAAGGCTACCAAATAAGGTATGTACGACTGCACCAGCAGCACCGGCTACGGCAACTATTGGTGAAAAATGAGCTAATCCTAGACTAGCAGCTAATCCAGTGTTTTGCAAGCCGATTTCAACAGCCATTGCACGAGTTGTTTTTTTATCTAACTTAAATAAAAATCCTAATAAGTAGCCGAAGCTATAACCACTTAAATTATGTAAGAATACAACGAAAAACATTAAGGCTCCTGTTGATAGTAAAGTGTCACGATTTACAGCAACAGTACCCATTAACACAACGAGTACAGCAACGGAAGATAGTGTAGGTAATGTTGCTCCGATTTTTTGCGTGTGCGAACCGAAGAAATAGTTAACTAATAACCCTAGTACCACAGGCACTAAAACTACTTTGACAATTGATAGAAACATTGCCATAAAACTTACTTCTAAATAAGCTCCACCATATAATGATAACATGAATGGTGTTAAAAGTGGGCTTAATAAAGTTGAAACACTAGTGGCACTAATTGATAAGGGAACATCACCATTTGCTAAATAGGTAATTACATTTGATGATGTACCACCAGGGACTGAACCAACTAGGATTAGCCCCAATGCCATTTCACTAGGCAAATGAAAGAGTTGCGATAGCATAAAAGCTGAAAATGGCATGAATAAATATTGGGCTACTTCAACTAATAAAATGCGAGTAGGTTTACGGAAGACTTCGCTAAAATCTTTTAAGGTCATGGTTAATCCCATTGTAAACATGATGAATTGTAAAAGATAAGTGACAATCGCTGTTGCCCATGTAAAATAATTTGGTAAGAATAGGGCAATCCCAGTCGCTGCTAAGACAGTCCAAGATAAGTAGTCACGGAATAATCGGTTAAAGTTTGTAAATAAATTCATTGTAATCGCTCCTTATATTTTTTATTAAGACAAAAGAAAAACCTTTCTCATTCACTATGAATGGGAAAGGCTGAAACTTATAAATCCCATTCTAGATTAACACGAATAGGACTTGTTTAATTGAATGAATCAACTAACTAAGTCCTGAAGTTAATAATAATAATGACATTATTAAAAGAATGGTATAACATTTGATAAGCTCCTCTCGCTGAATTAATGTAAGATTAATTTAACACACATAAAATTAAAAATCAACTATAAAATTAAAAAAACTCACATTTTCAATCGTTTGACTGTTAGGTAGTTCCTTAAATTACTTTACTACGTTAATTATATCAACTATAATGAAAGCGGAATAATATTGAGGGGATGATGAAAATGACAGAAACTGTAGTATTTCATAATGGCGTAACTATGCCAAGTATTGGATTTGGTACATGGCAATTACCGGAAGCTGATAATGTTGCCTATGATGCAGTGAAGCATGCGTTAAGTGTAGGGTATCGTCATATTGATACAGCACAAATTTATGGGAATGAAAAGGCAGTCGGTCTAGCGATTAAAGATAGTGAGTTAGCAAGAGAAGAAATTTTTGTTACGACTAAGGTTTGGAATAATCAGCGTGGTTATGAAAATACGAAGCAATCACTTGAAGAATCGCTTGAAAAATTACAATTAGAGTATATTGATTTAGTGTTGATTCATTGGCCAAATCCAAAAGCATTACGTGAGATTTCTCCGGATGAGTGGAAAAAAGCGAATGCAGAGTCTTGGCGTGCAATGGAAGATTTATACGAAGCAGGCAAAATTCGTGCGATTGGTGTGTCGAATTTCATGGTACATCATTTAGAATCATTGAAAGAACAAGCTCGTATTCAGCCAATGGTCAATCAAATATTATTGGCACCTGGTCTATTACAACAAGATGTTGTGAACTATTGTCGAGCGAATCATATTGTATTGGAAGCATACAGTCCTTTCGGTAGTGGTAAATTATTTAGCAATGAAATCGTAGCTGCAATGGCAGAACGTTATAATCGTTCAGCGGCACAAATTGCATTACGTTGGAGTTTAGACCATGGTTTTGTACCATTGCCACGTTCAAGCTCAGCTGAAAACATTCAAAATAACTTAGATGTTGATTTTGAATTAGCAGCAGCAGACCGTGAAATTTTGGATACATTAAAAGGTATTGCTGAATATCAAAGTCCTGATGAACGTGATTTTTAATTGAATAGAGAAAGAGCCCCTAAAGTATATAAAATACTTTGGGGCTTTATTTGAGTTTAAACTAATCTTATTGCTGATTAAATGCTGCAATAAAACGCATAAGAGCAGCGATACCTTGCTCGTCTTGTTTGAAGACACCTGCGTCTTCTAAGACACGACCAAATTTGTCAGCAACAGCTTGTTCAATAAGTGCTTGAATATTGTTTTCATTGATTTCTGTATGACGAGATTGAAGTTCTTGTGCCCACTCTTGGTGCATAGTTGCAACGGTTGAAAGTGGCGTAGCACCTAATAAGTATTGTTTTACTGCTTCTAATTCAGCGACTAAGCGTGGTGGTAGGATAGCGAGTCCCATTACTTCGATTAAACCGATATTTTCTTTTTTGATGTGTTGAACATCTTGATGTGGGTGGAACAATCCGTCTGGGTGTTCTTCCGTCGTACGATTATTTCTCAATACAATATCTAACTCAAAAGCATTGCCACGACGACGTGCAACCGGTGTGACCGTATTATGTGGCGTGTCATCAGTATAGGCGATAACATCTACGCTTTCATCAGAGTACTCACGCCAAAAGTTTAAAATAGCTTCTCCGGCATCTGCTACATCTTGACGTTTATCAGCAGTAAGTCGAATCACCGTCATTGGCCATTTGACCAATTGTGCAGAAACTGTCGGATATTGAGATAATTTAACAGTATCAAAGACAGTTGCACGTTCCATTGGGAAAGTATAGCGTCCACCTTGATAGTGGTCATGAGCTAATATAGAACCACCAACAATTGGTAAATCAGCATTTGAACCAGCAAAATAATGTGGTAAGCGTTCAACGATTGCAAGTAAATTATCAATCGCTTTGCGGTCAATTTTCATTGGAGTATGCTTTTCGCTTAAAAAGATACTATGTTCATTATAGTAAACGTAAGGCGAATACTGCATACCATAGTGGCGACCGTCTAAATCCAGACGTACCAAACGGTGTTGCTGACGAGCAGGGTGATTGCTGCGTCCTTTGTAGCCCTCATTTTCCATACAGAGTAAGCATAATGGATAATTAGATTGCTTTGCTGTTTTGGCTAGAGCAATTTCTTTAGGGTCTTTTTCAGGTTTAGATAAGTTAATGGTAATATCTAAATCTCCGTATTGTTTGTATGATGCGCTAAATTGAATGTTTTTAGCGATATTGCGTGTTTTAATATAATCATTTGTTTGCGATAAATGATAAAAATAGTTTGTCGCTTTTTCAGGATGTTCTTGGTATAATTTCCAAAATGTTTCATTTAATTGTGACGGACTTGGTGTAATTAAATCCATTACGGCTGCTTCAAATTGTTCTTTTGCATAGCCGATATTTTCAATCACATTATTTTCAACAGCATATTGTGTCAAATTATCCATTAAAGTTAGTAAATGTGTTTTATTGCTTACTTCATTGGTTAATTCATCAATATTTACTAAAGCCATTAAGCGATTCGTTATATAGTGGCGGTCAATCGGATTAATTAATTCTTGTTCAATTGCACTGTTGACAAAGTTATTAATGGTTACAGAGATGGCGTTTGTCATGAAAAGCCTCCTAATATTTTTTTAATCTAAATTTATTATACAATGTGTGGGCATCGCTTTCAAGACAACGGCGAGAAAGGTATCCTGTAAATTTGAAAGGCTGTCTCTATATAACAAAACAGCCAATTTTGTTAATCGGCTGTTTGCTGTTTATTTTTCACCACTTAATTTCCAAAGGAGCTGTATAGTCAGGAAGTTCGTGGTCAATTCGTTCGATGTAGTGTTTAAATATACGACTGCCGTTAGATTTGATGAGCTGATGAATTTTATCTAAATCACTAAAGTGACTTAAATCAAAGGACTGAATCGGTTTTCCTGCAAAAAATGCTAGATTGACTAGAGCGATATAATCAGCTACTTCTTCAAGAATTGGCTCATCGTCATGATACCAACCACCGTCAATCATTTCACGAAAAGCAAATTGACGGCTACTAATATTGAATAATTCTGCCATATAAGTAGAATATTCTGTTAAATTTTTGTCCGTTTGTTGAGTGGCTTTTGCCCACTGCTCTACCTTTAATGGCTCAGCCGTATAGGTGATTTTTTCATGGTTGAGTTGATACTTGCCGATATAGGACGGATATGATGAAAATGCTCCGGTCACAATATCGGTTAAGTGATGCCCACGTTCTTCGAGATGTGCCACATGTTGTGTGTGAATATGTCCACTGATAGTCAAAGGGATATTGTATCGGAATAATAATTCACGAAAATCAACTGCATTGTCCAGTGTATAGTTTTTTTCTAATTGAGAAAAATGGGTAATCGAATTATGGTGGACAACAGGTAGCACGTTTATATTTTTATCTTTGGCTTGCTTTAAAATGGATTCAATCCAAGTGAGTGTTTCTTTTTTGATAATACCATTGGTAGCTGGTACGCCATGCCCCTCTGTTTGTGTATAAATATTACTGTCAATCATCAATAGCCACAAAGAATCATTGAGTGAAGCAACATAACTTAGACTATGCTCATCTTGTTCGATTGCTTCATCGTAACCATGATTGGCATAAAGGGCTTTGAAATCTGGTGGCAATACTTGGCGTGTATGAAGAAAGTCCTCGCCGTCAAACTTTCGAGCCCAGCCACTGGAAATATCATGATTGCCAGGGATAACATAGACTTTTGTACCAAGTTCTTCAATTTTATCGAAAAAATTAGCTAAATCAGCCATGCTTTGATACTCGCCATTCAAACTTAAATCGCCGGATACAATTAAACTATCTGGTTTAGCTACTTGAATTTCGCCAATGAGTGCCTCCATGCGTTCCACTCCGTAGTCAAAGTCTTTTCCAGCACTTGTTTTTTGGATATGCTGATAAGCTTCGCCTTTATCATGTAATGACGGAGATAGGTAATGGACATCGGTGATGACCCAAATAGTTGTATCTTCTTGTGCTATGACTGGGGCAGGTATTAGCCATAGGAGTATTGTGAGTAGAAATAGGACTGTATATTTATTTAACATAAGAAAAACTCCTTAGTTAGACTTTTATGAGTTGAAAAGATATCTCATTGTCGTATTGTGTTTTATAGTTGATATGAAAATTTTATCAGACAATGGTAACAATGTACAAAAATAACGGATTGTTTGATACAAAAAGGAACTCACCTACCCTGTTAAAATCTTTTATACTTCTTGATTTCTGAATATGCCGTAAAGGAAGAATTATTGATGTGATAAGATTGCTTTGCTATATATTTGTCGCCTAACCATACTAACGACGGTTAGGGGGTGAGTGCTATGCGTATGGAAGAGCTCTTCATACTTATCTTCATTCCATTACTTGTCAATGTGGTATCAAATATCCTTTCTGAATGGTTAATCAGAATGTTTGAAGATAAAGGCGACAAAAAATAACCTGAGTAATTAGCCTTGCCTAATTACAAAAAAGAGTAGATGATTGCCCTCATCTACTCTTTTTGCTATACGCAAAAGCTCTTCACACTTCTTGCACCTTTAATGTACCATAAGATATGTGAGGAGTCAAAAGAATTGTTTTCTTAGGGGATAAACTCAGTGATTTCTATTAATATAAATCCATGTGAAATAATTAGTTTGAATGTGAAAAGTAGACAACTTATTTAAAAATTGTTATACTGAAAGCAACACACAAGGGGTGCCATTGGCTGAGATGAGTGATATTACTTGAACCCTTATAACCTGATCGAGTTAGTACTTGCGTAGGAATGTGGTTTGTTTAAGTATATATAACAAAACAGATGACACCTATCTTGTGCACTTTTATGGGGTACAAGGTAGGTTTTTTGTGTGATTCTACAATCGAAAGAAGATGATGAATAGCAGAAGAATCATAAAAATATTAAAGATAGTGTGAGCTAGGGTGTTTTACGAAGTGGACGTTAAGGCAACCTAAGCGACACAGAATAGGAGTGTTTTAAGTGGATATCAATTCACACTGGAAAAAAATAATGCCAGCTATCGTAATGAGTATAGTATTGGTAGGATTATGGGAGTTTACACAAAAACAAGGTTGGTTGCCACGTTTTATTATTCCAGCTCCGTCTGAAATCGTACAAGTTTTTATACATGAATGGAGAACCTTATGGGATAACAGTTTAGTGACTCTTGCACAAGCATGGTTAGGATTACTGATAGGTATTGCATTAGCATTTTTATTAGCGTTTATTATGGATTTAGTGTCATGGCTCAATCGTGCTATTTATCCATTATTAATTATTTCGCAAACGATTCCGACCGTTGCGATTGCTCCGATATTAGTGCTAGCACTCGGATATGATATGACACCTAAAATTGTACTCGTTGTACTAACCACCTTATTTCCTATCGTTATCAGTTTACTGGACGGTTTTGCTCATGCTGATAAACAGGCGATTCAATTGTTAGAATTAATGGGTGCTAGTCGTTGGGCAATTTTATGGCATGTGAAATTGCCGGGAAGTATGACTTATTTTTTCAGTGGACTTCGAGTGAGTGTTTCCTATGCTTTTGTCAGTTCTGTTGTAGCAGAATGGTTAGGTGGTTTTGTTGGATTAGGTGTGTATATGATTCAATCCCGTAAGGCATTTTCCTATGATAAAATGTTCGCCGTCATTGTATTGATTTCATTATTAAGTTTATTTTTTATGAGCTTAGTAAGTGTTGTTGAACGCTGGTTATTACCATGGCAATATCAAGAGAAAAAACGTAGCGGAGTAATACGCTAAGTTGGATTACAGAAAGGAGAACCAACAAGATGAAAAAACGAGTAATATTACGAATGCTGCTGTTTAGTATTTTATTAAGTTTACTGACAGTTAATGTATCAGCAGCCTCAAAGGTTGATTTAATTTTAGATTGGGTTCCAAATACGAATCATACTGGTCTATATGTTGCGAAAGCGAAAGGCTATTTTGACGCAATTGGGGTTGATTTAGAAATTCGCCGACCACCAGAAGGAAGTACGACTGAATTAGTCGGATTGGGTCAAGCACAATTTGGGATTAGTTTTCAAGATTCGCTAGCACACCGTTTTGCGAAAGGCTTGCCTGTGACGGCAGTTGCAGCGATTTTAGAACATAATACTTCTGGTGTGATTGCGAATGAATCTACTAATATCAAGTCTCCAAAAGATATGGCTGGTTTTAAGTATGGGACATGGAATGACCCAACCGAATTAGCGATGTTAAAATATATTATCGAATTAGACGGTGGCGATTATAGTAAAATGGAACTTGTTCCGAATCAAGCTGATAATTCAGTAGTTGGTTTGGCGAATAATCAATTTGATGCGGCATGGATTTATTATGCATGGGACGGAATTATGGCAGAACATCAAAAAGTGCCAACCAATTTCTTCTTTTTCAAAGATTATGCTAAAGAATTAGACTTCTATTCTCCAGTTATTATTGCGAACAATGATTATTTAAGTAAGCAACCAGAGCAAGCGAAAGCCATTCTTCAAGCCATTAAAAAAGGGTATCAATATGCAGCAGAACACCCAGAAGAAGCTGCAGATATTTTGATTCAAGCAGCTCCAGAATTAAAAGACCAGCGTGATTTTGTTGTAGCCTCTCAAAAATGGATTGCTGCTCATTATGCTGATGATGTGAGTAAATGGGGTGTGATTGACAAAACTCGTTGGGATAGCTTTTATCAATGGTTAGTAGACCATGAATTAGTTGATAAAACTTTATTGGACGGCACGTATTTTGATAATTCATTTATTCAATAATCATTAATAGGGGGGGACATATGTTAAAGGTAGAAGCTGTTAGCTATGCATATGACAATCATGATGTGTTAGCAGATATCAATTTAAGTGTTGAGAAAGGTCAAACAGTCGCTATTTTAGGTAGAAGTGGGGTAGGGAAAACTACCTTATTCAATTTGATTGCAGGGCATTTATCACTTCAGACTGGACATATTTCAATTGAGGGGCAAACAGCTATCAAAGGTAAAGTGAGTTACATGCTACAAAAAGATATGTTATTACCCCATAAATCAGTGGTTGAAAATATTATGTTGCCTTTGTTACTGCAACATGTTCCTAAAAAAGTAGCATACCAGCAGTCTGTTGAGTTACTAAAGCAATTTGCTTTAGAGAAATGGACGGATTATTATCCGAGTGCACTCAGTGGTGGAATGCGTCAAAGGATTGCTTTTTTACGCACAGCTACTTTTAAACGAGATTGGGTGTTGCTCGATGAAGCTTTTAGTGCATTAGATGCAGTCACTCGGCGTGAAATGCATCGGTGGTTTATCACTTATCGCCAAGTGATGAACTGGTCGACACTGCTGATTACGCATGATGTGGAAGAAGCACTATTACTTGCAGATAAAGTTTATGTATTAAATGGACAGCCTGGTCGTATCACGACAGAGTTGACGGTTACAGGTGAGCGAGATAAGTTTGAAGAAGTCGTTTTTCAGCCCGAATTTTTAGAACAAAAACGGATTCTTCTTCAAGCGTTAGATAATAATGTGTACACAAAAAGTCCGGTCTAAGCCGGACTTTTTTGGTGGTTAAAGTTCTGTTGTCTAATTTTGTTTCGAAAATTAAACAAGCAGTTCTGCGATGTTTTTTGAAAATAAGTCGTGTAAATCAAGGCAGTTTGCTAAGCGAAAGATTGATAAGGAATCTTCTATTAATTGATTTCCTACAGCGATATTGATATTGAATTTCTTTAAAAAAGCACCTTTGTACAGACGTAATAAAGTATTTTCAAACAACATCACTTCAGGTAGTTCCAAAGACTCTAAACTCGTAACAAAATATTGAGCACTTTCTCTGTAATTATTTTCGATACACAAACTAAGTGAATTTAAAATGACATTGAAACCAATTTCTAACATTTTTCCTGAGTCTTTCATCAACAATATTTTTTGTGGAACGGATTTCGAAAATGAGATGACAGATTCTAAAGGCAAAGCTTCCATACTATTGCCATATAGGATAAGTTCATAGAGTCCCCAGTTTTCACATCTAAATAAATAATCTAAAATATAATCCAATTCTTGAGAATTTAATTTATAATCAGAGTTTCCCATACCGTATAAGACAGCTTTAATCATGATGATATTTAACTGATTGTATTTATCGCCATGTGCTGAGTAGGCTTTACGTTCCATATCTAATAACAGAACTAATTTTTTCGTGTTGCCTGATAAGGCACTTGCTTGGATAGTTGACAATATTTCTTCAAAACCGTCGGCTTTATATTGATTTTTTAGAAAGAAAAATTCATTGGGTGATACTTTAATTTTTTCGAGCAAGTGAAAAAAACGAGTAATGCTAATATCTGAATCACCACGTTCAAATTTAGATAGCATTCCCTTTGATATTTGGTCATCTGCTAAAGAAGAAAGACTAATATTTTTACTTTCTCTAATGATGCGAAAATACAATCCTAAGTTATCCACCAAAGTCACTCCGTTTCATATAGTAATCATTTTTCTCATTGTATTATTTTAACGGTATATTAGCAATATCCACTGCGTGATATGTATGAACGAATGGAGAATGAATATGAGGAGGATTTACAATGTATAAATTAATAAAAGCACTAATTAGAAAATTGGAACAATTTGAACAGTTAAGCAATCAAGAACAGGTGAATCAATTCATCAAGCTGAAAAAGAGATTTCCGCAAATAAGTGTATGGATTGGAAAGGAGGAAATTAAATGATGCGAGTATTCATAAAACGTTACCGAAAACAGAATATCTGTGTTTTATTTCTAACCTTTGTGATGACATTAATACAAACTATTTCAGCAGTTATTCACACTATTT
Source organism: Aerococcaceae bacterium zg-252 (assembly GCA_016237705.1). NCBI lineage: Bacteria > Bacillati > Bacillota > Bacilli > Lactobacillales > Aerococcaceae > Tuanshanicoccus > Tuanshanicoccus yangjingiae. The sequence continues at coordinate 130,888 of CP066204.1, forward strand.
CTACGGATTCCTTGATACAAGGTGATGTGAAACGCTTTGTCGGTTGGAATTTAATCAGCTTAATGATGTGGGGGCTACTTTTTATCATTAATTATTTTGCGTCTGCCTATGAGGAAAAAGTCATTCAGTTAATTAGTAGTGATATTAGGGAGCATATTGTCAATAAGCTGGCAATCACATCGTTTCAAAATGTTAAAATGAATAATGACGGTACATATATATCTTGGCTAAATAATGATATTCAACAGATAGAGATGAATGGAATCAGACAATATTATGCTTTATGGGGGAATGTATTTTCAGTGGGATTATCAATTGTGGCACTTGTTTCCTATCATTATTCATTGGTGCTCGCGACATTTTTATTAATGGGACTTATGATGAAGTTTCCGTCATTGTTTGAGCAAAAAATGAATCGTTCGACAGAACACTTAGCTGCTGCGAATGAAACCTTTTTATCAAAGATTCAAGATATGATTTCTGGTTATGATATTTTTTATAGTTTTAATATTTTTACTCATATGAAACGTAATATTCAAAAGGCATCTTATAGCTTGATGAATGAGAAAGTCCAATATGTTAAAACAACAAAGTATGCTGAGGGATTTATTGGGTTTGTTAATATCTTTAGTCAAGTTGGTATTGTAACAGTAACTGGTATACTAGCTTTTTTTAATGTTGTAACACTCGGTGCGTTAAGTTCTACGGGTAGTTTAGCATCGGCAATATTTAATAGTGTGTCGCAAGGTAGTCAAAATCTCATGATGTTTAAAACAGTAGAAGTCTACTTTGATAAATATCAAGAATTTGAGCCTAAGCAAGCGGAGAATAATCGAGAAATTTCCTTTACAACAGCCATTGAACTTAAGAATATTCATTATGCGATTGCGGGGAAAACAATTCTTAAGGATATAAACTTTACGTTTGAAAAAGGTAAAAAGTATGTGGTATTAGGGGATAGCGGTTCAGGAAAATCAACGTTGTTAAATATTATTTCAGGGCGAATCCATGATTTTGACGGAAGTATTTTAGTAGATAATAGACGTATTGCAGATGCAAAAAATTTGCGTAATATCATCGGCTATATAGCACAACAACCACATATTTTTAATGCCACATTAAATCATAATATTTCATTGTGGCGTCATCTTGATTTAGGTGTTATCAATACGATAGCGTCTAAATTGCAACTCGATTCATTCGCAACATTGGATATGATGATTGAAGAAAACGGCAAGAATTTGTCAGATGGGCAGAAACAACGTATTGCATTTGCAAGAATGCTGCTTAATCAGCATAAAGTTTATTTGTTAGATGAAAGTACAGCAAATTTAGATAAAGAATCAGCGATTATGATTGAAAATATATTGTTGAATGATAAAGATGCGACGGTCATTATGGTGACACATCATTTGTATGAAGAAAATAAAGATAAATTTGATGATGTATTGTATTTATAATGGGTAGGTGATAACTTAAATAGCCTGTTTTCGATTTAATTTGAAAACAGGCTGTTGATAAAGTTCGTCTATTTATAAAGTATCGCCATAGATTTCTCGGTTTGACTGTCAATATTAGTGAAAGGTAAGGCTTTTTCCAGTTTATTCGCCATGTTGAATTTGATGATTAATTTTTGATTGGTTTCATCGTAATGTGTTTTCGCTGAGTGAACTTTGCCAATGGAATTAGTACCTAAAAATTAAACAAAATCATTTTTCCAACGCATCAAATTTGGCTTTCATGGTAGGGTTATTACGAGTTAATTTTTTAACCGTTAAATCTTCGGCTTTATTATTGGCTAAACGCAAATTATTTTCAGAAGATAACAGGGCTTGTTTTGTTTTCTCTAGATGAGAAATGGTTTTGTCGATTTCATCAATAGCAGTTTTAAACTTACGGCTGGCTAATTCATAATTTTTGGCAAATGCTTGTTTAAACACATTTAAGTCATCTTCAAAATTAGCGATGTCAATATTTTGTTCACGCATTAAAGCAATTTCTTGTTTGTATTGCAATGAATTAAGGGCAGCATTGCGTAATAAGGTAATCATCGGAATAAAAAATTGTGGGCGGATAACGTACATTTTTTCATATTCATACGATACATCGACGATACCACCATTATATAATTCGCTATCGGATTCGAGTAGGCTGACTAAGATTGCGTATTCGCATTTCTTTTCACGACGGTCTTTATCGAGTTCTTTAAAGAAGTGTTCGTTTTTCTTCTTCGTTGCCGTTTCATCGCCCTCGTTTTTCATTTCAAACATGATGGAGATGATTTCAGTCCCTTGCTCATCAAATTCACGATAAATGTAGTCACCTTTACTACCGGATTTCGCATCATTATCTTTACCGAATATAGCTTTTGGAAAGGCAGTAGCTCGTAAACGATTAAATTCGATTTCACAATGTTGTTCTAAACTTTCACCAATCATTTTGGTTGATTGTTTTGCTTTGAAATCTTTATAAAAGGCAATGGTTTCGTCCTTTTGTTTGAGTTGCAATTCATATTTTTCTTTTAAGTTATTTTGTTCTAAAGCAACTTCTTTCTCGTGTAATTGTAGTTGAGCCGTCAATGCGTCAATTTGCTTATCTTTTTGCGACTGCATTTCGAATAAGGTTAATTGATTTTGTTGACTGATTTGTTGCACTTGATGTTCTAGTTGTTGCAATTGTTGGTCTTTTGCATGGAGTTGTTTGGCATATTCCTGTTCTAATTGTTGCTTTATTTCAGTGATTGCTTGGCTATTTTTTTGCTTTTCTAATTCCAATGTATGTGTTAGCTCATTAAATTCTTGTTGTTGTTGGGCAAGTTTTTGTTGAAATTGTGTATTTAATTGTTCTTCTTTTAGTGCGATAGTTTGTTGATGTGTTTGTTCAATCTGAGTTAGGCGTTGGTGGATTTCTAAATCAAATTCTTGCGTCCTTACTTGACTGACAATCGCTGCATAATGTGTTTTATCAATTTGAAATGTTTCGCCACAATGTGGACATTTAATTGCGTGCATAATGATAACTCCTTTTATGGTTTGCATGAGCAGTTATAATGTTCGCTTTAGTAATAAGCTCTGTTTGCAAGGGGCATATCTTCAGTTTTTCCTGTCCCTATTTACTAAAAGTAGTGTAACACAAAAGTGCTTCAATGCGTAAAAAAACACCCTCCATTCCAAAGGGTGTTGTCATTTATATTTTTCGTTGTAAATAAGGATAGACACGTTGCGTAATCAAAATAGCAATAATAATTTTAAGGAAGTCGCCTAATAAAAAGGGAGTAAGCCCAATTGCTAGAATGTCACTAGCAGATTTTCCTAAATTCATTACATGATTGAGTACATAAGCTAAGTATGGCACTCCAATCGCATAGATGACGATGCTCGCTAATAGACTGTATAAAAATAAGGCTTTGTGATTTTGACGTGAGATTGATTTAAGTCCGATACTCATCAGTAAAGTTGCTGGAATAAAACTGATTGAAAAGCCTAGTGTTGGTAACAATGGGCCGGATTTAAAGCCAGCAAAGACTGGTAAGCCAACAATACCTAGTAATACATAACTAATCGTAATAATCGCTGCTTGTTTTGGAGTAGCTAGCATTCCAATGAGTAGTACCACTAAGGTTTGCAGTGTAATTGGAACTGGCCACATTGGGATAGAGAGTTGAGAACCAACAATGAGTAGGGCTAGTAATAGGGCAGTTAATGTGATTTCTTTTGTTTTCATATTAAGACTCCTTTTTTGTTCGTTTGGATTGCCTATGTTCTGTTTGTAAATTGTTTACTATCAAAATGTATTTCTTGACCTAGTAAAGTTTGAATATCACCATTATCAGTTTCGACAATGAGATGACCGTATTCATTGATGCCTTTAATCGTGCCATAGTGACTGCTTTGTTGTTGCTGATAATGAATGCGTTGATTGATACCAAGTAAATGTTGTTGATAAAAGGTTAAATAATCACGAGTATCGACTTGTTGATGATACTGTAAAAATAATTGTAAAAAGCGTTCGAGTAATTGAATATAATTAAAATTTTCTGGCAATGAGTTGCCAAATAGTGTACCGGCTACTTGTTGTGTGGCTGCATCTGCTTGACTAAAATCACCGGCTAAATTTAATCCAATTCCGATAATAATTCCATTTACTTGTCCAGATTCCATATCCATAATCGACTCACATAAAATGCCACCGACTTTACGATAATTAAAAAATAAGTCATTGACCCACTTAATTTGTATCGGCTGATTGAGAAATGGCGATAGGGATTGTCCCATAGCACTAGCACTCAATAGAGTGTACAGTGGAATGTCTTGTATCACTTTCGTATTGGGCTTAATGACGAGAGATATATACAAACCATGTTCAATTGATGAATGGAATTGACGTCCATGACGACCACGCCCTTTTGTTTGTTCGGTTGCGACAATCAGTGCTGGTTGATTGGGGTGCTGACCTAAATGTATTTTTGCTAAATCATTGGTAGAAGTGACTTGGTCATACAGTTGAATGTTTAATTCCGGCCAAATCGCTTGTAGTGAATAGGTCAGTTGAGCTTGGTTTAATGTGTTTGGTAAATGCGTTAAAGCATAACCACGTTTATGAAATTGTTCGATAGGATACCCTTGATTTTTTAACTCTTTCATTGCTTTCCAAACTGTATTGCGTGAAACATGTAATTGGTCAGCGATATATTGTCCAGAAATCGCATTAGGAAAGGCATTGAGTAGATACGATAATACGTTTTGTGTGGTAGATGACATCTTTGGCTCCTTTTGCTGAATGATTATAGTGCTAACAATATAAGGGAATTAGGTTTTTGTCAACCATATATCTTTAAAAGGTGACGCAAAACAAGTGAAAAATAAGTGGGACTGGGTACTATAGAATTTGTGCTCAGTCCCTTATTTTTTCACTATGATTATTTAGGAGAAATAATATGTAAATCTTTTGGTGCTTCATTGAGAACACGACAACCGTCTTCCGTCACTACGACTAAGTCTTCAATACGCACACCTAGTTTCCCTGGTAAATAAATGCCCGGTTCAATTGAAAAGACATTACCGACTTTGACTGTATCTTGGTTAAATGGGCCAACATCACTTGGCTCATGGACTTCGATACCGATACTATGACCAGTGCGATGTGTAAAGTATGGGCCGTATCCAGCTGCTTCAATGACATCACGTGCTGCTTTATCAATAGACGCAAAAGTGACACCAGGTTTGACTTGGGCAATTGCTGCTAGGTTAGCTGCTAATACAGTTTGATATACTTTTTTAGCTTCGTCAGACGGTTCTCCGTAAAATACCGTACGAGTCATGTCGCTAGCATAACCACCATAAAAACTTCCAATATCAATAATCACACTGTCACCGAGTTTAGGAGTATCTTCATTGGTGATGTGATGTGGGTCAGCCCCATTTGCTCCATAGGCAATAATTGGGTCAAATGAAAAACCGTCACACTCATGTTGCCGATATAATGTTGCGAGTTCGCCGACCATTGTAGCTTCTGATAATCCCATTGGCACTTTTTCGATAATGGCTGTCATTACTTGGTCATTACGATGTGATGCTTCAAGCATCGTTTCAATTTCTTCAGCTGATTTAACACCACGCAATCCGTCACTGACGGGACTACCATTTGTAAAGGTAGCTTGTGGTTTCAGTGCGATGAGTTCTAATAGGAAACGACTTGGCCAATCTTTATCGATACCAATATGTGCGTTAGCTGCGATTGATTCTGCTAAAGGTATCAATGCTGGTTCTCCGTCATAATGATAAATAACTTTTGTATTTTCCGGCAGAGAAACAGGTTCTGGGAATAAGCGATTCAAGTATAAATAAAAGTCGCCTTGAGCTGTTACGTGCAAAACATAGAAACGTTCTCCTGGGTGTAAATTTTCATATCCAGTTAAATAAAAAATGGTTGTCGGATTACTGATAATTAAATCTGACAATTTTTGTCGATTTAACTCTTCAATGAGTGAGGAAATACGTGTATAATGAATCATAAGCATTCTCCTTAATGTAAACTGTTACTATTATTATAGTAGAATGATTAGAAAAAAGAAACTAAGAACATAATACATGGGTAAGGGGGATTCCTTAACGAATCGCTCAATGCAAAAACGAATGATAGCAAGAAAAGTACATCAGTATTTTAATCAATTTGTCCAAAAATAAACCTTAATTAAAGGAGTGTTTATAGTAGGTATGTCATTACAAAAAAAGCGATTAATTATTCGTATCACGACAATTTTAGGTATTATCTTAGCTCTGGTAGGTTCGTATTTTATTGCTAAATCGAGTTATTTTAAGCCAGCTGGTGGGTTTTATACCTTATTAATTAAACTAGGACCATGGGCACCTATAATCTTTATTTGTTTACAAATTTCTCAAATTATCTATCCTATTATTCCATTTGGTTTGACGAATGTGATTGGAAATTTAGTGTTCGGTACTGGTTGGGGATTTGTATTTAACTGTATTGGAATGCTAATCGGTTCAAGTATTAATTTTTATTTAGGTCGACGATATGGGGAGCATGTCATCAAGGCATTTATTTCAGATGAACAATTTGATAAATATGTGCAAAAAATGAATGATAGTCGTGCATTTGAAAAATTATTGGCAATCGGCTTCATCTTGCCAGTTTTCCCAGATGATTTATTCTGTATGTTTTCAGGTATGTCTAATCTAACCTTTAAAAAGTTTTTCAGGTTGGTGGTGCTATATCGTCCGGTATCGCTCTTCGTCTTTACTTATGCGTGGGCAGCGATTATTCAATATATCGCAAGTTTTATTTCGTAATTAGGTGAGAAAGAGGGCATTCATTTGAAAAAAGTCATTCAAGGTTCTGTGCATTTGTATCAGAAATATATTTCACCGGCATTACCACCGTCATGTCGGTATTATCCGTCTTGCTCAAATTATATGTTAGAGGCAGTAGAAAAACATGGGGCATTAAAAGGTGGTGTCATGGGAGTGGCGAGAATTTGTCGCTGCCACCCATTTGTAACTGGAGGTCGTGATGAAGTGCCGGATTATTTTACTTTGAGGCGAAATCCGAATCAAAGAGATAAATAGATTTGTAGCTAAAGTATCGGAGAGCGAAAACATTCCAAGCGTTTTGCGAAGTGGACGTCAAGCCAACCCGAACGAACCAGAATAGGAGGCGGAACATTGATCGATTGGATAGTCCAATATATGGGAGATCAAACATTAGCAAAAGTTTTAGATATACTCATTGTATGGTTTATTATTTATCAAATATTATTATGGGCACGTGGCACACGTGTCATGAACCTATTAAAAGGAGTGGCATTGATTTTCATTGCACGAGCATTGAGTTCGATGCTTGGTTTACAGACAATAGACTGGTTGTTAAATCAGGTAATTTCATGGGGTGTCGTAGCAGCGATTGTCTTATTCCAACCGGAAATTCGTAAAGCCTTAGAAAATTTAGGACGGAATTTGTTTCGTAATCGTAAAAACAATCAAAATCCGAGCGATAAGTTAATATCTGATATTGAAAAATCAGTTCAATATATGTCAAGACGTAAAATTGGAGCATTAATTTCTATTGAATCCGAAGATAGTTTGGAAGAGTTCGTTAAAACAGGTATTCCAATGGATTCATATGTTAGTAATCAATTATTGATTAATATATTCATTCCGAATACGCCTTTGCATGACGGAGCGGTGATTATTTCGGATTATCGCATTGCGTCGGCATCTAGTTATTTGCCATTATCAGAAAGCACCTTAATTCCTAAAGAATTAGGGACACGTCATCGAGCTGCGATTGGATTAAGTGAAGTCACCGATGCTTTGACGGTCATTGTATCGGAAGAAACAGGTGCGATTTCACTCGTTAAACGTGGACATTTACATCGTGATTTATCAGCTGCTGAGTTAGACGAGTTATTGCATCAGTATTTAACTTCTGAAACGCAGGAGCAAGAAAAATCAATTAAGCAATTAGTAAAAGATTTCTTTTCTAGCACAATGCAAAAGGGGGAATCGTGATGAAAAAAAGTCCTTTTGATAATATTTGGATAATGCGAGCTGTATCACTGTTTTTTGCGTTGTTATTATTTGCATCAGTTGCTAATGAAAATGGACATTCTCGAGCACTACAAAAGGCGAATAATTCGGCAAGTGTTGAAACAAGTGTTACAATATCCAATGTGCCAGTTGCACTAGGTAAACATGAAGAAGGGACATTTGTGAGTGGTATGCCGGAAACGGTATCGGTACGCTTAACAGGACCTAAAAATATTATCAATCAAATATCAGCTGAAAATCTGACGGTGACAACCGAATCAATTGTTGGCATGAAAACAGGTGTCAAAGCAATCCGTTTTGTTGTGAATGGTTTACCAAAAAGTGTGGAATATAAGGTAACACCTGATTTGTTTTATGGAACGATTTCGGTTAAAGAAACGGTGAGTCGTGAAATTGAGTATGAGGTTGCTGATAATGCGATTGCTGAGGGTTATGAAGTGACTAATGTGAAATTATCAGCACAAGAAGTCACATTGACTGGTGACCAAGATGAAATTGCCAAAGTGGCACGAGTGGTGATGATTATCAATTCACATACACCGCAAACATCGAATTTTACTAAACGTTATCGACTGCAAGTGCTTGATGAAACAGGGAAGTTATTAGATGTGAATATTTCACAACCAGAAATCGAAGCGACAGTGGAAGTAAAACCAAAAACACAAATGGTGCCATTACGCATTGTTTCAACAGGGCAACGCTCTGATTTGGTTTATCAATATGATTTTACTGAGCAATCGGTGGCTATTCTGCAAGACAGTAACATCGCTGCATTAGATGTGTATGTAGATGTTAGTGAATTGATACAGTCAGGAAAAGTGATAGGATATGTTGACCAAACGAATGGTGTGACAAATCCAACAACGATTGAAGTCAATGTAACGGTAACACCGATTGAGTCAAGTAATAATACTGAGGAAACGACTATATCAACAGTATCGACAGAAGAAATAACAACTGAAACGAATGAAGAAACAACTCAAAATTAATGTGTATGAGGATAAAGGAGATAAAATGGGTAAATATTTTGAAACAGACGGTGTACGTGGGGTAGCTAATACCGAATTGACACCAGAATTAGCATTTAAATTAGGTCGTTGTGGAGGACATGTGTTACGTCAACACGCACCAGAAATTGAGCATCCACGTGTGTTGGTAGGTCGTGACACTCGTATTTCAGGACAAATGCTTGAGAGTGCTTTGATTGCAGGATTATTATCTGTGGGTATCGAAGTAATGCAATTAGGTGTGATTTCAACACCAGCTGTTGCTTATTTAACACGCACGCAAGGTGCAGTTGCCGGAGTAATGATTAGTGCATCTCATAACCCAGCTCAAGACAATGGAATTAAATTTTTTGGAGCTGACGGATTCAAATTATCTGATGACCAAGAATTAGAAATCGAAGCCTTATTAGATGCACCAGAAGATAAGTTGCCACGTCCAAGTAGTCATGGATTAGGTACAGTTGAAGAATTTAATGAGGGTGCGATTAAATACATTCAGTATCTTCAAACAACTATTTCAGGTGACTTATCAGGAATCTCTGTCTGCTTAGATGCTGCACATGGTGCAACAAGTCCATTAATCAATCAATTGTTTGCAGACTTAGAAACTGATTTTTACACAATGGGCGACCGTCCAGACGGTGTGAATATCAATGACCATGTTGGGTCAACGCACCCAGAAGCACTACAAGAATTTGTAAAAGAAAAAGGTGCTATGGTAGGTCTAGCATTTGACGGTGACGGTGACCGTTTAATCGCAGTAGATGAAAATGGTGAAATCGTTGACGGCGATAAAATTATGTTCATTTGTGGGAAACATTTAAAATCGAAAGGTCGTTTAGCAGAAGATACGATTGTATCAACTGTTATGAGTAATATTGGTTTCCACAAAGCTGTTGAAGAAAATGGAATGGTCGCATTGAAAACGGCAGTTGGTGACCGTTATGTCGTAGAAGAAATGCGTCGTGGCAATTACACATTAGGTGGCGAACAATCTGGACACATTGTCTTCTTAAATTTGAACACGACTGGTGACGGCTTGCTTTCAGCGATTCAATTATTGGCTGTTATGAAAGAAACAGGTAAATCATTATCTGAATTAGCTGCTGAAGTGGAAATTTTCCCACAATTATTGGTGAACATTCGTGTGCGTGATAAGCATACTGTTATGGACGAGCCAGAAGTAAAAGCTGTTATTGAAGAAGTAGAGGCAGAAATGAATGGTGACGGACGCATTTTAGTACGTCCAAGTGGAACAGAACCATTATTGCGTGTTATGGCAGAAGCGTCAACAGACGAAAAAGTACATCGTTATGTACATACAATTGCTGATGTTATCCGTCGTGTGCGTGGATTAGAATAGAACAAAGGCTGGGTAGAAGTTTGAAATTTAGACTCAGCTTTAAACAATCTATAATCTCAAAAATACATTGCTATTTTTGGGGTTATTTTTTATTATGAACATAGGAGTAAAGATAAAGATGCAATGAATGGAGAGCAACATGAAACAATCGAAGAAAGAATTAACACAACAATGGTTGGAGAATCATCATGCAGAAAAATGGTTGCGTTGCATTCATTGTGGAGCACCACTTCAACTAGAGCAGTATGCACTGGTTTGTCAAAATGGACATCGCTTTGACGGAGCAAAGCAAGGGTACTATTATTTAACGACCAAACAATTAATCGCTACAAAATATGACCAAGCACTCTTTGATGCAAGACGCTATGTGATTATGCAAACACCATTTTATCGTGCGTTGCATACTTTTCTAGTTGATTACGTTAACCAACATCAACCGACACTAGTGTTAGATGCTGGAAGTGGTGAGGGTAGTCATTTGTCCTATATAGAAGATAAGGCGGAATATGTATTGACAGCTATCGGTATTGATTTATCAAAAGACGGCATACAGTTAGCGACTGCTTATAATGGGAAACAATTATCTTTAGTTGGCGATTTGGCACATATGCCGATAGGTGATAGCCAAGTTGATTTGATGTTATCTATTTTGTCGCCAGCTAATTATCAAGAATTTAATCGTCTATTATCTCCTAGGGGCATGGTATTAAAAGTTGTTCCTAATTCGGATTATTTAATTGAAATTCGTCAGGCTTTACAACCGTATCATGAAAGTCCTATGGAAATGTATGACAATACACAAGTGATTGAAGTATTTCAAAAAGCCTATCCAAAATGTCAAAGTGTGCGTGTGCGTGACCATGTTCCGCTGGATAAGAAAGCAAAGCAAATGTTAGTGGCGATGACACCACTTGCGTGGCAATTATCTGATGAAGAAAGACAATTAGTTGTAGAAGCATTACCGGATAAAACTACGCTTGATGTGAGTGTATTGATGAGTGAGTAGAGGAAAAGAATGTATGGATATATAGTGGCTAAGCTTTTTATATATAGATAATTGTATTAATATTTATCTACAAGGCTCACTAATCATTGCAATTTAAAAAGTGAAACGGTAGAATAAAAGTTATGAAAATGAATGACAAATGGATTGGGCTGAATGTCAGTGACAGTTTTATTGATGAGATGACTGTATTTACTTCACCGAGATGTTGAGTTCAATTTGAATTGTCCGATAAATTAATAGAAAAAGAGGATTCAACATGAACGCAAAAGCAATCATTCGTGAAATCATTAGTACCATTATTACCTTTATCGTAGTATTTGCTATCGTATGGGGAGTTCAAAAAACGATTGTACAGCCATTTAAAGTTGACGGTCATTCCATGGACTATACTCTACAACATGGTGAACGGTTATTTATGTGGAAATTAGCTGATATTGAACGTTTTGATGTGGTAATTTTAAAAGCACCGTCAGACCCAGAACATAAATTATACGTTAAGCGTGTTATCGGATTACCTGGAGATAACGTTGAAGTTAAGAATAATCAATTAGTGCTAAATGGCAAAGCAATGGACGAGCCTTATTTAGCTGCAAAGCAAGCAGAATATCCAGGGAACTTTACGAGTGATTTTAATTTGGAATCTATTACAGGTCAAGCAACTATCCCAGAGGGATATGTCTTTGTAATGGGAGATAATCGACAAAATTCATTGGACGGACGCAGTTTTGGATTGATTCCAATGGATTATGTTATCGGAGAAGCTGACGTAGTGATGTGGCCAATCAATAAAGTGGGCTTGTTAACTAAGTATAAGCTAAATGATGCTCAAGATGCGATAGTACAAAGATAATATAATGTATGAGCTTAAGATATTTTACGAAGTGGATTTCAGTTAACAAAGAAGTTAATCATAAAATCACGCTTGTGTTTTAAAAACGGAGTCGTTATAATAGTGACAGGTATAGATTAGTAACTTTTCAAGTGCATCGATAGAGAACGTTGTCTTAGGCTGGAAACAACGGGTGGACGGATTGGTGAACCTACTATAATGTAATCAGTTGGGTGGACTCCCTTATCAGTCATAAGTTGGTTTATCCATAGGGATAAGCAAATAAGGTGGTACCGCGGAGTAGCTGTTCTTCGTCCTTAATTTCTAAGGATGAAAAACAGCTATTTTTAATACATAGTGCGATAATGAGCGTTCTGAAATGAACCACTGGAGAAAGTCGTCGGCGTGCGAGAAATGCACAGAGAAGACTTTTGAAGTGGACGTCATTTCAGCTCATTGGAGCCGGAATAATACATAGTGCGAGCTAGGGTGTTCTGGCTTGAATCACTGGAGCAAAATACCGACGTGCGTGTAAACGCACAGAGGAATTTTGTGAAGTGGATGCCAAGCCAACCTAAACGAGCCAGAATAGGAGAGAAAACAAATGGTAACACGTCGTGAAGATTTTTCAAAATGGTATTTACAAACAATTCAACAAGCAAACTTAATGGATTATTCACCAGTACGTGGGTGTATGATTTTTAAACCTGACGGATATGAAATATGGGAACATATTCAAAAAGCAATGGATGCACGTTTCAAAGAAGAAGGTGTGCGTAATGCGTATTTCCCAATGTTAATTCCAGAATCATTTTTCCAAAAAGAAAAAGACCATGTGGAAGGGTTTAGTCCTGAATTACCATGGGTAACGGAAGCAGCAGGGGAACAATTAGAAGAACGTTTAGCATTGCGTCCTACATCTGAAACGATTATCGGTGATGCGTTCAGTAATTGGATTCAGTCATATCGTGACTTACCAATGGAAATTAATCAATGGGCAAATGTTTTCCGTTGGGAAAAACGTACAATGCCATTTTTACGCACATCAGAATTTTTATGGCAAGAAGGACATACAGCTCATGCCACAGCTGAAGAAGCAGTGAAACGTACAATGCGTATGTTAACAATTTATCGTGAAGTTGTGGAAGGAACTTTAGCAATTCCAGTATTTATGGGTGAAAAAACACTGTCAGAACGCTTTGCAGGGGCTGAACAAACATTTTCAATTGAAGCGATGATGCAAGACGGTAAAGCAGTTCAAGCTGGAACATCTCATTATATGGGTACACGCTTTGCTGAGGCTTTTAATATTAAGTTCTTAAATACAGACAATGAGCATGTACATGCCTTTACAACATCTTGGGGAACTTCTACTCGTTTAATTGGGTCGATGATTATGACACATAGTGATGATCAAGGTTTAGTCTTGCCACCAGCGGTTGCACCGACACAAGTTGTCTTTATTCCAGTTGGACCTTGGCAAAAACAACCAGCAATCATGGAGAAAATTACTGAACTAAATGTTGAATTGACTAAAGTTGGTATTCGTACTCAAATTGACGATACAGATAACCGTCCAGGTTTCAAATTTAATGAGTGGGAGTTGCGTGGAGTACCAGTACGAATCGAAGTTGGGCCACGTGATTTAGAAAATAATCAAGTGATGTTAAAAGCACGTGATACTGATGAAAAAGTAGCTGTATCACTTGATGATTTCACAGCAACGATTCAAGCAGAGTTACAAACGATGCAAGGACGCTTATTAGAAAAAGCACGTCAAATGAATCAAGCAAATATTTATACAAATATAAATACATTAGAAGAATTGAAAGCCCATATTGAAGCAAAACGTGAGGCTGGTGAAGTTCCAGGTTGGATTTTAGCAGGTTGGGACGGAACAGAAGAAAGTGAAGCGAAAATTAAAGAAGAAACAGGCTTTACAACTCGTAATATGCCATTTGCTGGGCAAGTTGAAGAAAAGACAACGTGTATTGTAACTGGAAAACCAGCGAAACATACAGTTTGGTTAGCACGTGCGTACTAATTAGGTAGGAGAAGTTGTCAATACCTTAGATTTAGAAATGTTGCATTTTAATAAAAAATATACTATGATATTTTCTATATTGAAAAGATTTATATTAATTGATGTGGCGAGTGTTGATTGCACGAGCCTATTCGGTTAATGTTATGGAATAAAAAGGAGTGTAAAAACCATGGACCCCTCGGGGAATTCGTTATTTAATCAAATTTTGATTATTATTGTGTTAACTGCTGTAAATGCTTTTTTTGCTGCGAGTGAAATGGCCTTTGTATCGGTGAATCGTAAACGTATTGCGACTTTAGCTGAAGAAGGTAATAAAAAAGCAGTCAAAGTATTACGTCTATTGGATAATTCGGAGGACTTTTTAGCGACCATTCAAGTTGCGATTACCTTGGCAGGATTCTTATCATCAGCTCAAGCAGCGACAAGTTTTGCGAGCTACTTTAAAAATTGGTTGCCTGCATTTCCAGGTGTAGAAACGGTAGCGATTTTTATTGTGACGATGATTCTGTCTTATATTACACTCGTATTTGGCGAGTTATATCCAAAACAAGTGGCACTTCAAATGCCTGAGAAGATTACTCTAGCAACAGCAGGGACTATACAGACGATACAAGTGGTATTTAAACCGTTCGTATCCTTATTATCTGCCTCAACTGGCTTATTGCGTAAAATTACCCCAATTGATTTTTCAGCACGTGATGAGAAATTTACACGTGAAGAGATGAAAGCTATCTTGGCTGAAAGTAGTTTAGAGGGAACAATTGATGCAGCTGAGTTAACGATGCTGGAAGGTGTCTTATCACTTGATTCTAAATTAGCACGTGAAGTAATGGTGCCGAGAACGGATACGGAAATGGTTGATATTGAAGATGATTATCAAGACATTTTAGAAGAATTATTAAATAGTCCGTTTTCACGTATTCCATTATATGAAGCGGAAAAAGATAATGTTATTGGTGTTATCCACATGAAAAATGTAATTAAAGCTGCACGTGAGCATGGGTTTGATAATATTGATTTTAGAGAAATTGCATCAGAACCTTTGTTTGTGCCGTCAACGATTTATATTGATGATTTATTAGTTGAATTTAAACGTGAACAAACTCATTTAGCGATTTTACGTGATGAATACGGTGGGGTTGAAGGGATTGTTACTTTAGAAGACTTATTAGAAGAAATCGTCGGTGATATCGAAGACGAAACAGACGTGGCTAGTTCAGGTGATATTCGTAAAATTGATGAGGAAAATTACTATATCAATGGTGGTTTGTCAGTTGAGAAATTCAACAATTATTTTGATGAATCATTAAGTGATGAAGAAGTTGATACTATCGCGGGTGCGATTATTTATGAAATTGGATACGTGCCTGATGATAATGAACGTGTAACGGTGCGTGCTAATGACTATGTGATGACAACCAGTCATGTTGAAAATGGTCGTATTCGTGGTGTCCATGTTCAAGTCGATAAGGAACACACCATTGAAACAGAATTTAACTTGTATGATGATGACACTAAGGCATACGTGCCAATTAAAGAAGTGTTAGAAGAATTAGCTGATTAAGCATAGCATTTTGAAATCAAAGTAAGGAGTCGATGAATCGGCTCCTATTTTGTTATCTAATATAATTGAATGGAATATCTCATTCCAAAGTCTTATTGTATTTTGATGAATAAAGGAATATGATTAAGCATAAGGCTGATGAGAAATATAGTAGTGTTTTTCCCACTGCATACGATAGTTGAAAATGGTAATCAGAGTAGATTCAGTTATCCAATGCTAGCCAAAACGAAGAATAATCGCTATAATGAATAATTATAACGCAAGAATAATTTGGATTTTTAGTGAGTTGGTAGTGATAGGTAGAAATACTAAAAGTGGATTTTCTGCGTTAAAGAGAACTATACCAGAGAGGAAATTAATGTGAATAATCGATATGAATGGAATACACTATTAAAACTGGGGGCAGTTGCCATTGGGTCTATTGTGACTTTAATGAGTATGTACCTATCGTTTGTAGTGACTTTTTCTGGAACGATTCCGAGTAAGGAATTTGTCGGATTGCATCAAAGTTGGCCATGGATTATTTTGGGCTTTATCGTCATCAATTTATTGTTTGGAACTTATATATTTTATAATAAATCGAAAACAGATATTTTATATTTTACACTTTTAAGTCAAATTGTCTTATCCGTCTATGTAATGGCATTGTCCTATGTTGCGAATTGGGAAACTATTTCACGTTCAGTTGTGTTATGGAATGTCGCAATTGGAACTGTCGTGATGTTCTGTTATAATACTGCGGTTTATTGGCTGTATCATCGTTTACGAGGGCAAAAGAAAATATTAGTCGTTGGCCAGCCGGATAGAGTATTAGAGGCAGTGCATAATTTTGAGTGTATGGGCAATAAGCGTCATACGGTAACTCATGTTATTTTAAATAATTATTATCATAATGTTAAAAAATGGTCGAAAGCTGTCGATATTGTCTACTTAACAGGATACATTGAAGAAAGTGAACGGCTTAAAATTTACGAGTTTTTAATGAAACAAAATAAAAAGTTGTTTATTAGTACGGAATTTGAAAACTTAATGATGGTGAATCCTAATATTATGAGTTTTGAAGATGAAAGTATTATTGAAGTTTCACCATTTAAAATTTCTGCTGAAGATGCTTTGATTAAACGTTTAGTTGATATTATGGTGGCACTTGTTTTAATCGTGATTACGTTACCGATTATGTTAGTAACGATGGTTGCGATAAAATTAGATTCACCTGGACCTATCTTTTATAAACAAGAACGAGTGACTATAGGACATCGGACGTTTAATATTTTAAAATTCCGTTCAATGAGTGCGACGGCTGAAAAAGATACAGGGCCAGTGTTAGCAGCATCAAATGATAGTCGTGTAACACGTGTAGGTAAGGTGATTCGTAGTTTACGAATTGATGAATTGCCACAATTGTTCAATGTGTTATTGGGCGATATGTCATTAGTTGGACCAAGGCCTGAAAGACCATTCTTTGTCAGTCAATTCCAAGAACAGAATCCATACTATGCCTTACGACACCATGTGCGTGCCGGTATTACAGGATATGCACAAGTCTACGGTAAGTACAGTACCGACTTTAATAATAAGCTGAATTTTGATTTGTTGTATATTAAAAACTATTCATTAGCCTTTGATTTAAAATTACTTTTTCAAACAGTGAAAATATTGTTCGACAAAGTGAGTTCAAGAGGTGTAGAAGAAACAGTTCTAGAAGAAGCTAAATGGCAGGATTATCGTGATAAAATGTTAATTATTGAATAAATTAAGTAAAACACGAATATTGACAAAATTTAATCATATAAAATTTATTGTTTCGTCATATTTTCAAGTGAAAAGTATGATATACTAAAGATGTAATTGAAAACTAGGAGGAGATTTACACATGAAAAATTGGAAGAAAAAATTAGTAGCCTTAACTGCAACAACATTATTAGCTGGTGGTCCTGCATTAAGCACGGTATCAGCACAAGAAAAATATGACCAAGCATTTTTTACTGAGTTAACGAAAGCAAATCAAGGGTATTCAGCTTTAAAATTTGACGGAACGATTAAAGTTTCTGCTCTTTCAGACGGACAATCAGCTGATTTAGGAATCCTTAAATATGACGGACAATTTAATGCAGAACCATTGTCTGCAGCTTTTAATGGTAGTGTCTCATCATTATTTTTAGGTAATCAAAATTTAAGTTTGACTGCTTATTTAAAGGATAATATTGCTTATGTACATACACCAACTCCAGAAACAGAAGAAAAGACTTGGTCTGCTGTTGATGTAGCAAGTCAAATCGAAGAAGTTAAACAACAATTTGAAGCACAAATGGCTCAATTTAATGCAGCTACTGAACAAAGTGCTGAAGCTAGTGCTAAATTTACAGATGTTAACGAAACGGATTCAGAGTATGTGTTATCATTGAAAAAAGATATTACGGCCGATGAATTATGGGAAGCTATTTCGACTTCTGTTGATTTTGAAAAAATTATGAATGAAGCGATTGCTCAAGCAGAAGCTCAAACAGGTGAGACATTGAGTGCTGAAGAACGTGCTCAAATTGAAAGTGTCTATTCAAAAGAAAGCTTAGAAAAATTCTTGAAATGGAATCCGGTTATTGAAGCGCACTATGATAAAACAACAAAATTGATGACATCAATGCACTTCAGTATCACGATTAATACAGAGGATATTGTGCCTGCGACAGGTGAAGAAACAGAGTCAACTTTACCAAGTATTATCAATGTTGTAATTGATATGAATTTCTCTGAGCATGGTGTTGAACAAGCGATTGACGTGCCAGAAGATGCGTTAGCAACTGAAGTACAACCAATGGAAACAGCAGAATAATCATTTTGTGATATAAGCACCTTTAGCTGCGGCTAAAAGTGCTTTTTTGCTTTTTAAAAGGGCATTTTCTTGACATTAGATAGTAAAAAACGTATTATGATATTTTGTAAAAGTAATGATTATCCTTATGGAGATGATATAGTGCGACAATGAGCGTTTTGAAATGAATCACTGGAGCAAAATACCGGCGTGCGTGAAAACGCACAGAGGGATTTTGTGAAGTGGATGTCATTTCAGCTCATTGGAGCCGGAATAACATGGTGTGACAATGAGCGTTCTGAAATGAACCATTGGAGCACGAGATAGGAGAAAGAGCATGCGATTATTAACAGTAAAGGATTTATCCTTTTACTATGACCGAGAAAAAGTACTGAATAATGTTAATTTTCATGTAGATGCTGGTGAATTTATTATTTTAACCGGTGAAAATGGTGCAGCCAAATCCACCTTAATTAAGAATATTTTAGGGCTATTAAAGCCAGCTACTGGAACGATTGAAATGGCAAAAACTAATGCTTTAGGAGAAAAATTATCGGTTGGATATGTGCCGCAAAATGTCACAGCTTTTAATGCTGGATTTCCATCAACTGTAAAGAGATTAGTCGAATCAGGGCGATACAGTAAAAAACGGTGGTTTAAAGCTCTAGACGATCATGATAAAGAACATGTGAATCGAGCATTGAGTGCAGTGGGCATGGCACATTTAATGGATAAAAAAATAGGTGAATTGTCTGGTGGGCAAAAGCAACGTATTAATATTGCACGAGTGTTTGCGACAGACCCTGATTTTTTTGTGTTAGATGAACCGACGACAGGAATGGATATTGCCTCAAGACGTTCGTTTTATGATTTATTGAAACATAGTTGTGAATATCATGGTAAAGCAATCTTAATGGTAACACATGCAGATATGGAGATTGAGGGCTATTATCATCGTGAAATCCGTTTAGTGAGAGAGGAGGGGTCACCATGGAGATGTTTCAGTATGAATTCATCCAAAGAGCATTCTTAGCCGGTGGTGCTATCTCGCTGATTACACCGATACTAGGGTTACTATTGATATTACGTCGTCAGTCGCTCTTGGCAGATACTTTAGCCCATATTTCCTTAGCTGGAGTGGCATTAGGTATGATATTACAAGTTAGTCCAACTTATTCTACATTAGTTGTAGTAGTGATTGCGTCGATTATTATTGAGTATTTGCGAATGGTGTATCGTGATTTTTCAGAAATTTCAGTGGCATTAATGACAGCAACAGGAATGGCAGTTGCTTTAGTTTTAGTGAGTTTGAATACGAATGCAGCGAATTTTCGGATTGAACAGTATTTATTTGGTTCAATTATTTTAATCACTGACCAAGAAGTGCGCTTGTTAATGTTATTAGCAGTCTTGATGTTAGTGCTATACATTGTGTTTAGACGGCCATTATACGTGTTGACTTTTGATGAGGCGACAGCTAAAACGGCTGGTTTACCGGTTAAAATGATGTCGATTATTTTCTCGGTAGTGACTGGTATAGCGATTAGTATTATGATGCCAATTGTAGGGAGTTTGTTGGTGTCTGCCTTAATCGTCATTCCGTCTGCAACGGCGATTAAAATATCGAATAGTTTCGCTAAAACAATTGTGATTGGAATATTCATCAATTTAGTGGGGATATTTTTAGGATTGACGATGTCATATCGTTTTGATACACCACCGGGTGCATCGATTACATTATGTTTTGTTATTATTTTTATCATCGTATCAGGAATTTCTCGCTTGAAAACGATGATACGGAAATAAAAGATTATTAGACTCTAATATTGGCTACGGGTAGTCGGTGTTAGAGTTTTTTGTTGTGCGGAGAATTCACTTTATTTTACAATATGTTTTTCTTTGTTGATAACCAAACCAATGTTCTGTATAATATAAATAGAAAGAGTTGAGCTAGAACTCGACTCTTGTGTAGAACCGTTTAAGACGGTGGCTACCACTTATATTAGATTATAAGCCGTTTAACCAGCCAAAGTTAAGGACGGCTTATTTTTTATGCTTGTCTGTAAATATTTGATAGCACAAAGCAATCAAGTTGATAACAACACTGCTAAACAACAAGATTGTTTGTACTGTTTCAAATGCAGCCAAACTGCTACTCCTTTCTTTAAGATTTCAGTACTTACAATCATAAGCACCGCCGCCTATTTAGGCTTGCTTGGGCTGCCTCGACGTCTACTTCAGACATTTCCTCAGTGCGTTTTGCACGCACGTCGGCAATGTCCTCCAGTGATTCGAGGCATAACACCCTTGCGCACACCATGATTTTTCGAATGGGTAGCCGCCGTCTTTACTTTTCTACATCTTTAGTATATCAAACACGCTTAGAATTCCAATGTAATCGTTTTATTTTTTGCAGGTGGATGATATACTTTAGTTTTTATCATCGAGTAGGAAAAGTGTTCAAGTGTATAAAATTATGGTAAAATAATGGCTATGCATGAGAGGAGTGTTTTTATGGAACAAACACTGTCCCAAATTCAATATGCACAGCTGAAAAAGTTATTGCAGTATCATGATTATTTTGCGATTAATCGTGAAATGCAACAAGAAAAACTAAGATTAAATCTACGTTTTATGATGTGCTTGGAATTAGTACAAGCTATGATAACAGTTGATATACCAAAGATAAATGAATCAGCAAAATCGCTTGGTTTTAATTCACTTTTGTCGGAAACGATATTAGAACAAAAATCCTATTGCTATTTACAAGCAATGACGATAAAATTAATACGCCGTGAATATAGTGATTATTTACGAGGACTGACACCTTTGTTAGTCGATGTCTTAAGAGTATTGATTGAACATGAATTTTTACCAGAATTATCTCAGTATATGGAGTTAGTTGAAAAAGAAACGAAACAAGGTGAAAAGTTATATCGTGGTATTCAATGGTCAAAAGACAAAATCGAATCAGATAATAATATTATTCGCCGAGCATGGCAAAAATATTACGGAAATTACTTCAATTATGACCAGTATGTGAGTTCAAGTCATCTCATCAAACTTATCGAAACCTATTCTAATAATTCCCAAGTCATTGAAATAACAGCGAACATCAGGCAGATTGAAAAATATTTGCGAAATTTGGTAGCACATGAAGTGGTTAATGTTGATGAAACCTTTTTCCAAAAACGGATAGGGTATTCGCCCCAGCAAGTACATGACTTATTGATTGAATTATTTAAAATAGCTGGAATGACGAATGAACATCAATTATATAGTATCAAATGGTTAAACAATACTTTAAATCAGTATTTAGACCAACAGTTTAATAAATAAAATGAATGAAATCAGTTAGGAGATAAACAATGAAAAAATTAGTGATTCGTGGAGGTAAACCTTTAAAGGGAGAAATCACAATCAATGGAGCAAAAAATAGTGTCGTTGCCTTGATTCCAGCTGCGATTATGGCAAATTCTGAAGTGGTATTAGAAGGTGTGCCGGATATTCAAGATGTCCATTCATTAATTGAAATTTTGGCAGATTTTAATGTCAAAACACATTTTGAAAACAATGTATTAAGAATTGACCCAAGTGAAATTATTTCGATTCCAATGCCAACAGGTAAAATCCAAAGTTTACGTGCGTCTTATTACTTTATGGGGGCGACGTTGACTCGTTTTGGTGAGGGTGTGATTGGTTTGCCAGGTGGTTGTTTCTTAGGGCCACGTCCAATCGACCAACATATTAAAGCATTTCGTTCATTAGGTGCAGAAATAAACGATGATTACGGTGTGGTAACATTGACGACACCGAATGGGTTAGAGGGTGCTCATATTTATATGGACGTTGTATCAGTAGGAGCGACTATCAATGCCATTTTAGCATCTGTTCGTGCTAAAGGACGTACGATTATTGAAAATGCAGCTCGTGAGCCAGAAATTATTGATGTAGTTACTTTACTCAATAAAATGGGTGCTAAAATTCGTGGAGCTGGTACGAGCGAAATTCGTATTGACGGGGTAGAAGAATTGCATGGTGTGACACATACTATTATTCCTGACCGTATTGAAGCAGGAACATACATTTCAGCTGCCGTTGCTATGGGTCAAGGTGTACGAATTAATAATGTTATTTACGAGCATTTAGATAGTTTTATTTCAAAATTAGTTGAAATGGGCGTTAAAATGGAAATTATGGAGGACAGTATTTATGTTCATCCAGTGGAACAATTAAAAATGGTCAGCATTAAAACATTACCATATCCAGGTTTTGCGACTGATTTGCAACAACCAGTGACACCAGTATTGGTAATGGCACATGGACATGGCACGATTATTGATACGATTTATCCACAACGAGTGAAACATATACCAGAATTGAATCGCATGGGTGCTAATATTCGTGTGGACGGTGATATGATTCGCATGGAGGGTCCAAGTAAATTAATGGGTGCTCAAGTGAAAGCGAGTGATTTACGAGCTGGAGCTTGTTTGGTCATCGCTGGGTTAATGGCTGAGGGTGAAACGGTTATTACAGGTGTTGATAACATCTTGCGTGGCTATACGGATATTGTTGGTAAATTACAAGCCGTAGGTGCAGATATTGAAATGATTGAAGAATAATTAATGGATTTGGTTGGGCAAAAGAGAGAAAGGTAATGGAAACTTTCATCACTTTGTCCAATCGTTTTGTAGAGAAAGAAAGCGAGTGATAGTATGTCAGATGCATTCTCACTAGAAACATTATTAAACAGTGAAGTAAAACAATTATATGCTTACGCAAGAGAATTAGAAATTCCAAATTATAGTCAATTGAGTAAAAAGGAATTAGCCTTAGCCGTCATGCGTACGCAAGAGGAAAAACAAGGTTTCTATTATGTTGAAGGTGTATTGGATATTATTCCGAGTGAGGGGTATGGCTTTTTAAGACCGATTAACTTCTCGCCAAGTCATGAAGATATTTATATTTCAAGTTCTCAAATACGGCGCTTTGAATTAAGAAATGGAGATAAAGTAGCTGGGCCTGCTCGTCCACCGAAAGCGAGCGAGCGATACTCTGGCTTGATGCAAGTGAGTTCGGTTAATGGTAAAGACCCTGAAGAAGCTAAAAATCGTGACCATTTCCCAAGTTTGACAGCCATTTATCCAGACCGGCAAATACAATTGGAGTATGATGCGAAAAAGACTGCTAATCGTATGATTGATTTAATTGCACCTATTGGCTTTGGACAACGTGGGATTATTGTTTCACCCCCTAAAGCTGGTAAAACAACAGTATTAAAAGAACTAGCGAATGGGATTAAAGCGAATTACCCAGATACTGAATTAATTGTATTATTAATTGACGAACGTCCGGAAGAAGTAACCGATATTGAACGTAGTGTGGACGGCGAAGTGGTGTATTCAACCTTTGACCAACGGCCAGAAAATCATGTGCGTATCACAGAATTAGTATTGGAACGTGCGATGCGATTAGTTGAAGACGGTCGAGATGTCATTATCTTAATGGATAGTATGACACGTTTGGCTCGTGCATATAACTTAGTAGTTAAGCCGAGTGGGCGTACATTAAGTGGGGGGGTTGACCCAGCTGCTTTCTACTTGCCTAAGCGTTTCTTTGGTGCAGCACGGAATGTTGAAAATGGTGGCTCGTTGACGATTTTAGCGACTGCCTTAGTTGATACAGGGAGCCGTATGGACGATGTTATCTATGAAGAATTCAAAGGGACAGGTAATATGGAACTGCATTTATCACGTCAATGGGCAGAACGTCGTTTGTTCCCAGCTGTAGATATCTTACGTTCCGGCACACGAAAAGAAGAGTTGTTAATGCCGAAAGAAAAATTGGAACAAATTTGGCGTCTGCGTAATTTAATGGGTGAAGATGTATATAGTTACACACAACAGGTGATTGAACTATTGGGTCGTACGGATACTAATGAGGCAGCTTTTGTTCAGCTTGAAGCCTTTTTAGAAGCTGTCTCACCGACGAAAAAAATGACGAAACGCACGACAAGAAAGAGTGTGTAGTATGGCGAAACATACGAAAACAAATGTGATGCGTTGGTTGGATACAGCTGGAATTTCGTATCAAGAGCATGAACAATTGAATGGAAATTCGCCGAATAGCAGCCCTATTTATAAGACGCTTGTGACCGTTGGTAAATCTAAGGCACATTATGTCTTTGTCATTCCGATTGAACGCTCATTGGATTTGAAAAAAGCTGCGAAAGCAGTAGGAGAAAAATCGATTGAGATGATAAAGGAAAAAGAATTATTGCCGTTAACTGGTTATGTTCATGGTGGATGTTCGCCGATTGGTATGAAAAAGCTATTTCCAACGGTATTTGATTTGTCGGCACAAAGTACCGAGCGTTTAATTTTTAGTGCCGGTAAGGTGGGATTGTCTGTTGAGTTAGATGTCCATGAATTTGCTGAGCATTTTTCATTAAAATTTGAAGATGTCGCAACAGATTGAAATAATATAAGAACATAGTGCGACAATGAGCGTTTTGAAGTGGACGTCATTTCAGCTCATTGGAGCCAGAATAAAACATAGTGTGAGTGAGGGTGTTCTGACTTGAACCACTGGAGAAAATTACCGTCGTGCGAGTATCGCACAAAGGGAATTTGCGAAGTTGGATGTCAAGTCAACCCGAACGAGCCAGAATATGCGAGTAAGGGCGTTTTTCCAGTGGTGTAAGCTAACCTAAGCGAGCAAGAAAAAGGACTAAAGGATATGTTAAATGAAATGATGCATCGACCAGTGGTGATGCAAGAATTAGTAGAATATATGAGAAAGGCACAATTGCCATTTGACGGTATGTTAGGTGAAATTGAAGCCTTTGCAAATGAACGTGGGATTCCAGTAATTCCTCATGAAACTGCAAAGTTTATTGATTTCTTTTGTGCGACGGTTGAACCGAAGTCAATTTTAGAAATTGGAACGGCGATTGGTTTTTCTGCCAGTTTAATGGCACAACATTTACAAGCAGACGGACACTTAACAACGATTGACCGTTATGCATTGATGTATGACCGAGCAAAAGAAAATTTTGAGAAAATGGGCTTTTCGGACAAAGTGACCTTGATTGAGGGAGATGCTGCTGATGTCTTACCGACATTAGAGGGGTCGTATGATTTGATTTTTATGGATAGTGCGAAAGCGAAATATATCGAGTTCTATCCTGAATGTATGCGTCTTTTGAAAATGGGTGGCGTATTGATTATTGACGATATTTTTCAAGGTGGCACTATTTTAGAAGATGAAAGTGAGCGACCAAAACGTGTGCGTAAAATTCATCGTAAGTTAAATGAATTACTCGATACCGTACTTCAAGATAAAAATCATCGTTCATGCTTAGTGCCATTAGGTGACGGAATTTTAATGGTGCGTAAAGAAAGTGAATGGGTATAAACGGTTATAGTGGATATGAATCCTCAGGCATAAGGCTTGAGGATATTTTTATTGTTTCTCAAGTATAAAACAGCTATGGATGCAAAATTAAAAAAAGATTAGAGATAGACTTGATTAATTATATTAGTGTGATAAACTTATAATAAATAATAATTAAAGTTTATATAGAGAAAGGAAGAGAGCGAATGAAAAATGTCAAAAAATTATGGAAATGGCTATCACCTTATAAATTAAGATTTCTATGGATAGTATTACTTGCAGCAACGATGTCCATTGCTCAAGTATTAGCTGCTTTGACGGTTGCTGATATTTTAAATGCCGTAATTAAATTGAATCAAGCAGCTTTTTTTAAAGCAACATTATTGGCATTGACATTCTTTGGGGTAACGATTATTGTTGATTATTTACATAGTGTAAATGTTTCGATTGTAAGTGAGGCAGTAGTCGCAGATATTCGTCTTGCGAGTTTAAAGGCGATTGAACAATCGGAGTTTCGTGCGTTTCATAAAGAAAAATCTGAAAATTACGCTGCGAGTATGGTAACGGAACTGGATATTATTTCATCACGCAGTTTGTCTTCCTTTTTTAAAATTATTGCAAATGTTTGTAATTTGGTATCGAGCATTATTGGGTTGACCTATTTGCATGTATCGCTAGTGATAATGGCGTTTGTTTTAGCTGCTTTGATGTTTACAATTCCGACTTTATTCCAAAAACGTATGCAAGAAATGGCACAGAAAGTCGCTGATAGTAATAGTAATTTACTCGTTAAAATGGGGCACTGGTTAGGCGGCTATTCAATCTTAAATGATTATAATGCAAAAAATATGTTGCAAACACAATTAATAAAGCCAATTGATGATGTAAAACAGGTCAAAATTGCAGACGGTAAGTTGACGGCTGGTGTATCAGTTGTGTCAGGAGTGCTTTCTTTAAGTGCTCAAATGGGTATGATTGCCTTAACTGGATTTTTAGCTGTGAATCAGTTGGTATCGGCAGGGACGATTATAAGTACGGGTAATTTGGCTGGAATGATTTTTAGTCCATTGCATGTATTAATGGTTTACATTAGTCAGTTTCAATCTGGGTTTGGTACATTGGATAAAGTGGAGAACATCATTTCAGCACTGGAAGAGACGCCAACAGGTAAGGCAATTCAATTGGCAAGTGAACAGACTGTGTCAGTGCAATCAAGGAATTTGTCGGTTACATTTGATGACGGTAGAATGGTACAATTACCTAATCTTTCTTTAGAGGGGAAACGTCACTATGCGATTGTAGGGCCGTCTGGTATTGGGAAGTCTGTGTTTTTAGGGCTACTATCTAAAAGTATCAGCGATTATGAGGGAACTCTGCACTTAAATGGACAAGAAATAAAAGAGTTAACGGAACGCTCGGTCAAAGATTTAATGGCATATGTGCCACAGAGTACCTATATTTTTAATCTTTCGGCAAAAGAGAATATTTTGTTGGGTAATACCAATGTTTCCCAAGCACATTATCAAGAAGTCATTGCTCGTTCCGGATTAGAAAGTGTCTTTGCGGCATGGCCGGACGGTGATGCTACATTAATCGGAGATGCACATCACAATATTTCCGGTGGTCAAGCACAACGGATTGGAATTGCACGTGCGTTGTTGAGTGATAAGCCAATCATGCTGCTCGATGAAGTGACGGCGAATTTAGACCAAGCAACAGCGTATGATATTGAAAAAACAATTCATGCTTTTGATGACCGTTTAACAATTAGTGTGACCCATCATTTAGGTGAAAATAATCGAGCATTTTATGATGAAGTGATTGATTTTAGTTAATATAAAATGAGGCAAGTAGATTCAATGTGCTTGCCTTATTTCTGTTGCATAAAAATATTGATATTCGTCATGTTATAGCCCATAATCAAGTTATACGAAAATTTTATAGGTGGGATTAAAATGGATATTAATTTATTGGATTTACAAAAGCGAGTACTACAAAATAAAATTAATCATGGCTTTAATACAACGGATTTAAAATTTGAAATGTTGTTACTATATAGCGAAGTGAATGAGTTATTTAAAGGCTGGCTGAAAAAAGATACCGAGAATATGGCGGAAGAATTGGCAGATATTATGATTTATGTGCTAGGCATTGCTGAAATGTTAGAAGTGGATTTGTCTGAAAAGCTGCTAGAAAAAATAGATATTAATGAGAGAAGAGTGTACCACCAAGACGGTAGTAAAACAGTTAAGGATTAGGATAGATAGGTGAAGCGAGGTATATTGTAGTAATTCTTTCAATAAGAATAGGTAATAGTGGCTTATTCCTATTAAAGGAATTGTTATTATAGTTTTGGTTAGTTCGTTAAGTCTTTTTAGAAACTTATAATATATCAAGCCAATTTTGTTTGGCATGAAGTATTCGATGAATTGTGACAGTCTTACTTTCATCGTGTATTTTAAAAAATATAATATAATGCTTAACTAGACATTTTCTAAATTTTTTATGTCTAAGATAGTTATCGTTAACGAGTCCATAGCGATGAGGCATAGTACGAAGATTGGAAACAGCATATTCAATATCATCGAGTAAATCTGATGCAGTGAATGGTGCATCAAAATTATGAGAAATGTAATGGATTAGATTTTTTAAATCTCGATGAAAAGTTTCAGAAACAAGGATGCTATATTTTTCCATTTTTTAATTCTTTCCTCAAGGTTTCCATTGAAGCTTCAAAAGTTAGAGTACGACCGTTTGAAAAATCAGCTTCGCTTTGTTCTAGAAGTTGATATAATTCGTATTGTCCCATGAATTTGTTGAATAAATCAATGCTCATGACAACTAGGTCACCGCGACCATTTTTAGTAATAAAAATAGGTTCGCTAGTTTCATTACAAAATGAAGAGATTTCATTATAATTGTTTCGTAAATCTGTACTTGATTTAATATGTGGCATAATAGCACCTCCTTTTAGCTAAAGATATTATACCGTTATTTCTTTAGTGAATCAATATAACATATGATGTTTAATGCAGAAACATTAAAAGATAAGGTGCAATCAGTTAAAAAATCAGTTTATTTGTTGAGTATTACTTGTTGTATTTGTAATTGTAATTGATGAGTTTCTACAAATTTAATTTTGTAGTATATGAAATATCGCTCTGTTTCCTTGGTTGAAACAAGCGATGTTTTTTTGTTATAATTCAGAAATAAAAAGAGCTAAAAACATTCCTTAAAAGGGAAAATTTTTTAATCTCTCACTCACAAAAGGAGTATTTCTATGATAAAACTAATAGCAATCGATTTAGACGGCACTTTTTTAACAGATACGAAAGAAGTGCTCGCTGAAAATGTTAAAGCAGTGCACCGTGTGGCTGAACAAGGTGTCAAAGTCGTGATTTGTACGGGACGAACTTTACCTGGTGTGCGTCGTTTTATCGAAGCGATTGGGTTGGACCAAGACGAAGATTATACCATTTTGCAAAATGGTGCTGCGACTTATCGTTTGCCGGATTACTCCCTTGTATCAGCAACTTATCAGTCTGTATCGAATCGTAAAGCATTGATTGATTTCTTTTTTGAAACAAGATGTTCTGAGATACAATTAGTTGCTTTTGACCAAGACCATTTATTCTTAATTGAAGATAAGACGCCGATTGATATTGTTGCAAAAGATGCTGCCACTTTAAAAACAGATGTGACAAGTATCTCTATTGATGAATTTTTAAAGATTGATAATATTTTCAAAATGATGGTTCTAGGACCAAAAGAGAAATTAGATGAGTGGTCAAAAGGTTTATCAGCAGAGTTGCATGAGGCATTTAGTGTGGTTCGCAGTCAACCGGTGATTATTGAATTTTTATCACCGAACACAAATAAGGCGACTGCCTTAATGCAATTATGTCAAACATTAGGAATTGAAGCGACAGATGTTATGGCTATTGGTGATGAGCAAAACGATATTGAGATGTTAAAATGGGCACATCATTCAGTGGCAATGGGCAATGCTACCGACGAAATTAAGGTACTAACACGCTATATTACGAGTTCAAATAATGAAGCTGGTGTGGCTGCTATTTTGAATCAAATCGTTTGAAAAAAGAGTGAATGCTGTAAAAATTTGTCATGACATTACATATTTAATTCAAACTTTTTTCATAATTCTATGTTACTATTCTTTGTGTAAGCAAGAATGTCGCAATGAAAAAAATATTTTGTTATAATTGACGACGCATGTAAGATTGGGAAGGAGAGATAAGGTGAAAAAGACATTATTAATTAGTACGCTCACTTTATTATTATTGGGAGTTGGGTATAGTGCTGGTATTGGTTACTATGCTGAAAAATTTCAAGCAAATACAAAATTTGGAACGGTTGATATTAGTAATTTAACATTAGAAGAAGCATTGAATAAAATAAATGCTGATTTAAGTCAATCAAAAATTAAAGTAATGGAAAATGGGAAAGAATTAGGTGCTTTTACATTAGAAGAATTAAATGGAAAAGTGAATGCTGAAGAGGTATTGACAGCAGCCTATCAATCACAAGATCCGTCACAATGGATAAAAGGATATTTTTCATCTGAAGAGTATGACAATCTGCTATTAAACCATGTTCAAATTGATGACCAAGATTTAACTAATGCATTAGAACGCTTAGGAATTAACAATGCTGAACGTCAAGCAGCAAAAGATGCGTCGATTCAATATTCAGACGCACGTGGATACTATGTTGAAGAAGCAGAAACAGGTAATCAATTAGACTTAGAAGCAGTTAAAGAGATGATTGTCAATGGATTGCAAACAGGCGAAGAAACGATTGAAGTGAATACAGCGTATTTAAAACCGCAATTGACTTCAGAAGATGAAAAAATTACGTCTACGATGCAAGAAATTGAGAAATTTGCTAGTACAAAAATTACATTAGAAATTTCTGGTGAATCTATTGTAGTTCCAAAAGAAGAAATTTTGAAGTGGATTAATTTCGATGAAAGCAATCATATTGTTGTAGACCAAGATGCAGCTCAAGCGTATGTGAGAACATTGAATGAAAAATATGCAACGTATGATAAAGTGCGTCAATTTTCAAGTACACTACAAGGAACTGTTTCTGTACAACCGGGGACACTTGGGTGGTCAATTGACAGTGAATCCGAAGCAGCACAATTAGTTGCTGATTTAAAAGCAGGGAAAGATGTCACTCGTACGCCTGAAATTGTAGGGTCTGGTTACGGCTCAGACGGTGACGATATTGGTGGTACATATGTCGAAATTGATATGTTAAACCAAATGATGTATGTGTACCAAAATTATGAGCAAGTATTATCAACGGCGATTGTAACAGGTATGTCAGGTTCTTCTGATACGATTCCAGGTGCATATACAATTTGGAATAAGGAACGTAATGCAGTTTTAAAAGGAACTCGTGTTCAAACAGGTACTCATTATGAACAACCGGTTGATTATTGGATGCCATTTGATACAACAGGTCAAGGGATTCACGATGCTAACTGGCAATCTAGTTTTGGAGGCGACGCCTATCTTTATTCAGGTTCTCAAGGATGTATCAATACCCCACCTGAAGTTATGGCAGTTGTTTTCTCAATTGTTGAAGTCGGAACTCCTGTGATTATTTTCTAATCGCTAAATCATCACTGAACGATTATAAATTCAAGTATAAAATTCGCCAGGCAAACGCTTGATGTATATCAAGAATAGTCTGGCGAAATTTTTTATAGCTTGACATCGCAAACAATATAGGAATATTTTGACTAATTTGATGAAATCGGTATAATAAAGATGATTAGGATAAAACGATAACATTACAATTTATTCTAATATCTTAAATAGCAGACGATATAGGTGAATGAAAGAGTTATAAGTGATAGAACACTTATGACAAAAGAAAGATACAAATAGAGTGTGAGTGAGGGTGTTCTGACTTGAATCACTGGAGGAAACTACCAGAGTGCGAGAAACGCACAGAGGGGATTTACGAAATGGAAGTCAAGTCAACCCGAACGAACAAAGATAAGGAGGAATTGCAGTGAAAAAGATTCTAGTAGTCGATGATGAAAAAGCGATTTCGGATATTATTGCCTTTAATTTACAAAATGAAGGCTATCAAGTAGAAACAGCCTATGACGGGCAAGCAGGGTTAGATAAGTTTCATGAAGTCAGTCCTGACTTAGTATTACTCGATTTAATGTTACCTAAAATGGACGGCTTAGAAATCTGTCGTGAAATTCGAAAAGGAAGTTCTGTGCCGATTATTATGTTAACGGCGAAAGATTCTGAAATTGATAAAGTATTGGGACTTGAATTAGGTGCCGATGATTATGTAACGAAACCATTTTCTAATCGTGAATTAATTGCACGTGTTAAGGCGAATTTACGTCGTCACGGAAATCGTGAGACTCAAGACGAGCAAAATAATTCAAATGAAATTGTTATCGGTGAATTAACAATTCATCAAGATGCGTATATCATTTCAAAACGTGGTGTGGAAATTGAGTTGACACATCGTGAATTTGAATTGTTACATTATTTAGCGAAACATATTGGGCAAGTAATGACACGTGAACACTTACTTGAAACCGTATGGGGTTACGATTATTTTGGAGATGTGCGAACAGTCGATGTTACGGTACGTCGCTTGCGTGAAAAAATTGAAGATGCACCGAGTCATCCAACATATATTGTGACACGTCGTGGTGTTGGGTATTTCTTGAAGACACCAGAACAGGACGCTTAAATAGATGAAGAGACAATTTTCTTTTATTCAGTCGATACATATTAAAATTCCAATGTTGTTCATCTTTATTTTGTTGATTGCTTTTCAA
Organism: Aerococcaceae bacterium zg-252; assembly: GCA_016237705.1. Lineage (NCBI taxonomy): Bacteria > Bacillati > Bacillota > Bacilli > Lactobacillales > Aerococcaceae > Tuanshanicoccus > Tuanshanicoccus yangjingiae. Next base: position 163,818 of record CP066204.1, read on the forward strand.
TTTATCGGAGTCTTTTTTATCGATCAATTACAATCGCAAGCTGTCACAACTTTTAAAGAAACATGGAATACGCAATCTAGTTTTTTAATTAATAATGTTCGACCTCTATTAGAGCCGACTGACAACAACAGTCAGTCGGCTTCAAATATAGAGTCACAGTTAAGTCAAATATTAGCAACCTTTACAACAGAAGAAGCAACACGTATTTATATTTTAAATACACAAGGATATGTTCTGGCAACTAATCAAAGTGGGCTTATCAATACAATTGGGCAGCGTACTGAAAATGAAAATGCTCTTTCGGTTGCGACCACTCGTCAAGCTTATGCACAGGAATTGCATGACTATGTACGGAATAATCGAATGTATATTTTGATTCGACCAATTATGTCACAAGATAATTCACAATTTTTAGGTATCGTGTCGATTGAAGCGAGTATGAACCCAATCTATAATCAAACAAATTCGGTTATGCTTGTGTTTCTTCAATCGGCTGTAATTGCGATTATTGTAGCATTTGTGATTGCTTTACTGTTATCGCAAGCATTAACACATCCGATTGCTGAAATCAGACGTCAAGCGATGCGTATTTCAGACGGGGTATATAATTATCCAGCGAGTGTTTATGGACAAGATGAGTTAGGGGACTTAGCGTTTACGGTCAATGAATTGGCAGTTAAGGTTAAGGAGAGTCAAGAATCAATTGAAGCCGAGCGGCAGCGATTGGACGGAATTTTACGACACATGACCGACGGCGTTATTGGTACCGACCGTCGTGGAAATGTATTGCTAGTAAATGAGCGTGCTGTTGAGTTATTGAATTTAAAACAACAGGATGCACTAGGTATTTCAATTTTATCTTTATTAGGTATTAAGGAAAGCTATTCAGTTAAAGATTTGCTTGTTGGGGACAATGAAGTGTTGATTAATCGCCCAGACGGCACAATTTTAAAAGGTGAAATTGCGATTATTCGTCGTGATACTGGCTTTGTAACTGGACTAGTATGTGTGTTAACCGATATTACGGAGCAAGAGAAAACGGAGCAAGAACGCCGTGAATTTGTATCCAATGTATCGCACGAATTGCGTACACCATTAACAAGTGTGAAAAGTTATAGTGAAGCTTTAATTGACGGTGCATGGAAAGATAATCAGATTGCCCCACAATTTTTAGATGTTATCCAATCTGAAACAAACCGAATGATTCGAATGATTGGTAATTTATTGGATTTATCGAAAATTGACGGTGGTCAAATTAAGCCACAAATGGAATTGATTGACTTTAAACGAATTGTAGCACATATTTTGGATAGATTTGTCTTCACCTTGGAAAATGGAGAAAGTGAGAAGAAATATACTATTCATCGAGATTTTACAAATCGTGAAATCTATTTAGAAATCGACCAAGACCGTATGACGCAAGTGATTGATAATATTATGAACAATGCGATTAAGTATTCACCAGACGGTGGCGAAATTTTCGTTAAAATCGAAGAAACAGAAAATGTGGTAATACTAAGCATTCAAGATGAGGGATTAGGTATTCCGCAGAAAGATATTCCACATTTATTTGAACGCTTTTATCGTGTGGATAAAGCACGTTCTCGTGATCAAGGTGGAACAGGTTTAGGTTTAGCCATTTCCAAAGAAGTCGTAGAATTACATGGAGGTCGTATTTGGGTAGAAAGTGAAGAGAATAAAGGTAGTACTTTCTTTGTTGAATTGCCTTATGCGAATTTTGATTTGGACTTAGATGATGATGAGGGGTGGGATTAACGATGAAAAAATTATCTTTTAGTAATGTTATTTTAACGATTGTTATAGCTATTAGTTTATTTTTAAGTTATTTACTCATCTTTGGCAATATTACCATTTGGTCTATTTTAAGACCGGGTCAAGAAACAGCACAGGTGAATATCCAAAATGATAATGAAACAGCTGTGTCGAATTACTATCAAACGGCGAATCAACGATTGCAAGAAGTTTTGTATCCAACGAATGTTATTATTTCTCAAGATAATCAAGCATATTTGTTAAACCACGAGACAACATTAAAAAGTATCACTACTTTATTGAGTCAACGTCGTGCAACTTTGTCAGGTGATGTGAAAATACCGGATGAAGATGAATACTTGAAATTAATGACACAAAAACGAGTTGAATTAGAGTTTACAACCGTCTTACCATTTCATTTGTTAGATAATTTTATTAAAGATGAAACGGACGAAGAGGATTTTACATTTAATCGGATTATTATTCCAACCAATTCATCAGGAAAAATTTATCTTGTGAATGCAATGACGCATCAGTATATGGAAGCGAAGTTTCCGAGTGGCACGACAGGAAGCAACTTTTTAAAAGAAGCTGAAAATGCTCGTGAACAATGGGTGAAAGCTGAACGGTACAGCTTATCGACTGGGAATCATGTATATTTACCGACGCAAAAAGTCACCATTCCAACGCAAGTCTATACATTGAATATTGTGCCGGAAAATAGTGTCGTTACCTCACTTTTTGGAAATAATCGAACATGGCGTTCAGTAGTGGTGAGTGAAGATTCAGATAATAATAGTATTACCTATCGAAATGCCAATATCGAAATCCAATTAAATCCGCTTGTTCAAATATTAGCGATTAACTATAAAAATAATTCACAAAATGAAGCAAAAAATTTAACGCAGCAAATCGAACAGAGCTATGCACAAGTGCGTCAATTTGAATATTGGACACAAGGCTTACGTTATAATTCACAATCGAATCATTCAACAGCTGTATTTCAGCGGTATCTATTAGGATATCCTGTTTTTTCACCGAATAACACAACACCGTATGCGAGCAGTCGCGTATCTTTTCGTAATAATAATTTAACGTCTTCTATTACACGTTTGACAATGTCGATGCTTTTTTTAGAAGCTCATATCCAAGATCAAAGTCGTGATATGGAATTATTAGATGCGAGTAGCTTGCTTTATGAATTAAATGTGGCAGGTTTTGATGTTTCAGATTTCAGTAATGTTGTCATTGGGTATGAATGGCAACATGATATGGCGAATTTTCAAAAGGTGAATTTTGTCCCAAAATGGTTTTTTGAGAAAAATAATGTATATTATTCATTAAATCAATTAAAAGAAGGAGCAATAAAAGTCGAACGTGAATCAAATGTGGAAAATCGTCAAGCGATAGCGGAACAGGAGGAGCAAAATGGATTTTAAACGTATTCAAATGATGCTCATTCTATTTTTCTTAATCTTTGATGTTTATTTAGGTATTCGTATTTATCAAGAAATTCAAGAAACAGTAGTACGACAAAGTGATTATCAACAATCGAGTTTAGAACAGCGTTTATCTGCACGTGGCATTGTTTTGAATTCGCCATTAGATGAAACAGTGGTCGAAGGGGTATTGGTTAAGACCGAAGATTCGCAATATTTACGAACACATGTGCAAGAATTGCCAGAAGAAGCATTAGATATCACTGTAAATGATAATGGCATTTTGACTGCTATATTTCCACAACCACTGGATTTAGGGGGGCGTATCAATGCGCAAATGACAACCTTACCGGCTGAAGTGGCACAATGGATTCATGAAAATTTTTTAGGTGATCCAAATTTGTTCATCAAAGGTGAGCAATATACACAATATTGGTATTTGCCGTCAACTCGAACGATTATTTTTTGGATGACAGCCATTGATAATATTCCAATTGTAGACGGGTCGGCGGAGATTCGAATCCAATTAGATGAAAACTATAATATTATCTCATATACGCAAACGTATCAATCGGATTTTGTAGCACTAGATGAAACGAAACCGCGCCGCTTGATTACGGCACGAGACGCAGTTGATGTACTCGATGCCAGAATCCAAACGAATCTACCTTCTAATTCGACTATTATTCATATCACATTGAGTTATACGAAATATAAAGAATGGGACGAGATAAATATTTACCTACCGGTTTGGAATATTGTGTATCAACGTTCAGACGGACAAACGGGCTCAATGTTAGTTGATGCGATTAAGGGGCAAGTAGTCGAGCGTATGGCGACACCAACTGTCACACCTTAATGGTTAATGTAAGCTGTATTTATTCTGTGAAATAAGTACAGCTTTTTTGTTGTAGCTATGGTAAAATATGACGAATTGGGTGTCATGCGAGCGATACGTCAAATCAAAAACAAGTGAAAAGCCATAGTGAGTATGGTAAGATAGAAAACGGAAAAAAGTGATAGAGAAATTATTTAAATTGGTAAACATAATGTGGCAAATTACGCTTTTAAAAGAGAAACTTATTGAGTACAGATAAAGTGGACATTATGGCAGTAGTTTGCAGCAGAATAGGAGTGATAGCATGCGTTTAGTAGCAATGGATACATCATCTAGTTGGCTTAGTGTGGCAGTGGCAGATGACACAACGGTATTAGCAAGTCTTAATGAACAAACAAATTTACAGCATGGAACAGTGCTTATACCACGTATTCAACAATTATTATCGGAGCATTCAATTTCGTTGGATTCTATTGAGGGATTGGTCGTAGGCATGGGGCCAGGTTCTTATACCGGTTTGCGTATTGGTGTAACGGCAGCTAAAATGTGGGCTATTAGTAAATCACTTCCTTTATATGAAGTTTCTAGTTTGGCGTTAATGGCAGCGAGTATTTCAAATCCGAAAGTAGATGCTGCGATTATTCCCCTAATGGATGCCAGACGTTTGTCTGCCTATATTGGATATTATCATTATGCCCAAGGTAAATTAGTCGCAGTAGAACCAGATTGTCATCAAGATTGGCAAGAGTGGGTGGTAACACATCACTCCGTTTTAGAGCAATATCAAACGATTTATTTAGTAGGTGAGGCGATTGAACCATTTGCTGACATATTGCGTGAACAATTGTCACAAGTAGAAATTGTGGTACAAATGGCATATCCTAAGACAGATGTTGCCTTGGAATTAATCCAAGAGCCAGTAGCGGATGTACATGTATTAGCACCAAATTACACACAAGTCACGCTAGCTGAACGTGAATGGGCAGAGAAAAAGGAACAGTTGCATGATGATGAAATGGTTCAAACAACAGTTCAATAAATGGCGAAATTGGTTTGCGACGGAACAGCAATCTTTAGATAAACTCCCATTTTTAATGGAAGAAATTATGATGCCAGCTATCGCATTGGAACAGGATATGATGATGCGATTTGCGACAGGTAAAGATATTCCAACATTCGAATCACTTGAAGTAGCTTGTTATAATGGATACTTAGCATGGCAACAACAAGATTTTGTCCATGATTGGTTATACAATCCGTATGCCGTCTACATTGTAGTTGAGCATCAGCAACAAATTATCGCTCTAATTAGTGGACGTATGCGACATCGTCAAGCTCATATTAGTCATGTCATGGTGCTGCCGGATTTTCAAGGCAAAGGGTTAGGGCGACGATTAGTACAACAATGGTTAGCCATTGTATCGGAGCGAAAGATTGAACAAGTGATACTAGAAGTACGTCAAAGCAATCAGCTAGCCCAACAACTCTATCAAAAAGCAGGCTTTATCGTTATTGACCAGCGAGAAAATTATTATTTTAATAATCATGAAACAGCCCTTATTATGAGTTGGCGTAATAAACAAATTGTGTAGTAAAGGAAGTGAATCAGTGGAATATAAAGTCGTCCCTATAAAAGGCAGACAAATGATGTCGCCGATAAAAGAACAAATTGTATCGTTCAACCAAACATTTGGTTGGAGTGCAGAACAGAGCGAAGCTGATTTTGTGAATGAACATAGTGAATACTATTGCTTAGTGGATAAAGATGTAGTGCTTGGTTATATTAGTTTACATCATGTGTTGGACGAAGTGTCAATCAATCATGTGTTTATCCACACCGATTATCGCAAGCAAGGATTAGCGAGTGCATTGGTGGCCTTTGTGATTGAGCAATTAGCGTATCGGCAAGTGAAGCATCTTTTTTTAGAAGTGCGTTCACATAATGAGGCGGCGATTCGTTTGTATGAGACTAGTGGCTTTGAATTATTAGGTAGACGCAAAAATTATTATCAGAATCCAGTTGAAGATGCTTTAATCTATCAAAAGAAAGTAGGGTAAAGAATGAGTGAAACATCGCTAATATTAGCTTTTGAGTCAAGTTGTGATGAAACCAGTGTTGCTGTAATAAAAGACGGTACACAATTGTTAAGTAATGTGGTGGCGTCACAAATTAAAAGTCATATGCGTTTTGGTGGCGTTGTACCAGAAGTGGCGAGTCGTCATCATGTTGAACAAATTACCCAAGTGTATGAATTAGCACTGCAACAAGCAAATGTTACCATCGATGACATTGATGCGATTGCTGTGACGCAAGGTCCTGGATTAGTAGGTGCATTGCTCATCGGTATTACGGCTGCTAAAACTTTAGCGTTTGTTCATCAAAAACCATTGATTGCCGTCAATCATTTAGCAGGACATATTTATGCTACCCAATTGCAAGCAAAATTGAATTTTCCACTCTTAGCATTGATTGCCAGTGGGGGACATACGGAATTGGTCTATATGCAAGACCATATTCATTTTGAAGTGATTGGCGAAACGCAAGATGATGCCGTAGGTGAGGCTTATGATAAAGTCGGACGTTTATTAGATTTACCTTATCCAGCAGGCAAATACTTAGACCAAATGGCACAAAAGGGAACAGATACTTACTCGATTCCACGTGCGATGCTGCATGAAGATAATTTTGACTTTAGCTTTAGTGGTATGAAAAGTGCGGTGATGAATTTGGTTCATAATGCTAATCAACGGGGTGAAACGATTATCTCAGAAAATTTGGCGACTAGTTTTCAAACGGCTGTCATTGAAGTGTTAGTTGAAAAGACAGTTCGTGCAATTCAAGCCTATCCTGATGTGAAACAATTTATTTTAGCTGGGGGTGTGGCTGCCAATAGTGGTTTGCGTCAAGCATTAAGTGAGCGTCTGAAAGATATTGAAGTATTGATTCCACCATTATCATTGTGTGGCGATAATGCGGCGATGATTGGTGCTGTAGCACATCAACTCTTTTTGGCGAAAGAATTTGCCCCATTGGATTTTAATGCTGTTCCAGGGTTAGATTTATAGCAGAGAGTTAAAGATTTATGCAAATCGAAAATAATAGCAACTCTAGGCATCAAGTAGAGATACAAATGTGTTATCTTCACTTGTGCCTAGGGTTATTTTTTTGCAAAATTTTTGAGTTTTCTATGTTCATTTTACAGGTTTTTCAGTTCTGAAAACGATTTTCTTCGATTGAAATTAAAAAAAAATTAGAAAATCACTTGATTTATTTGAAAATTAACTGTATGATACATAAAAAGTTGAAATTTCATTTATTTTTAATAATATGCGTGATTTTTTAACGTTAAAATAAATTGGAGGCAAATCAAATGAGAAAATTTTTCAAAAAAGCGGCAATGATAGGAGCGGCTCTGTTATCATTATCAACTGTTAGTCCATTCTTTACGGTATCAGTGGGAGCACAAGCTGAACAAGTTTTAAACTTAGTGACAACGTCTGAACCACCGACTGTCGACCCAGCTTTGGCATCTGATAGTTCATCAGGTGCAATCATTAAAAATGTTTTTGAAGGTCTAACAACAATTAAAGAAAATAAAGCTGTTCCAGGTGTTGCTGAATCATGGGAAATGAGTGAAGACAGCTTAGTCTATACATTCAAATTACGTGAATCTAAATGGTCAAATGGCGAACCGGTTACAGCAGGAGATTTCGAATATGCTTGGAAACGTGTGCTAAACCCAGAAACAGCATCTGAATATGCGAGTCTTTTATACATCATCGAAGGAGCACAAGCCTATAATACTGGTGAGGGGAAAGAGGAAGAAGTAGCTATTAAAGCTATTGATGACCAAACATTAGAAGTAAAATTAACAGCACCTGTTGCTTATTTCCCGGAATTAATTGCACACTATACATTCATGCCAGTGCATAAAGCAACAGTTGAAAGTGATGAAAATTGGGCAATGGAAGCAGGCGACAGCTATGTTGTTAACGGACCATTTGTATTGTCTGAATGGAATCACTCAAGTGACTATGTGTTAACAAAAAATCCAAATTACTGGGATGCTGAAAATGTATCGTTGGAAACAGTCAATGTTCAAATGGTGGAATCTGAGGCAACAGCTAATGCGATGTTCCAAAATGGCGATATTGATTACTTAGGTTCACCATATCAAACAGTATCTTTAGATGCGATTGATTCATATAAAGCTGACGGCCGTTTAAATGTAGCAGATTTTGCAGCGATTTACTGGTACAAAATCAATACAACTGATGAAGTGTTAGGCAATGCCAATGTTCGTAAAGCATTAGCGTTAGCAATTGACCGTAATGGGTTAGTAACGAACATTACAAAAGGTGAGCAACAACCAGCTTTAGGTTATGTGCCAGCAACAATCGCAGGATTTGAAGAAGACAGAGGTTACTTTGCTGACGCTGACTTCGAAAAAGCGAAAGAATACTTAGCTAAAGGGTTAGAAGAATTAGGCATGAAAGACCCAAGTGAGTTAACGGTTAATATTTCAATTAATACGTCTGAAGCACACTCAGCGATTGCACAATACATTCAAGAGGGTTGGGCTAAAAACTTAGGTATCAACGTGAATATTGATAACTCAGAATGGCAAGTATACTTAGATAAATTAAATGTATTAGATTACCAAATTGGACGTCTAGGTTGGATTGCTGATTACAATGATGCGTCTTCATTCTTGAGTATGTATGATACAGCTGAGAATGGTAACAATGATACTGGTTGGAGCAATGAAGCATTTACAAAATTACTTAAAGATGCAGAGTTAGAAACTGATGCAGCTAAACGTACTGAATTGCTAAAACAAGCAGAGGCAGTGATGATTGACGAAATGCCAGTTATTCCAATTTACTACTACACAAACTTATCAGTTAAAAAAGATAATGTTAAAAACATGGGAGCTGACGGTTTAGGAAATGTACCATTAAAATCAGTTGTTGTCGAATAATATTGTGTCTTGAATTAAAAAGATTGGATACAGCGAAATAGAATAAGCATATTGCAATGGGGTGGGGCAAAGCAACAGCTTTGATTCCACTCCGATTTCGCTGGTTAGTACTATATATGAGTGTTAACTTGGGCAAACACTTTCCTGTGGGGTACGAGAAATAATTTGGATTAATGGCTTTCGAGCTTATAGGAAAGTCTTTGCCCTTATATTGATTTGTAGTTAGCTATGAATAACTTAATTTTACGAGGAGGAAAACAAATGAAAAAGTACATCTTAAAACGATTACTGTATATTGCGATTGCCTTATTTTTTATTATTACGCTAACATTTGTCTTAATGCGAATTGCACCGGGAAATCCATTTGCAAGTGAGCGTGCGATGCCACCAGCGATTGAAAAGCAATTGAATGAAACTTATGGATTGGATAATCCATGGTATGTGCAGTATAAAGACTATTTGTTGAATATTTTAAAATTTGATTTTGGTGAATCAATGAAATACAAAGGTCGCTCAACGAATGATATGATTTTTAAATCATTCCCAATTTCATTAGCTTTAGGAGCTCAGTCGCTGTTTTTAGCAGTTGGAATGGGTGTCTTATTAGGGGTTATTTCAGCAATGTATCATAATAAATTGGGAGATTACCTTTCAACTATTATCGCAGTGTTAGGAATTTCAGTGCCGTCATTTATTTTAGCAGGGCTAATGCAATACTTTTTAGGTTTGAAATTAAACTGGTTCCCAATTAGTGGGTGGAAAGGTTTTGCCTATACGATAATGCCGTCTTTTGCGATTGCATTAGGTTATATGGGAAATGTGGCGAAAATGATGCGTTCAAGTATGTTGGAACAAAATACGTCCGAATATGTAAAACTAGCACGTGCAAAAGGCTTGTCGAAATGGACGATTGTGTTTAAGCACTCACTGCGAAATGCTTTATTGCCAGTGGTTACTTATTTAGGGCCTTTAACAGCTGGTGTCATTACAGGTAGTTTCGTTGTTGAAAATATTTTTGCGATTCCAGGTTTAGGAAAACACTTTGTGACGAGTATTAATAACCGTGACTATACAATGATTATGGGGACTACGGTCTTTTATGCAATTTTATTATTATTTGCAGTATTAATTGTCGATATTATTTACGTGCTCGTTGACCCACGAATCAAATTGGAAGGAGATGAATAATAGATGATTGATGAAACAATGATTGATGCTTCAGAGTTTGAGATAGTTGGTATTCGAGAAGACCAAACCGATGTGCTAAGCGATAAGACGGTTTCGTTTTGGGGCGAGGTGTTGCACACATTTCGTCGTAACAAATTAGCGATTTTCGGCTTAGTTGTGTTAATAATCGTTACCTTAATGGCAGTCTTTGTTCCAATGGTATCGCCATTTAGTTTTAGTGAGCAAACGAAAAGCTATAATACAGCTCCTAATTTTACCAATTGGTTTGGAACAGATAACTTAGGTAGAGATATTTTTGTCCGAGTTTGGATAGGTGCACGTATTTCCTTATTTATCGGATTGGCAGCTGCCTTGATTGATTTAGTGATTGGTGTATTGTGGGGAAGTATTGCCGGTGTCGTTGGTGGACGTGTCGATAATGTGATGATGCGTATTGCCGATATTTTAACAGCCGTTCCTTATTTATTAATTGTCATTTTATTATTAGTTGTATTGGATAAAGGACTATTACCGATGATTATTGCTTTATCAATTACCGGTTGGGTGCGAATGGCACGAATCGTTCGTGGTGAGGTTTTATCAATTAAAAATCAAGAATATGTCTTAGCCTCACGTACCTTAGGTGCTAATGTTTGGCATTTAATTTTAAAGCATTTAATTCCAAACGCAATGGGAGCGATAATTGTGACGATGACTTTATCAATTCCGTCAGCAATCTTTACGGAATCATTTTTAAGTTACTTAGGTTTAGGTGTCACACCACCAATGGCAAGTTGGGGTACTATGGCGTCAGAGGGTAATGAAGCGATTATGACAGCCCCATGGCGTTTGATTTTCCCAGCTTTACTGATTTCGATTACTATTTTTGCGTTTAATGCAGTCGGCGACGGTTTGCGTGACGCACTTGATCCAAAATTGAGAAAGTAGAGGTGGTAGCAGATGACACAACCATTATTAGAAGTAAAAGATTTGCGTATTAGCTTTAAAACCTTTGCTGGTCAAGTACAAGCAGTGCGTGGCGTGAATTTTTCATTAGCAGAGGGTGAAACACTTGCGATTGTAGGAGAGTCTGGTTCAGGTAAATCGGTTGCTTGTAATGCCTTAATGCGTTTAATTCCACAACCACCGGGACACTATGACAGTGGTCAAATCTTATTCCAAGGACAAGATATACTAAAATTAAGCGAAAAACAAATGGAAGATATTCGAGGCAATAATATCGCAATGATTTTCCAAGACCCGATGACAGCATTGAATCCAACTATGAAAGTTGGTAAGCAAATTGCTGAAGTTATCTTACGTCATAAAAAAGGTATATCAAAAGAGGCTGCTAAACAACGAGCGATTGAATTGTTGGCAGAAGTAGGTATTCCATTTGCAGAGCGTCGCTATGAACAATATCCGCATGAATTTTCTGGCGGTATGCGTCAGAGAGTGGTAATTGCGATTGCTTTAGCTGCAGAACCACAATTATTGATTGCTGATGAGCCAACAACGGCACTTGACGTAACGATTCAAGCACAAATTCTTGAATTAATGAAAGAAATTCAACAAAAAAACAATAATTCAATTATCTTCATCACGCATGACTTAGGTGTTGTAGCGAATATTGCTAATAAAGTGGCAGTTATGTATGCTGGACAAATTGTTGAATATGGAACAGTGAATGAAATTTTCTATAATCCAAAGCACCCATATACTTGGGGGTTATTAGGGTCTATGCCAGACTTAGAAAATGATGAAGAGGAAGAGTTGTATACAATCCCAGGTGCACCACCGAATTTAATCAATCCACCAGTAGGTGATGCTTTTGCACCACGCAATCGTTATGCAATGAAGATTGATTACGAAAAAGAGCCACCAATCTTTAAGGTGAATGATGACCATTATGTGAAATCATGGTTAATGGCGCCAGGAGCACCACAAATTCCAGTACCAGAAGTAATTCAAAATCGTATCAATCGTTACTTACAGCAAGGAGGGGCAGGCAATGACTAAGAAAAAATTATTAGAAGTCAAAAATTTTAAGCAATACTTTGGTTCGCCTAGTCACCCGATTAAAGCAGTTGACGGAATTACTTTTGATGTATATGAGGGCGAAACGCTTGGGCTTGTAGGTGAATCCGGTTGTGGCAAATCAACAACTGGACGTTCGATTATTGGGTTGTACGATATTACAGACGGTGATATTGTGTTTGACGGACAAGTGATTAGTGGTCATCAAACACCGGCACAACGTAAAGAGTTAGCGACACATTTGCAGATGATTTTTCAAGACCCATACGCATCACTGAATCCACGTATGACGGCTGGAGAAATTATTGAAGAGGGTTTTGACATTCATGGCTTATATAAGGATAAGGTAGAACGTCGTAACCATATTGGTGATTTATTGGAAGCGGTAGGATTAAATAGAGAGCATGCGAACCGTTATGCACATGAGTTTTCAGGTGGGCAACGTCAACGGATTGGGATTGCTCGTGCCTTAGCACTCAAACCGAAATTCATTATTGCTGATGAGCCAATTTCAGCATTAGATGTATCCATTCAAGCACAAGTCGTGAACTTGTTGAAGAAATTGCAAAAAGAGCGTCAATTAACGTATCTATTTATTGCACATGATTTATCAATGGTGAAATATATTAGTGACCGTATCGCAGTAATGTATGCTGGAAAAATATTAGAGATTGGGCCAGCAGCTGAAATCTATCGTAATCCAATCCACCCATACACGAAGTCACTTTTATCAGCTGTACCACAACCAGACCCAATTAGTGAAAGTGTTCGTCAACGTATTCCTTATGAACATCAAGAGCCGACAGGTGTCGTAGACAAGCGTGAAGTAACACCAGGCCACTTTGTCTATGCTGATGAAGAACAGTTTAAGGCTTGGGTAGGGTAAAATTAAGTAGTGCCTACTGGAGAATGAAACCTAGATTTTTAGATTAATTAAACCATAGAAAAATATGGAGCTAGTCAAAAAGGTCAAATATTTTAACAAATGGAATTGAAGATGTTGATTTAACAACAGTTCTGTCTTTTGATTTGTTAGAATTTCTGACTTTTTGCTAGCTCCATAAATTTTGGTTTATTTTTTATCGAGTGCTGTTTTCTTATCCTTGTTCATGCTCTAATGATACAACTGCTAAGGTCTTACCCAGACTTGCCAAAATTTTTAGAACTGTATCAAGTTGTGGGCTTGTCTTGCCTGTTTCCATTCTAGCAATAACGGGCTGGCTCACACCACTAAGCTCCTCTAATTTCTTTTGACTGATACCCTTTTCATTTCTAGTTTTAATTAGCTCACTCATGATAGCCACTCGCATATCACTTTCTAAAATTTCTTCTTTGCTGAATAATTCTGCTCTCACATTTTCCCAGCTACTACCAATTGCACTATTTTTCATTATTTAAGACCTCTTTCTAAAAAATATTATAACCTAAAAGTTATTGACGATAAATACTTTTGAGTTATTTAAAATAAAGAACACATAAAAGGAAAAAAGAATAGAATGTTGATTTATGAATGTTATTAGCTATTTGGATAGCACTATTATATATTGAGTTTAGCATAGCAATAAAATTATTTATGTTTTATTAGTGAATCCATTAACATCAATATTATTTTTTGCAAAAAAAGAGCAGTTATCAAAAAAGATAACCACTCGAAATACAGGTTTTTCACTGCGAATGTATATAGTGCAAGTTTTTCATTGCGAAGTACAAGTGTAGTATCTCATTGTATGCTCAAGGTGTCAATACCTATGTAGTCTAGTAATTTCTTTTTTGTTAAAAGTATAAAAAATCCATTGACAAACCACTTGATTAATTATATAGTTAATTACATAAGTAACTAACCAGTGAGGTTGGGTAACCACAACAAATGGAGGTGATAAGATGCAATTTGATTTTCAAGGAAATGTACCATTGTTTCAACAAGTGGCTGAACAGATTGAACAAGCTATTTTAAGTGGTAGTTTTCCAGAGGGGGAACAAATTCCTTCAACAACGGAAGTGTCAATCAGCTACCAAATTAATCCGGCTACGGTGCTGAAAGGAATGAATTTATTGGTTGACCAAGGCATATTAGAAAAACGCCGTGGCTTAGGAACATTTGTCACGCAAGGTGCACAAGCGATGTTGCGAAAAAAACGGCAACAACAATTTATTGATTCGAATTTACCTGCATTTATAAAAGAAGCAAAAACACTAGGGATTTCAGCCCAATCATTGGTGGAATTAATCGAGAAAGGATATTAACTATGAGTTTAAAAATTGAAAAAATTAATAAAAATTATTTTCGTCATGCTGCATTAATTGATGTTGATTGCGAATTTTTACCGGAAAAAATATATGGTTTACTTGGACGTAATGGAGCAGGAAAAAGTACATTGTTGAATATTATTGCACATCGTATTAATAAGACGAGTGGAGAAGTAACCTTGAATGGCGATTCCATTTATTCAACAGAAGAGGCTCGTAAAGAAATCTATTTATCAAATGATGAAACATGGTTTGATAACGGTATGCGTATTACACAATTGATGTCGATTATTCAAAAATTTCACCCAGACTTTGACGTTGAATTTGCACAAGCATTATTTGCAGAGTTTGAATTAGACCCTAAGAAACGATTCAAGGCATTGTCAACAGGGTATCGCAGTATTGCTAAATTAATTATTGCTTTATCAATGCCGTCGAAGTATATCTTTTTAGATGAGCCTGTGTTAGGGCTTGATGCACATCACCGAATGTTATTCAATAAGAAATTAATTGAGGCGTATGAACGTAATCCACGAACTTTTGTTATTTCAACACATATGATTGAAGAGATTGCTTATTTATTAGAAGAAATTATTATTATTGACCGAGGTATGGTGAAGCAACAAGCGAATATCGAACAGGTGTTGAATGCAGGATATGTCTTAACTGGGACAGCAAGTCAAGTTGAACCATTGCTTAAAACTTTAACGGTAGTAAATATCGACCAGTTAGGTCAATTGATTTCAGCTGCTGTACTAGGAGAGCTACCAACGGAATTGCCAGTAGGTGTTGAAGTGCACCCACTAGGATTGCAAGACTACTTTATCCATACGACAACTAACTAATTGAACAGAGTACGATAAGGAGGAATCAATATGATTTTACAATCAATTAACTATTTATTAAAACGATTATTTAAACTTAGTATCATCTCAACATTAATATTTCTCGCTGTAATGTTTATATTTGTACGATTATTAGGGGGAGGAGATAATGGCATTATTGAATTGAAAATTTCAACGTGGTGGGTATTTTTAATATTTGGTTTTGGTATATCCGAGGCGGTTAAGTATTTCCGTTTCAGTAATTTATTAGGAATGACAAGACGTCAACATGCGATTGCATATTTATTATCTAGCCTTATTGGTTCAGCGATTTTTGCGTTGATTTCAGTTATCAGCAGTCAGTTTGTAACGCAAATGATTGTAGGGCCGTTTAAATTAGTGTTTGAAAACTATGGGTCTGATTGGCTAAGAGTGTTGTCATTAGTGGGGTCATACTGGTTAGTTTGTGTTTTTGCGAGTTTACTGGCTCTTATTTTTAATAAATTACCTAAAAATGTAGGGATTTATGTGGTGATTGGGGCTGTATTTTTAGGGATTCCATTAGTTTCGGGTGCAGGTGCTGTAGTTGTTAATTTGCTTGAATCACAAAATGTCATTGCGTTGATGAAAGTTATTAACTTCATTAAAAGTGTACCGGCATTTGTATGGGATACGCTACTCTATGTAGTGGTTATTGGGGGCTATTGGTTAGTGCAAAGAAGTCATGTGTCACGTGCGATTGATTAGGTATGGGGTGTGAGTGAGAGAGCTCTGAGAGATAGAAGTAGATACAATCCAGTTCGGAACTGGAATAAAGACATTATGGTAGTAAAAACAATGGCGAGGGGTATTAAATAGGTAGAATGGTTTGAATTTTATCGATTTGTGACAGTGTAATCAAAAATGTTAAAAAAAGGTAAAGAAATTGATAAGAAAAAGGTAACGATTTACTTGACAATGAATACTTTGAGGAGTATCATAATGTTGAGTATAGGGGCTGATAATTATCTTAGTGGGTGATAATTTGCCTTTAATATTGACTCGAAAAATAAAAATGTTAGGAGAATTAGACATGCAATCAAAAAAAGTGAAAATGTTATTAGCTAGTGCAATTGCTTTATCTGGTTTAGCTTTCGTTAATCCAACTCAAGCAAGTGCTGAAGAATCAGCTGTAAATCCAGGGTTATTACGTGGAGGTTTGCTGAATTTAGATGAAACACCAGATGAAACACCAGATACAAAACCAACTGAAACACCAGCTGAAGAAGGATCAATTATAAATAAAGGCTTGTTAAATAAGGAGCTTCCAAAATTAGATGGAACATCTACTGAAGCAACTACTTCAGAAAGTGAAAACAAGCAGTTTTTTAATAAATTAGATGAATTAAATAAAGCAATTTCAGGTGAAACAACTGAAGCTCCAGCATCTACGACAACAACTGAAGCACCATTCACAATTAATAAAGGGTTACTTAATCGTAACAGCCCAATTAACAAAGGATTATTTACGCAAAAAGATATCGATGCACTTGTTCAATTCCTTGAAAATGGGGATGTTTCAGGACTTGATAAAGCTTTATTAAATAAAGGAAAATTAGCACTACTTGTAGATTTTCTTGAAAATGGTGAAAGTTCAGCAATTAACAAATCTTTATTAGATATGAAAAAATTAGATGCACTTGTAACTTTCATTGAAAGTTTAGATGCTTCTGTAGTTGATAAGAGCTTACTTAATCAAGATAAATTAAACAAATTAGTTGCGTTTATCGAAGGTTCTGAAGTGGCACCAGAAGTTGCTCCAACTGAAACAGAAATGACAGAAACAACTGTTGAAATGACAGAAATGACAGAAACAACAGCTGAAATGACAGAAACTACTGTTCAAGCAGAAACAACAACTGAAGCTAAAAAAGATGAAGCTAAACCAGCTGAAACAACAACAGCTCAAAAAGCAACAACTGAAGCTAAAAAAGTAGAAGTTAAAAAAGAAGAATCTAAAAAAGCTGCTTTACCAAACACTGGTGAAACTACTACATTAGGTGCATTGGCATTAGCTACATTGTCTGTAGTTGTTGGTGCTGTATTAGTAGCTCCACGCTTCAAAAAAGAGAACTAATTTAACCTAAATTAGCCAATTTTAAAGTACTGATGGTTTAACTGTCAGTGCTTTTTTAGTTTTTTCAGAATACTATATTTTTATTTATAGCAGAGTGCATAAATATATTTTTTAGGTGTTGGATTGAATGATGAAATAGAATCATGAAACAATATTTACGTTGATATTCAGTAAGATTTTGATTAAACTGTAAATATACAGCTGTTTTGTACATATGAGTGAGATAGAGGGAGATATAGGATGAATTTTAAGAGAGTTATTTTGATGATAGTCTTATCATTATGTTTTTTTGTAGGAAAAGTTGAGGCAAAGACAAATATATTATTACTAGGGTCTGATGCAGGGTATGAAAGTGATAGAAAAGAAGAACTTGTTGGTAGTCGGTCTGATGCCATTGTCATTGCGACAATTGATGAAGAATCGAAAACAATCACATTTTCTTCTATTCCGAGAGATTCTTTAGTTGCGATTCCTGGAAGAGGAGAAGAAAAATTAACGCACGCTTTTGCTTATGGTGGTAAAGAATTAACGATACAGACAATTGAAGAGTGGTTAGATGTGAAATTTGACCACTATGTTGTGGCAAATATGCCAGGTTTTATTAATATCATTGATACTCTTGGAGGGGTAACTGTAAAACCGCCGATGACATTTAACTGGTGGAATAGATTTTTCTTTGAAAAAGATGTTGAACAAAAGTTGGACGGAGAGCATGCATTAGCGTATGCGCGTGAACGTTTTACTTCAGGTGGCGATTATGCTCGACAAGCAAGAATGCGTGAAATGTTGATAAAAGTAAGAGAAAAATTGATTTCTGAAAATAACATTGGTAAATATGAAGAACTATTTAATAATCGTTATAAATTTATTGATACAGATTTGAATTTTGATCAAATTAAAGATTTATATGCACAATACTTTAATTCAGAGTACGCACCAATTGAGTTTCAACTTGCTGGAGACGGCTATACTGCTGACGGATTAGGCTATGTTGACGCTATTAGAGAAGACTCATTAGCAGAGCTGAGAAAAATTATTCAGTAAGAAATGAGTGTGAGAACGTTGAATAACAAGATATTATCAGTTGTGATACCAAGCTACAATTGTGCAGAGTATTTATTGGAGACAATTCCTACCTTTCTAGATATTGATACTTCATTAAAAGAATGCATTGAAATTATTATTGTAAATGACGGCTCAACTGATTATACGGCTACGGTTGGAGAACAATTTGAACAGACTAATCCTAATGTCGTTCGCTTAATCAATAAAGAAAATGGTGGACATGGTTCTACGATTAATACTGGGATTAAAGTAGCAAAAGGAAAGTATTTTAAAGTTGTAGACGGTGATGATTTCGTTGATTCACCCAATTTTGAAAAGCTAATCAGATTTTTATTAGAGATTGATGTTGATCAAGTAGTGACACCATATGTTAATTTCTTTGAAATAACTAATCAGCGTCAAGTTGACGGCGTTCTTTCTGTAAAAGAAAAACAAATCACTTCGATTGATGAGTTTTTGAAAGAAACTGGGGCGATTCCTGCTATGCATGCGATTGTTTATAAAACAGAATTGCTTAGAGATAAGGGGATTCAACTGTACGAACATTGTTTCTATGTCGATATGCAGTATATCGTTTTTCCATTACAGTATGTTGAAACAGTTGCTTATTTGAATGCACCATTATATCAGTATCGTTTGGGAAATGCAGGACAAAGTGTGAGCATGGCAAGTTATGTTAAAAACGAAAAAATGCATGAACGAGTGATAAAATCATTGGTTGAGTTCATTAATCATGCTGAAATGAGTATGGTAAAAGAAGAAATGGTTAATCGTAGAATTGCGGATTTATGTGCAACGCAAACCAATATTTACTTATTGAATGAAGATTCAAAGCAAGGTAAGGAAAAATACGAATTATTGAGAGAATATTTAAAAGAACATCATGCATACACATACAATAATCCGTTTGGTAAAAAAGATAAGTTGCTATCTAAGTTTTCGTGGCTATGGCATGGATTAGCATATGGATATAAGGTCAAAGTAAAGAAATAGAGGGTTGTCAATGGGTATTGTTAATCGAATAAACAATATAATACCTCAATGGTATGAAAGATTATTTTTCATACCCTTTATTGTATTTGTAACGCTCAATTTATTATTAATATCAAATTTGTCCTTGCCAGCTTGGATAGCTCCTTTATCAAAAGTTCCAATGCTATTATTGGTGATTAAAATTGTTTGGGATATATATGTAAAAAATATTTCGAAAACAAAGTTAATAGTCAGTGTTTTTTTACTGCTTGTTTCAATGTTAGTCGTATTGCTTGGGGGACAGAAATTTGTACTGTATTACTCGCTACTAACAATCGGAGCACATGGAATTGAGTTGCGAAAAATTTTAAAAGTTTGGTTTTATCAGTTAGCACCAATTGTGTTTATTATCTTCGTGTTTTCGTTATTAGGCATAATTGAGAATGAAGTACATTATCGTGAGAATGGTATTACAATTCGCTATGCTTTTGGTATTGGCTATCCAACTGATTTTTCGGGCTTAATATTCTATATTTACGGCATATTTAGTTATTTATTGCCGATAAAACAATGGAAAAAAATCGTTTTAGGTGTATCGTTAGCAGCTTTAGTTTTCTTTTTTGTAGACGCTAGATTAGACACTATCTTAATTTTAGTGCTACTAGGTGCAATGGTTGTGGTTAAGCCTAAACATTTTAATGGAAAAATTGCTAATTTACTTCCATTTTTGCCACTGATATATTTGATTGTTTCTCTTTTAATGGCATATTGTTATAATTCTGAAATTCAGCTTTATGCAATATTAGATAAAGTATTATCCGGCAGATTGCAATTAGGACATAATAGTTTGATGACGTATCCGATTAAGGCATTTGGTCAAATTGTTGAAATGAATGGGTATGGGAACTTTAGTCCAAATCTTCCGTATTCTTTCATTGATAATGCATATATTCAAATGGTGTTGCGATTTGGTTGGGTATATTCACTTACTATGGCTATTTTTCAAGGGAGCTTAATTTATCGTGCAATAATTGCTCGAGATGTTAAATTGGCACTATTGCTTTTGATTTTTGGTTTGCATGGTATGGTCGCACATCATTTCTTCAATCCGATATATAATCCGTTTTGGATAGGAGTTCTATGCAAAGATAGAAGACAAGAGCAAGAATTAAGCGAAATAATGATTGTCAGTCAAGTTAAAGATAAAGGGAATGGATTAGGTAAAGCCGTTAACGATGTGATTTCTTTCTTGAGAGCAAAAGCGAATGTGGAAGTTTCGGTCTTAGATATTACGGATAATAAATATTATTTGCTTAATTTGATACGAGTATTCTTTTCTAATGCCAGTGTGATATATTTTACACCTGCTGGGTCTTTGTGGGGCAATGTTCGTGATAGTGGCTATTTGTTTATAGCACTAATTTCGGGTAAAAAAATCGTTACTCATTTTCATAATAGTAACTTTGGTAATGTTGTTGTGTCGAAACGGTGGCTATTATGGCTTAATCGCTTTATTTATCAGCGAGTTTCACGAATCATATTACTAGGCGAAAAGCAAAAAGAAATGTTTGAGTTGTTGTATATTGATGATAATAAATTTAATAACATACCGAATCCAATAAATGATGAACTTTTTATTAGTGAAGAGGAGTTTGATTTGAAAAAAGGCAATAAAGTTGTTTATTTTTCAAATATGATTAAGGATAAAGGGTATTTAGAAGTGTTAGATTTAGCGAAATATATGAAAGATGACCCATTTGCATTTTATTTTTGTGGAAAGTTTTATGATGATGAGGCAAAACAGCAATTCATGCAACAAATTAGAGAATTAAAAAATGTTCATTATATTGGTGGTGTCTATAATGCTGAAAAAATGCGTTTTTTGAAAACCGTTGATTATTTTATATTACCTACCCAATATAAAGACGAAACCTTGCCTATTAGTATGTTAGAGGCTATGGCAAATGGAGCATTTATTTTAATTAATAACAGAGGGGTTATTTCAGAATATGTTAATCATAAAACAACTCGTTTTATTGATAATATACCAAGTTCTGACATAAGAAAATTAATCATCGAAAATTATCGTAAATATGAATATAGAGATTTTGAAATTGATAAAATGAAGAAAGCGCATGATTTTTATACTATTCATCAATTGATTGAAAATAATATATTGGAATTAATATGGGGACAAGAATGAAAATTTTACAAGTTACCGGAAGTCTTAATATTGGTGGGCTAGAAAATGTAGCCGCTAATATAATGAGATATGGAAAAATATATAAACAAATGGATTTTTTAATCTATGAAGAAACAGTGAGAGGCTATGAAGAAGAACTAATTGCTTTAGGAGCAGAAGTTATTATGATGTCTCCCCCTAAAGCAAGCATTATGTCGTTTCTAATTAAATTTTTTCAGCTATTAAAAAAAGGAAAGTATGATGCAGTTATTATCCATACTTATACTAGTGCGGGATTTTTATCGTTTGTGAGTAGAATTGCCAGAGTAAAGAAAATTGTTGTGTATAGTCATACTTCAAGCGAAAGCTCTCAAGATTCATTGAAACAAAAATTATATAAGGCTTTTATGAAAGTTTTGATTGCAATATTTTCGACCGATAGAATTGCTGTGGGCGAAAAAGCTGGACAATCCTTATATTTAACCGATTATAAAATTATTGAAAATGGTATTGCTGTCAATGAGTATGAATTTTCACCTTTGAAACGAGCGTCTTTAAGAAAAGAACTAGGTATTCAGGAAGACGACCTATTGTTAGGACATGTGGGGCGTTTATCTAGGGAAAAAAATCAAGTGTTTTTATTAGAATTAATGAATCGCATGAATAAAGATAGCAATATAAAGTTAATGTTGATTGGTGAAGGTGATGAACGTCTTAAGTTAGAAAATTTAATTAAACAGTATCATTTAGAGCAAGCTGTAATATTAGTTGGTTCGGTGCCGAATCCACAGGATTACTATCATGCGATGGACGTTTTTGTTTTTCCGTCCTTGTATGAAGGGATTCCTTTAGCGATGTTGGAAGCTCAATTGAATGGTTTGCCTGTTGTTGCATCTAATAATATTGATAAGAAAGCATTTTTATCGGATAATGCAGCTGCTGTGTCGTTGGATGATAGCGATATATGGATGAATAATGTTTTATTAATGCAACGAAAACCACTTGATGTCAACTTAATAAATAAGTTGGATGTGACGCATATGGTAAGAGAAATTGAAAACATTTTAATGAATTGAGATATAGATATTACAGCGCTGCTTTTCGCAATTGGATAGAGTTTGTTTGAAATATAAAAGTATATTTTCTGAGTTTGTTTGGTTAATTTTAGGTATAGATGACAGTATGATTTTTATTTAATGCAAAGACTCTTCAACATGATTAAAAGATGTTAGACAGAGAGTTTATACATTTTATCTAATTGAATTGTAAATGTTGATTTAGCAACGTTTTTGTTCGGCGACTTGTTAGAATTTCTTACTTTTTGTCCTGAGCGAATATTTTATAAAAAAGTAGTCAAATAGGTAAATATTTGATAAAATATATAATTGATAAATGTTTTAGGGGAGAGCCTTATGAAAAAATTACAATTAAGAAATGCAGTCGTTTTGACAACTTGTGCTTATGCACTGTCGTTTGTTCATCAAGTATCTGCTGAAGAAATAAAAGATAATGATTTAGGATATGATTTTACAAATAGTACTGAAGAGATAGAAGCCATTGAACCGGTAGAAACTGCTGCCGTGGACGCTGAAAGTGTATCAAATGATGATACAGAAATGGTTGAAAATACAGATGCTGTACGTTATTCAGCGGGATTTCGTTCAGCATCAGATGTAGATGAAGAAACAGATTCATTTGAAGAAAGTATTGTTGAGCAAAATAAATGGATTGAAAATTCAGCAAAACAGCAATGGGAATATCGTGATGCACAAGGTAATGTTTTAGCACATATGAACAATGACGGCTACTGGGTAAATGGAGAGAAAAAGTTTGATACAGTGCTAAAAGTATCTGATGATAAGTATTATTATTTTGGAGATAAAAGTTTAAATGGTCAATTAATTCGAAATAATTGGGCATATAGCACAAAAGAACAAAAATGGCATTATGGGCAGAATGATGGAACTGTAGTTTCGACCTTGAGTAAAGATGGTTATTGGAAATTTGGTGTTCAGTATGCCGATGTAGTTGTAGAGATTAAAGATAAAGGCTACTACTATGTTCAAAATTGGGATAAGGGTGGTAAACTGTCTGTTAATCAATGGGCATACAGTTCTAGAGAGCAAAAATGGCATCAATCTAATGCTAGTGGCATGATAACAGCGACATTTGGAAAAAATGGATATTGGGTAAATGGGCGAAAAAAATTCGATGAAGTGATAACAATGCCTGATAAAACTGAATATTATGTTGGTGGATATGCTGCTAATGGGAAATTAGCTGTTAACGAATGGTCGTATAGTAATAAAAATAATAGATGGTACTACGGGAATGAGAACGGTAAGGTAGTTTCTACATTAGATAAAGATGGTTATTTTATTAATGGTAAACAACAATTCGATCAAGTTATTGAAGTGCCAAAATTTGGTTTTTTATATGTTAAAGATGCAGGTCAAAAGGGAAAAATGGCCATTAATGAGTGGGCGTATAGTGTCAAAGAAAAGAAATGGCATTATGGAAGTTACAATGGTCGTATTTCATCTACATTAAGTAATTCAGGATATTGGATCGAAGGAAAGCAATTATTTGACCAAGTTATTGAAGTTCCAAAGATAGGATACTTTTATGTTGAGGGATATAATCAATCTGGACGCTTATCATTGAATAAATGGGTGTATAGTCCTAAAGAGCAAAAATGGCATCAAACTGGTGCAAATGGTGTGATAACAGCGACAATCGGTAAAGAGGGGTACTGGGTCAAAGGAAGAAAGCAGTATGATGAATTGGTCGAAATACCGAACCATGGAATGCTTTTTATTGGCGGATATAGTGACAATGGAGCGTTGGCACTTAATAAATGGGCGTATAGTTCAAAAACAAAGACATGGTATTATGGAACATATGATGGCAAGGTAGTTTCAACATTAGGAGAAAATGGCTATTTTATAAATGAAAATCAATATTACGATCAAATTATTGAAATTCCAAAAGTTGGATTTTTCTATGTTAAGGATAAGAATTCAAAAGGTAAATTAGCTGTTAATGAATGGGTGTACAGTTCTAAAGATAAAAAATGGCATTATGGAAGTGCTAATGGACGAATTTCATCCACTTTAACAGAAAATAGCTACTGGGTTGATGGAAAGCAAATATTTGATCAAGTGGTTGAAATTCCAGGGAAAGGTTCATTTTATGTCGAAGGGATAGCGAATAAAGGAATTATAGCTAAAAACAAATGGGTACAAAGTGATAGAGATGGTCGTTGGCATAAGGTAGGCGTTGATGGTTTAATTGAAGAATCATTCGGTAAGAATGGGTATTGGATTAATGGTGTGCAACAATTCGATGTGTTATTACGCCACCAAAACAAAGTGTACTTCTTTGAACCACAAAATGCCGGTGGTAAAATGTCAGTGAATAAGTGGTCTAAGAGTGAAAAGGCAGGAGTTTGGTATCAATCTAATTCGACAGGTAATTTAGTACGTAAAGATAAGACTGGACCAATCTTGCCGGCGTATGTTGAATTAGACAAGGGGCAATGGAAGATGTTCAGTCTGGCGCAGGATAGTTGGCATTCAGGATGCTGGTTAAGAAGTGCTGCGAGTGGTATTAACTCAGCAGGAGGCAATGTCACACCGTTTAGTTTGATTGAACATATTAAACGTACAGATGATCCTAGAACAGGAATGCTAAGTCATCCGTCGATTACTAATAATTGGAATTTAGGCGGTGTTTATTCAGCGATGTGGCCAGAAGCATTAGTTCCAGTAGTGAAGAAATTTGTTCCTAATGCGGTCGATTTGACGGGTGCTAGTTTTGAGGATATTAAACGTGAACTGGCTAGTGGAAATACTGTGCAGATTTATTATGCTTGGGCAGCTCCAAATATCCGATTGAACGGAGAACGTGGTACGTTTTATGGTAGTAAGGACTATCATTCGATACTACTCACAGGGTATAATAGTACTGGATTTTTCCATCAGGAACATTGGTATGGTGGAACTCGAAATAATCATTTTGCGTATTCTAAATTAAAATGGCAGTATGAGGCGTATGGCTCAAAAGCTATCTCATTTAGAAAAGAAAATGTATTACCATAATTAATCAATTGAACTGGGTAAAAGCATTCAGCATTGAATACAAATAATAGAGTACGATGATATAAGTATTTTTGTTTTGATGTATTGTTGATAATGTGTTTTACCCGGTTTTCTTTTAGATTTTTAATTTGATAGGAGAAAAACAATGAGAAGAAAGTATTCTCTGGAATGTATTCGGGCAGTAGCTATAATTATGGTTGTACTAGTCCATGTAACAGAAGGGATTATGATAATATATCCTGAGAGTAAAACCTATCTATTATCCGTTCTGTTTTTTACATTAGGAAGATTAGGTGTGCCGCTTTTTTTGATGTTAACAGGTTATTTAATGCTGGATAGAACAGATATTTACAATGATATAAAAAAATATTTTAAAAAATATGTCTTTTCATTAATCATAAGTACATGGATGGGAATTTCTGTATTGTTGCTTTATGATATATTTAAAGGAGTATCCTATGATTGGATGAATATTATAAAAATGTTTTTCTTTTTGGCCAAATTACCAGCAATACAAACTTGGTACATGCCAATAATTATTGGTGTTTATTTAATTCTTCCGTTGATTGCGAAAGGCTTTCAGGTCTTGAATTCGAGAGAATTGGGAATGATTCTAGCCCCAGTATTTGTCTATAGTTTTCTTGTCACAGATTTGAATCAAATGTTATTAATGAATGGAATGAAACCCTTGACAGTCTCCATCACATTTGATGGCGTAGGTAGCTATCTATTTTATTTATTATTAGGAGGGTGTCTAAAAAAACTAAAAGAGGGGGCAAAGCGCAGGCAGGTATATATGAGTATAGTATTTACTATGACTTTGACAATATTAGTATGGATGCAATATTATTCGTTAAATACTGATTATATTTTTAAAGTTTGGTATAATAGTGCACTTTTATGCAGCGCTTCAGTTGCTATGTTCATTATAATTGAAGCGACAATCGAACGCAAAACAGCTGGTCAAACTATGAGGAAACGTGGTATTGTATTGTTAGATAGAGGGTCTGTGTTTATTTATTGGCTGCATTCTATCATATTGGATATTCTGCTGAATCAACATTTTTTCTTTGAAAACATTTCGCATTCAGAATGGACGTTTACATTTGCGGTTATAGGGTATTGTATGATTATCGTAACAGTATGTCTTCTACTTAAACAATTGACAAAATATCTAATTAAGAGGTAAAAATGAAAGTTATTGAAAAAATTAAAAAGGGACTATATCCAAAAATCAATCCAATAGTGAATGCTATTGGTGAAAAATTTAATCGTGTTGAAGATATTCGAATGGGACTCTTGTGGTATCCGACAAAAACCAATTTTCCTTTACAATTATTATTCTTTGTTGTTACACCTAAGATGATAAGGATGAGTAGTACGATGATTGCCACAATGTCTGATGGGGAAATCATATGGAGTAAACAGCAAAATGATAATTGGGAAATAAAACTTCGAATTTTAAGCTATGAATTAAATAAAGATTATTCAGTAACATATAAAATTAAAGTAGATATTATGAACAAGATTATTTCGGTCGAGAATGAGGAAGGTGTTGTAACAAAGTATCCGTATTTGACAATAGTGGAGTGGAAAAACACTCCACATTTAGCTGATAGTGCCTTTTTTCACTCGTATCTGGACGATGTTATCTATCATTATCTGGTTGATGCTGGTGTTTTTGAAGAAGAAGATTACGATAAAGAATTGGAGTATGAAAGTTGAAAATTAACATACTAATTGCAACACATAGGCAAGTGAATTTGCCAAAATTACAAGGTTATTTACTTGTTCAATGTGGTAGTAAAATTAATGATAAAATTAAAACAGAATATCAAAGAGATGATGATGGAGAGAATATATCAGAATTGAATCCATATTATAGCGAATTAACAGGTCTTTATTGGGCGTGGAAAAATTTAGAGACAGATATATTAGGTTTAGTACATTATCGGAGATTTTTTGTGAAAAATAAGTCTGCGAAAGAATTGTTAGATAGAGTTTTAGACGCAGATTCAATCGTGAAATTATTAGAAAGTAAAGACATCGTCGTCCCTAAAAAAACAAATTACTATATTGAAACACTCGAAAGTCATTATTCCAATACCTTGAATGATTCGCATATTGATGTGCTGAGGAATATTATTATGACGAATTATCCGTCAGATATCCATGTATTCAATGAGGTAATGCAACAAACTGGTGGGTATATGTATAATATGTTTATTGCGAATAAAAAGATTAGCGATGAATATTGTGAATGGTTATTTCCAATTTTAGATGATGCCTATAAGATTATAGGGAATAAGGGAATGACTGAATTTGAAAAACGATATGTAGGCAGACTTAGTGAGTTACTCTTTAATGTTTGGTTAAAGAAAACAGGTTATTCTATCATCGAAGCACCTTACAAATATGAAGGGAAAATTAATTGGGTATATAAAATATATAGATTTTTATTGGCAAAGCTCATGAAGAAAAAATATACAGAAAGTTTTTAGAGGGAGGATATTATGGCTCATATTAGTCGAAAAGAATATTTTGCTGTGCAATCAAAACGAAAAAAACGCAAAAAAAGCAGAGTAATCAAAATAATTTTTTCAATTTTCTTGACACTTTTTTTAATTTCAGGAGGAGTATTATTATACTCGTACTATCATGTTTCTAAAACCTTTAATGCATTACAATCTAAATCCGAAGTAGAATTAAAAGAAGTTGTTGATGTTCGTAAAGAAGATGTGAAAGTGGGGCATGATTCAATAAGTATTTTGATGTTAGGGCTTGATACGGGTGAATTTG
Organism: Aerococcaceae bacterium zg-252; assembly: GCA_016237705.1. Lineage (NCBI taxonomy): Bacteria > Bacillati > Bacillota > Bacilli > Lactobacillales > Aerococcaceae > Tuanshanicoccus > Tuanshanicoccus yangjingiae. The sequence goes on from CP066204.1 coordinate 192,359, forward strand.
AGCGGACAGATAATGGAAGACCCGATATTGTGCTAGTTCTAACTTTAAATCCAAAGACGAAAAAAGGGATTATGACAAGTATCCCACGTGATACTTATACGGAACTAGTAGGACGTGGAGAGAAAGATAAAATTAATCATGCATATGCCTATGGCGGTATTTCGATGATGATTAATAGTGTACAGAAATTGTTGGATATTCCGATAGATTACTATGTAACAGTAGATATGGGTGGTTTTACAGAAATCATCAATCTTATTGGAGGAATTACGCTTACGCCACTAGAAACGTTCGAACAAGAGGGTTATTTCTTTGTTGAAGGCGAATCACAGGATATGGACGGGTCTACTGCACTCCAATATATTCGAAATCGTTATACTGAAAAGGGAGATTATGGGCGTCAAGAACGTGCAAGACAAGTATTAGGTGCGATTGCAGAGAAAGTAGTCAATGTTAATGCTATCGCTAATTTAGGTTCATATATGTCAGTAGTTGAAAAATATGTAGGAACTAATGTCAAGCTAGGTGATGTTCAGTCAATGCTAGGTGATGTTCCTGCTATTTTAAAAAATTTGAATATCTTACAATTAAAAGGTGCTCCATTAATGTTGAATGATATTTACTATGAGCAAATAAATGAAGATTCGTTATTATCAGTAAAAAATCAACTAAGAGAGAACCTCGAAATAGAGTAAGCGAAAATTAGGAGGGAGTTTATTGTACACAAAAACTCGTGAAATTGAACGGTTTATTGTATCCGCTATGGATTTAATTGCAGTCACCATTGCTGGATATATCACTTCGTTATTTACGAATGCAGAATTTGAATTCAATGATATTATCATTGTGTATTTAATTCATTTCGTGGCTTTCTATGTAGGTAATACATATAAGCATTTTCGTAGGAGAAAAATAACTCAGGAAGTAAAGACCGTAATGGGATATTCTCTAATTTTTTCTTTAGTGTTGTCGATTGTAATATTCTTTTCAAAAAGTTTTATACATATTTCTAGACGGGGAATGCTACTAATCAGTATATTGAATGGTATCTTTATTTTTCTAATTCATTTGTTCGTTAGGTATTATATGAAACAAAAAATATTTTCACTTAATTCAAAGAAAGTATTTGTCATTTTAGAATCTGACAAAGCAGATGAAATTATTGAGCGATTAGATTTTAGTAATACATTAGATGGAGAACTAAAAGGATTTACATTGTTTGATGAAGATGCGGATACAGTCAAAAAAATTCGAGCAAAGTTTCCTAACGCAAATTATGTAAGAGTCCATAATATGATGGAGTATGTGACAAAAAATGTAGTCGATGAAGTTCTCATTAATTTAAAATCAACATCAAATAGTGCAATCGAAAAATATGTAAGAGATTTGGAACTTTTAGGTATAGACATTAGTTTAAATATACCTTATTTTGATTTTGAGTCAGATGCGGATAAGAAAATTACTAAATTGTCAAAATTCAATGTGTTGACGTTATCCCATACTTTCTATAAACCTTTGCACGTTTTTGCTAAGAGAATGATGGATTGTGTAGGGGCTTTAGTTGGTTTGTTGATTACTATGTGTGTAAGTATGATTATTATTCCGTTGATTATGTTTGATAGTCCAGGTTCACCATTTTTCGTTCAAGAAAGAGTAGGGAAAAATGGAAGACGTTTTAATTTTTATAAATTTCGCTCGATGTATCTTGATGCAGATGAAGTGAAGAATAAGCTACAAAGTAGTAATCAGATGAAAGGTCTAATGTTTAAAATGGATAATGACCCTCGAGTAACGAGAGTGGGAAGTTTTTTGCGTAAGACTAGTTTAGATGAACTACCCCAGTTTTATAATGTATTAAAAGGAGACATGAGCTTGGTAGGGACAAGACCGCCTACTGTTGAAGAATATGAACAGTATACTCCACAACAAAAAAGAAGATTAAGCTTTAAACCAGGCATTACTGGATTATGGCAAGTTAGTGGTCGCAGTGAGATTACTGATTTTGATAAGGTAGTCAAACTAGATGTTGAGTACATTACGAATTGGACGATTTGGAGAGATATAAAAATTTTATTTTTAACAATTAAGGTAGTTTTAGCTGGTAGAGGTGCAAAATAATGGTGCAAAAAAATAAATCCATTACGATTAATTTTGTGATGAATTTTATCTTAACGATTTCAACATTTATCTTTCCATTAATAACATTTCCTTATGTTTCTCGTGTACTTTCACCGGTAGGGATTGGAAGAATTAATTTTGTGACGGCTGTGGTTACCTATTTTATGATGTTTGGAATGCTAGGAATACCAACGTATGGAATCAGAGCTGTCGCAAAAGTTCGTGATGACCAAAAATTATTAGCGAAAACAGTTCAAGAAATATTAATCATCAATAGTATCGCAATGTTATTTGTAAGTATTATCTATGTGATTGCTATTTTTACTGTTCCAAAATTTAATCAAGACTTTACGCTTTTTGTGATAAATGGGACGTTATTGTTTTTAAATGTTATTGGTATTGAATGGCTATATAAAGGGTTAGAAGAATATCGATACATAACTATCCGTTCAATCTTTTTTAAACTGATTTCAGTTATACTAATGTTTATATATGTTCGAAGTAAAGAAGATTATATAAAGTATGGCATTATTAATATTTTTGCAACAGCAGGTTCTAATGTCTATAATTTTATTAACATTAGAAAATATACGACGCTTAGATATAGAGGGAAATATGATTTTAAGCAGCATCTTCCCTCTATTTTTCGCTTTTTTATGATGTCAATAGCAGCTACTATCTATACTCACTTAGATACGGTGATGATTGGCTTTATGAAAGGCGATTATGATGTAGGATATTATACTGCTGCTGTAAAAAGTAAGACTATTTTAACGAGTTTAGTGACATCGTTAGGTGCAGTGTTATTGCCACGTCTTTCTTACTATATTGAAAAAAATGAACGAAATAAATTTAATGATTTAGCAATTAAATCCTTTAATTTTATTATATGGTTAGCGATTCCTATTACGGTATTCTTTATATTAAATGCCAAAGAAACGATATTGATTTTATCGGGAGAAACTTTTATAGATGCTGTGATTCCGATGCAAGTGATAATGCCTACGGTGTTATTGATTGGTATTTCAAATTTATTGGGAATTCAAATTTTAGTGCCATTACAACGAGAAAATGAAGTTTTACGTTCTGTTGCGTTAGGAGCGGTAGTGAACTTGATTTTTAATGCTATTTTTATTCCGATGTTAGGTGCGACTGGTGCTGCAATAGGAACTTTGATAGCCGAGTTAATTGTGGTGATTTATCAAATTTATGTGTTATCAGATACTTTTTCACTATTGATGATTCATCAAAAATGGAATGCCTTACTCTTAGCAAATATTGGTGCATTTTTAGCTGAGATATTCATGAATTATTTTATAATGCCCAAATTGTTGATTGTTAAAATGATAATGAATGCTATGGTATTTTTTGGAGTCTATGGAGTAATATTGTTAATAATGAAAGAAAATATGACGATGAATATTTTGTTGAAAATATTTACTAAGTTAGTTAAAAAAGATAGAGGAGTATAGAATGAAAGCAGATTATTTAGTAGTAGGTGCAGGTTTATTCGGAGCTGTCTTTGCCCATGAAATGGCAAAGGCTGGTAAAACTGTTAAAGTGATTGAAAAACGTGACCATATAGCTGGGAACATTTACACTAAAGAAGTTGAGGGGATTCAAGTTCATCAGTATGGGGCACATATTTTTCATACGAGCGATAAAGAGATTTGGGATTACATCAATCAATTTGCTGAATTTAATCACTATATCAATGCACCGATTGCGAATTATAATGGTGAAATCTATAATTTACCATTTAACATGAATACTTTTTCAAAATTGTGGGGAGTTAAAACACCACAAGAGGCAAAAGAGAAGATTGAAGAACAGAAAGCTAATTATGCGATAAAACGACCAGCAAACTTAGAAGAGCAAGCTATTTCATTAGTAGGGCCGGATATTTATGAAAAGTTAATCAAGGGCTATACGGAAAAACAATGGGGTAAAAAAGCTACGGAGTTACCGGCATTTATTATTCGTCGTTTGCCGGTACGATTTACTTATGATAATAACTATTTTAATGATCGTTATCAAGGAATTCCAGTCGGTGGCTATACAGCGATAATTGAGAAGATGTTAGCACATGAGAATATTACAGTGGAATTGAATACAGACTTTTTTGCTAATAAAGCTCACTATTTAGCGGAGTATCTACGCATTGTTTACACTGGAATGATTGACGAATACTTTGATTACCAGTTTGGCGTATTGGAGTATCGTAGTTTACGCTTTGAAACAGAGGTGTTGGATATGGAAAATTATCAAGGGAATGCCGTTGTCAATTATACAGATGCTGAAACACCATATACACGAATTATTGAGCATAAGCATTTCGAGTTTGGTACACAACCGAAAACGGTGATTACTCGAGAATATCCGCATCACTGGACGACAGAAGAAGATGCTTATTATCCAATTAATAATGAGCAGAACAATGCGTTGTATGCAAAATACGATGCTTTAGCGAAGTCACAAGAACAAGTGATATTCGGTGGACGATTAGGACAATACCGTTATTATGATATGCACCAAGTGATTGGTGTGGCGTTGAATATGGTTCATAAGGAGCTGAACTAATGTGCTAGGAAATGTTCGCAAAATACTTAACATGAATTTGCTTTCTCTACTTAAGAAGATTCAAAATAAAAATCAATTATTTTATTCACTATTGCGCGTAACAATAATGATAAATATTTTTATTTTGTTTGGGGCATCTCTTTATGTTTTGCGACCCTATTTTCATAGCGGTCTATCTGCCAATGAAGTGACAATTGTTTCAAAAGAAAAAGAACATCGCTCTCGACAATGGCTGAAAGACATTTATATTAATAATCGTGAAATAACCCAGTTTAATTCTACGCAAGAAAATTTTTCAAGCGAAATGAATGAGAATAAATTAGGGGTAATTTGGAAAGCAGATGAAACAGATTCGAGCATAAGTATTAAAGTTTCTACAATAGAAAAAATTTCTTTTGAGTATTTTAAAGATATATTTATGGGAGAAATAGTAATTCTAGTCGATGGAAAGGAATACCAGCGAATTGACTCGTTTAGTGAGGATTGGGGCTGGGAAAGTTTCCAAATAGATTTACCAAAAAGCTTGGCTATTACGAAAAAAAACTATCTGTTTTATTTGATATATCTCATTGCGGGTATCATGACCTATCTTTTCTTTACAAAGAAAGTATATGAAAACATAAGGGTGAAAGAATTATTTTCGTTAAGTATTTTATCGCTGTTAATTTTGAGCATTTTGATTTCAACTTATTTATTGGGCGATGTTCAATCTGTTAAATTTTTAGGTGGTGAATACCTTTCTAAGAAAAGCATCATTTGTTTAATGCTATTTTTGGAGTTTGCTTTATATATTATGAATAAAGTATTGGCTACAGTCGGTATTCTGAATAATAGAACATATGTAAAAATAGGGTATCACTTAATGTTGATGGCGTTGGTAGCAATCTGTTCGACACGTCTAATTGAATCTGGATATTCTAATGTTAATTATATGTTTCCAGGTAAACTAAGTATCAATGTCTGTATATTATTTTTAATATTACTGCCTACTGTAGTGAGTTCAAGATTATTTAAGTTATTTTCGATTATGACTTTCATGTTATCTGCAATGTTGGGTATTATAAATGATAGAATGATTTTTTATCGTGGACAAGTTATTTCGATGCAATTCCTAAAACAATTGAAAATGTTTGGAACAATTGCGAATAATTATCATATAACTCTTGAAGAGCAACATATTATGGTCATAACTTATGCTTTGTTTTTAATTATGATGTTAATGCTCATTACCACTAGATATAAGTTGGAAGTGAGACAGAATAAATTTAAGCTAAAGACTATATTATGTTTTGTGATAATCTCGTTCTTTAGTTACTTTTCTATTACAACGATAGTATCTAAAAATGATATTCATCTTAGTTATTGGAGAATGCAAGATGTTTATCGTTCAAATGGGTTTCTATTATCTCATTTGAAATATAGAGAAAATGAAAAAATAGAAAAACCAAAGGGGTATTCAGAGGAGAATGTATCCAATATACTTTCGCAATATAAGAATTTTGAACCACATAATAAAAAGTGGCCAAATATTATTATTATTCAAAATGAATCTCAGGCAGACTATTCACCTGTCAAAGATTTAAAATTTTCTGAAGATCCTTTTCGTTTCGAAAATTCATTAGTAGACAATACGGTGAAAGGTTCTTTGTATGTTTCTGTACAAGGTGGCGGAACTGCTAATACGGAGTATGAAGTTTTGACAAGTAATACACTTGCATCTGGAATCAGAAATGTTTTTCCATTTCAGACAATAATAAAAAATGACAGTCATAGCATTGTTGATTATTTAAACAGTTTAGGTTATTTAACTGTAGGTATGCACCCTTTTTCAAAAGATAATTATAATCGATTCGATGTGTATCATTATTTAGGTTTTGACAAGGTGTATTTTTTAGATAATGATACTCCAATTGATGATATTGCAGATGTGAACTTTGAGCGTTCATTTGTTTCAGATGAGTCGCTATTCAAAGGAATAATGGAACTGCATAAGCAAAAAGATGATCAACCACTTTTCGCATTTGCTGTTACAATGCAGGGGCATGGCGGCTATCAAACGCAAGACTATCAAACCGAAGTAGGAATCAATATGGAAAATGCATTGGAAGAAGAAGTATATTTTACTCTAATGAAAAAGACTGATAATGCATTTGAAGAATTGATTAATTATTTTCAAAAGATAGATGAACCTACAATCGTTATCATGTATGGAGATCATCAACCAACGCTATCACAAGGGTTTTATTCAAAATTTATGGAGAATTTACCGTATTCAGATCGTTATCGTACCCCATTTGTTCTATGGGCAAACTTCGATATTTCAGAAGAGCAAAATACCATTCTCAGTCCTAATTTTATTATTCCAACCTTACTTTCTAAATTGAAAAATAGCGATAATCCTTTACCGATTAATTCGTATTATCAGTTTTTAATAGATGTAATGGAAGAATATCCTGTTTATACGACATGGGGCTTTAAAGAGAAAATTGATAAGTATTCTGAAACGATTGATACAAAATTATATCAAGAATATATGCAAGTCCAATATAACAAAATATTTGGAACGTATCCTAGTAAATTGTTTTTACCTTAGGAGATAGGGAGTAGAAACACGAATTGTTATCAATTCATTTGAAATGATTATCCAGAACAAGTAAGACGTTGAGGATTTTTGAGATGATAAGACCAATAATAAAATATTTACGTTAAATTTTTGATTGAATTAAAGGATTCTCCGACATCTTGTGGGGTCCCGCAAGATGTTGGCAACAGAGAATGGGGAGTCCCCCGACAACAATTGGGGAATAAAGCAGAAAAACCATCGTGAAATTTTACGATGGTTTTCTGCATTTCTTATAGAACGTTCGTGATAATGAATAGATGATTGTTAATTAAGATTCTCTTAACTCCTTATTTAAGAACATAAAACATTCGATTGTTGATATTCCTTTATAATATAGAGTAATAGCCTTTACTATGAAAGTCAGAGTTAAAGCAAAATGGACAATGATGAATACTATCCAAAAGGAAACACCGAATTACATCATGAGGGCTAGAATCAATTGACTGAATACGATAAACGGGTAAATTAAAAAATCGAGTAATGAGTTCCTGATAATTGTTCATAAAAACTTCCTAAAATATAAAAGCTGAACGTTCCAGATTGAAATTAGTTAAGACGATGCAAATTTCAATTTGGTACATTTGGCTAGAAATAGTTGAATATTTATATCAGTGTATATCTAGGGTGAGATATGTCTTGTGTATAATTAATTAGGAAATCGAAAATGGGGAAAAGTTTTATTTAGAGTTATTCAATAGCAATAACGTTATAAATTAAAAGCTTAATAGGAGCGATAGCGCTCATAAAAATTCTCGACGAAAATATTTTTTCGAAATTTCAAAAAAAATTCGAAAAAGTATTGACTGACAACATAAAGGATGATAGTATAAGGGAGTTCTCAGGAGAGAACACGAACGAGCGAAAAAAGTTTTAAAAAATCTAAAAAAAGATGTTGACAAACTTAAAAGCTTGGAGTAATATATAGGAGTTGTCACAAGCGGCAACGAAAGCTCATTGAAAACTAAACAAAGAACAAACCAAGAATGTGTAGGGGATAGCAATAGCTATCACAACCCGAATAATAAATTCGAGACAGAGGGACACCTCTTAAAAAATGTAAGCTAGTAAATAGTAAGAGTCAAAGAAGACTCATGAAACTTTCATGAGAGTTTGATCCTGGCTCAGGACGAACGCTGGCGGCGTGCCTAATACATGCAAGTCGAACGAACGGAGACGAAAGCTTGCTTTCGTCGAAGTGAGTGGCGCACGGGTGAGTAACACGTGGGAAACCTACCCTTCAGCGGGGGATAACAGTCGGAAACGACTGCTAATACCGCATAGAACTTTCTGCCGCATGGTGGGGAGAGGAAAGGCGCTACGGCGTCACTGAAGGATGGTCCCGCGGTGCATTAGCTAGTTGGTAAGGTAGCGGCTTACCAAGGCGATGATGCATAGCCGACCTGAGAGGGTGATCGGCCACATTGGGACTGAGACACGGCCCAAACTCCTACGGGAGGCAGCAGTAGGGAATCTTCCGCAATGGACGCAAGTCTGACGGAGCAACGCCGCGTGTGTGAAGAAGGTTTTCGGATCGTAAAGCACTGTTGTTAGAGAAGAACGGTTGTAAGAGGGAATGCTTACAAAGTGACGGTATCTAACCAGAAAGCCACGGCTAACTACGTGCCAGCAGGCCGCGGTAATACGTAGGTGGCAAGCGTTGTCCGGATTTATTGGGCGTAAAGGGAGTGCAGGCGGTTAATTAAGTCTGATGTGAAAGCCCACGGCTCAACCGTGGAGGGTCATTGGAAACTGGTTAACTTGAGTGCAGAAGAGGCAAGTGGAATTCCATGTGTAGCGGTGAAATGCGTAGATATATGGAGGAACACCAGTGGCGAAGGCGACTTGCTGGTCTGTAACTGACGCTGAGGCTCGAAAGCGTGGGGAGCAAACAGGATTAGATACCCTGGTAGTCCACGCCGTAAACGATGAGTGCTAAGTGTTGGAGGGTTTCCACCCTTCAGTGCTGGAGTTAACGCAATAAGCACTCCGCCTGGGGAGTACGGCCGCAAGGCTGAAACTCAAAGGAATTGACGGGGACCCGCACAAGCGGTGGAGCATGTGGTTTAATTCGAAGCAACGCGAAGAACCTTACCAGGTCTTGACATAGGATGCATAACCTAGAGATAGGTGAAGTCTTTCGGGACATCCATACAGGTGGTGCATGGTTGTCGTCAGCTCGTGTCGTGAGATGTTGGGTTAAGTCCCGCAACGAGCGCAACCCTTATCACTAGTTGCCAGCAATAAGATGGGGACTCTAGTGAGACTGCCGGTGACAAACCGGAGGAAGGTGGGGATGACGTCAAATCATCATGCCCCTTATGACCTGGGCTACACACGTGCTACAATGGATGGTACAACGAGCAGCGAACTCGCGAGGGTAAGCGAATCTCTAAAAGCCATTCTCAGTTCGGATTGTAGTCTGCAACTCGACTACATGAAGCCGGAATCGCTAGTAATCGCGGATCAGCACGCCGCGGTGAATACGTTCCCGGGTCTTGTACACACCGCCCGTCACACCACGAGAGTTTGTAACACCCGAAGCCGGTGGCCTAACCGTAAGGAGGGAGCCGTCGAAGGTGGGATAGATGATTGGGGTGAAGTCGTAACAAGGTAGCCGTATCGGAAGGTGCGGCTGGATCACCTCCTTTCTAAGGAGTAATGGAACTACCATTCTTGAGACTTTGTTTAGTTTTGAGTGAGCATTCACTCAAGGGTTATAAATGCGGGCCTATAGCTCAGTTGGTTAGAGCGCACCCCTGATAAGGGTGAGGTCGATGGTTCGAGTCCATTTAGGCCCATGCTTTTAAAAAGTGAATAAAAGCACCAGCAACATGGGGGATTAGCTCAGCTGGGAGAGCGCCTGCTTTGCACGCAGGAGGTCAGCGGTTCGATCCCGCTATTCTCCATTGCTAGTAATGACTAGCAAACAAGCCCATTGAAAACTGAATAACCGAAAACAAACAAATTTATACAAAGCATATAAATTAAACCGAGAAATCAAACCGAGTTAACAAAGAGTTAACAAGAAAGTTATCTGAGAGGATAACGAGCGCAAAAATAAGTGGTTAAGTAACAAAGGGCGCACGGTGGATGCCTTGGCACTAGGAGCCGAAGAAGGACGTGACGAACGACGAAATGCGTTGGGGAGTTGTAAGTAAGCTATGATCCAGCGATGTCCGAATGGGGGAACCCACTACGAGTAGAAACGTAGTACGCGAAAGCGAGGTAGACGCAGAGAACTGAAACATCTAAGTACCTGCAGGAAGAGAAAGAAAAATCGATTCCCGGAGTAGCGGCGAGCGAAATGGGAAGAGCCCAAACCAATGTGCATGCACATTGGGGTTGTAGGACTGCAACGTGGGAGTGAGATTGATAGAAGAATGACATGGGAAGGTCAGCCAAAGAGAGTGAGAGCCTCGTATTCGAAATTGATTGAACCTCTAGCAGAATCCTGAGTACGGCGGGACACGAGGAATCCCGTCGGAATCCGCCAGGACCATCTGGCAAGGCTAAATACTACCTAGTGACCGATAGTGAACCAGTACCGTGAGGGAAAGGTGAAAAGGACCCCGGGAGGGGAGTGAAAGAGTACCTGAAACCGTGTGCTTACAAGTAGTCAGAGCCCGTTAAGGGGTGATGGCGTACCTTTTGTAGAATGGACCGGCGAGTGACGTTACCGTGCGAGGTTAAGCTGAAGAAGCGGAGCCGAAGCGAAAGCGAGTCTTAATAGGGCGAAAGTACGATGACGTCGACCCGAAACCAAGTGACCTACCCATGAGCAGGTTGAAGGTGCGGTAAGACGCACTGGAGGACCGAACCAGGACACGTTGAAAAGTGTTTGGATGACTTGTGGGTAGCGGAGAAATTCCAATCGAACTTGGAGATAGCTGGTTCTCTCCGAAATATATTTAGGTATAGCCTCAGAGTGAGAGTCAAGGAGGTAGAGCACTGTTTGGACTAGGGGGGCGCAAGCTTTACCGAATTCAGATAAACTCCGAATGCCATGTACTCATCTCTGGGAGTCAGACTGCGAGTGATAAGATCCGTAGTCGAAAGGGAAACAGCCCAGACCACCAGCTAAGGTCCCAAAGTAATTGTTAAGTGGAAAAGGATGTGGAGTTGCACAGACAGCTAGGATGTTGGCTTAGAAGCAGCCACCATTTAAAGAGTGCGTAATAGCTCACTAGTCGAGTGACTCCGCGCCGAAAATGTACCGGGGCTAAACAATACACCGAAGCTGTGGATTCTAGCGAAGAGCTAGAGTGGTAGGAGAGCGTTCTATTAGCGGAGAAGTCATACCGTAAGGAGTGGTGGAGCGAATAGAAGTGAGAATGCCGGTATGAGTAGCGCAAGACGGGTGAGAATCCCGTCCACCGAAAGACTAAGGTTTCCAGGGGAAGGCTCGTCCGCCCTGGGTTAGTCGGGACCTAAGCAAAAGCCGATAGGCGTATGCGATGGACAACAGGTAGAGATTCCTGTACTTGGTAAGTATCGTTTGAACGAAGGAGGGACACAGGAGGCGACTCCACGCATCCGGATGGAAGAGGATGTGCAAGCAACGAGTCTTGATAAGAGTGAAATGCTTTTATCTGGAAGGGTGAGTTGTGACGCGTAGCGAAATAAAGTAGCGAAGGTGGATAATCAAACTGTCGAGAAAAGCTTCTAGTGAGATACAACCAACCCGTACCGCAAACCGACACAGGTAGTCGAGTGGAGAACACTCAGGTGATCGAGAGAACTCTCGTTAAGGAACTCGGCAAAATGACCCCGTAACTTCGGGAGAAGGGGTGCTGATGGAAACATCAGCCGCAGTGAATAGGCCCAGGCGACTGTTTATCAAAAACACAGGTCTCTGCAAAATCGAAAGATGACGTATAGGGGCTGACGCCTGCCCGGTGCTGGAAGGTTAAGAGGAGAGGTTAGGAGCAATCTGAAGCTTTGAATTGAAGCCCCAGTAAACGGCGGCCGTAACTATAACGGTCCTAAGGTAGCGAAATTCCTTGTCGGGTAAGTTCCGACCCGCACGAAAGGCGTAACGATCTGGGCACTGTCTCAACGAGAGACTCGGTGAAATTATAGTACCTGTGAAGATGCAGGTTACCCGCGACAGGACGGAAAGACCCCATGGAGCTTTACTGTAACTTGATATTGAGTGTTTGTGTGGCATGTACAGGATAGGTAGGAGCTGAAGAATCGTGAACGCCAGTTTACGAGGAGGCGCTGGTGGGATACTACCCTTGTGACATGGACCCTCTAACCCGCGTGCGAGGAGCACGGGAGACAGTGTCAGGTGGACAGTTTGACTGGGGCGGTCGCCTCCTAAAGAGTAACGGAGGCGCCCAAAGGTTCCCTCAGAATGGTTGGAAATCATTCGCAGAGTGCAAAGGCAGAAGGGAGCTTGACTGCGAGACGGACAGGTCGAGCAGGGACGAAAGTCGGGCTTAGTGATCCGGTGGTACCGCATGGAAGGGCCATCGCTCAACGGATAAAAGCTACCCTGGGGATAACAGGCTTATCTCCCCCAAGAGTTCACATCGACGGGGAGGTTTGGCACCTCGATGTCGGCTCATCGCATCCTGGGGCTGAAGTCGGTCCCAAGGGTTGGGCTGTTCGCCCATTAAAGCGGTACGCGAGCTGGGTTCAGAACGTCGTGAGACAGTTCGGTCCCTATCCGTCGCGGGCGTAGGAAATTTGAGAAGAGCTATCCTTAGTACGAGAGGACCGGGATGGACGCACCGCTGGTGTACCAGTTGTTCCGCCAGGAGCATCGCTGGGTAGCTATGTGTGGGAAGGATAAGCGCTGAAAGCATCTAAGCGCGAAGCCAGCTTCAAGATGAGATTTCCCATTCTTAGGAAGTAAGACCCCTGAAAGACGAACAGGTAGATAGGCTAGAAGTGGAAGTGTTGTGAGACATGGAGCGGACTAGTACTAATCGGTCGAGGACTTAACCAAGAGATTGATTGGGAGTTTGGAAGGTTATTCAGTTTTGAGTGAGCTTGGAGACAAGATTACTTAAGAGACAAGACGAATTCTCTGTGTGGTGACGATGGCAAGAAGGACACACCTGTACCCATGCCGAACACAGCAGTTAAGCTTCTTAGCGCCGATGGTAGTTGGACTTTTGGTCCTGTGAGAGTAGGACGTTGCCATGCAGGAGAAGTCGTTAGTGTCATTCCGCAATAGCTCAGCTGGCAGAGCGCATGACTGTTAATCATGATGTCGTAGGTTCGAGCCCTACTTGCGGAGTGTTTTTTTATTTTCAGTTAATTTATTGCCGTTTTAGCTCAGTAGGTAGAGCGCTTCCATGGTAAGGAAGAGGTCGCCGGTTCGATCCCGGCAAATGGCTGTACAATGTTGCCGAGCTATTGCTCGGTTTTTTGATTTTTTTGGATAATATTTGTATACTGAAGACATAATTTTTAGAAACGAGGTGCGTCTATATGGATTATAATGAGCTAGAACGGAATGTGAGTGAGCTTAATGTTAGTGGATATGAAGCAATTAGTACTGAAATTGATGAGAATAATCAATCAGTGTTAGTTTTTAGCGATAGACAAGCAAATATTGGTAAAAAAAGTGCACCTAAATTTGAGTCAAAGTTAAGAACACGTATTGTTGAAGTGCCTAAAGAGATATATGAAGCGTCTGGAATTGAAATTTTTGGCAAACGGATTAAATCATTATTATTTTCTACAGATGTGGCAATTATTCGTAATTCAAATGCACAATCGGTGATTGCTGTTTATCCATTTACACCGCTTGCAACGATTATGCAATCAATTGTGAGTATTGCATCAGTACCTGTTTTCGTTGGAGTTGGTGGTGGGACGACTACTGGAAGTCGTAGTGTCTATTTAGCTATTCAAGCAGAACAAATGGGTGCGTATGGTGTCGTTGTGAATGCACCTATGGAAAATAGTGTGATTAAAGAAATTAGTATGAATATTGATATTCCTTTGATTGCGACTGTTTCCAGTTTTAATGATGATTTTTTAGGTAAAATTAGTGCTGGGGCAACGATGTTAAATGTGTCTGGTGGTGCTCGTACTGCTGAATTAGTTGCGCATATTCGTAGTGAAATTGGTGATGCTTTTCCTATTATCGCTACAGGTGGGTCTACACCTGAGCAAATTAGGCAGACGATTCAAGCTGGTGCTAATGCGATTACTTATACGCCGCCAACTTCTGCTGAAATTTTTGCAGAGTTGATGAAGAAGTATCGAGGTGAATAAGTTGAACATTGTAGATTGGGCTAAGGAATTACATGCTCTTGCTGAAACTGGGCTGTTTTTTACTAAAGATGTTTTTGATAAGGAACGTTTTGAACGTATAAAACAAATTTCTTTTGAAATGCTAGCTCAAGTAGCAGAGGAGCCGGTTGATAAGATTGCAGAATTATATTTAGAAGAAAAAGGTTATCAAACTCCTAAAGTGGATACACGTGCAATTGTTTGGCGTGGGGATAAATTGTTATTGGTACAAGAAAATGACGGATTATGGGTTTTACCGGGTGGCTGGATGGATGTTACTCAGACGATTTCATCTAATATTCGTAAAGAAGTGTTTGAAGAGGCTGGAATGGAAGTTGAAGTTGGGCGTTTAGTGGCGATTCATGACCGAAATATACATAATCCTGGACTTAATCCTTTTACAATTTTAAAAATTTTTGTAGAGTGTCAGTATGTTTCAGGAATGTTTCGACCTAATTCTGAAACAGTGGCGAGTGGATTTTTTGCAGAAGATGAAATACCACCTTTAATGGAACGCAAGACGTCCACCGAACAAGTGAGATTGGCGTTTGAGGCGAAGAAACAAGGCGAAAAATGGCAACCAATATTTGATTAATATTATTGTTAGGTGGTATAATTGAAAGGAATAAGATTGTTATATTAAATAACAACTTAGTGTGAGTATGAATGTTTGGGTAGAACTACTGTATTTTAAGAGCTTTGTGCAGTGAAGTTCAGACCAATTCGTGCGAACTAAAATAAGGAGGAAGTTATGACAACACAAACATTATCAGTGAATACATTGCGTGCTTTAAGTGTCGATCAAATTGAAGCAGCAAATTCTGGACATCCAGGCTTACCACTAGGTGCTGCACCAATGGCTTATGCTTTATGGAGCGAACATTTACGTGTAACACCTACAGAGTCAAAATGGATTAACCGTGACCGTTTTATTTTATCAGCAGGACATGGTTCAGCATTATTATATAGTTTATTACATGTATCTGGTTTTGATGTTAGCTTGGAAGATTTAAAACAATTCCGTCAATTCAATAGTAAAACTCCAGGACATCCTGAAGTAGGGCATACAGACGGTGTAGAAGCTACGACTGGTCCTTTAGGACAAGGTGTGGCTCAAGCGGTAGGTATGGCTTTAGCAGAAACGCATTTAGCTGCTGAATACAATACAGAAGAACATCAAGTGATTGACCACTATACCTATACTTTAGTAGGTGACGGTGATTTAATGGAGGGTGTAGCGTACGAGGCTTTATCTTTTGCTGGTAAACAACAATTAGGTAAATTAGTTGTGTTATACGATAGTAATGATATTTCATTAGACGGTGATTTAAATATGGCGTTTAATGAAAATATTCAACAACGTTTTGAATCGCAAAACTGGCATTATTTACGTGTAGAAGACGGAAACGATGTGGCTGCTATTTCAGACGCAATTGCAGCAGCAAAAGCACATACTAGTCAACCAACATTAATTGAAATTAAAACAGTAATTGGTTATGGTTCTCCTAAACAAGGAACTTCTGCTGTACATGGGGCACCATTGGGAGCAACTGATTGGGAAACGACAAAAGCGAATTATGGTTGGAATCACCCTGCATTTACAGTGCCAGCAGAAGCACAAGCAGACTTTGATGAAAAAGTAAAAGAGCGTGGCTTAAAAGCCTATGAGGCTTGGACTGCTTTATTTGCAGATTATCAAGCAAAATATCCTGAGAAAGCAGCAGCGTTGTTAGCAGCCTTTGCAGATGAGTTACCAGAAGCTTATGAGTATGCGTTGAATTATGTGTCTACGGATACGAAAGCAGATGCAAGTCGTAATTCAAGTGGACGTGCGATTCAGGCATTGTCTGAAGCCGTACCATTCTTCTGGGGTGGGTCAGCTGACTTATCTGGGTCAAATAAAACAATGGTAAGCAAAGAAACAGCATTTATGCCAGATAATCGTAGTGGACGCAATATTTGGTTTGGTGTACGTGAATTTGCTATGGCAGCGATAATGAATGGTGTACAATTACATGGTGGTTCTCGTGTATATGGTGGGACATTCTTTGTCTTTACGGATTATTTAAAAGCAGCTGTACGTTTAGCAGCATTATCAAATATTCCAGTTACTTATGTAATGACACACGATTCGATTGCAGTAGGTGAAGACGGCCCGACCCATGAGCCGATTGAACAATTAGCAGCTTTTAGAGCATTACCAAACTTAAATGTTTTACGCCCTGCTGATGAAAACGAAACGTATGCAGCTTGGAAAGTGGCAATAGAATCAACGAATCGTCCAACCATGTTAGTCTTAACACGTCAAAATTTACCAGTATTATCGGTAGCGTCAGATGTATTGGAAACGGGTGTGCGTAAAGGTGGTTATGTGATTTCACCTGCTCAAGCTCAAGAACCAGCTGGTATCTTATTAGCAAGTGGTTCAGAAGTGGCTTTAGCAATTGAGGCTCAAACGGTATTGCGTGAAAAAGGTGTAGACGTATCTGTTGTATCAATGCCAGCGATGAATTTATTTGATGAGCAAGATGCAGCGTATAAGGAAAGTGTCTTACCGAGTGCTGTTCGCAATCGTGTATCAATTGAAATGGGCTCAACATTTGGTTGGGGCAAATATGTTGGCTTAGACGGTGTATCAGTCGGTATCGACCGTTTTGGAGCGTCTGGAAATGGTGATACAGTAGTTGCTGAGTATGGCTTTACTGTAGAAAATATTGTGAAAACTTACTTAGACGCATTCGCAAATTAATAAATACTTTAAAGGAGTGAGAGCAGCTTATGCTATTCGCTCCTTTTCATTATGTTAGAAATTCGCTATAATAGTGAGGAGTACTACAAATAGGGAAGAAATATTCACAAATAAAACATTTTTTCAGTGACAAGAGTTGTTAGTATTGTATTTTATAAGTGAGGTGTTGTATGAAAGTAACGATGTTTTCTCAAGCAGAATCTGTTAAAGGACAAGGAGTAGGTAGTGCATACCGTGAACAAATTGAAATGTTAACAAAATATTGTTCGGACGAGATTGAGATTTTAATCAATGATTATCAGCCGACTGATATTTCACATTATCATACGATTAATTTCCCTTATTATTTATCTACTTTTTTGAAAAAAAAGCGTGGTGTTACGGTTGGATATGTGCATTTTTTGCCGGATACTTTAGAGGGGAGTATTAAGTTGCCGTCATTAATTCAAAAGATTTTTGGCAAATATGTACTCTCATTTTATAAACGTATGGACCATTTAGTCGTGGTGAATCCTGTTTTTGGTGAAGAATTAAAACGATTTGATATTCCGGCTGAAAAAATTCATTATATTCCTAATTCGGTATCGCTTAATCGTTTTTATGAAAAAAATGATAATGGTTTGCGTGCCAAGTATGGTTTTCGCCCAAATGAATTCATTGTCTTAGGTGTAGGGCAAATTCAAAAGAGAAAGGGTATTGATGACTTTGTTCAATTAGCACAGAAACACCCAGAATTTACATTTGTGTGGGCTGGTGGTTTTTCGTTTGGGCAAATGACAGACGGATATGAAAAATATCAAAAAATCTATGATAATCCACCGAAAAATTTGAAATTTACCGGTATTATTGATAGAGAATTATTGAATGATTATTATAATATAGCAGATGTGTTTTTATTGCCGTCGTTTAATGAATTGTTCCCAATGAGTATTTTAGAAGCCTTTAATTGTGGGACGCCAGTGGTCGTGAGAGAATTAGACTTATATCGTCCAATTATTCAAGACTATGCGTTGCTAGCTGACGGTGTTGAAGCGATGAGTGAGCGTTTAGTGGCTTTATCTCAGTCGCCAGAGTTAATCGAAACTTATCAAGCTAAATCACGTCAAGCAAGAGATTACTATGCACATGAAGCAGTTGCTAAACAATGGCGTAAGTTTTATCGTGGTGTTTTGCTGAATCGAAAAAAATAAAGCAAAAAACGGGCGTTCGCCCGTTTTATTTGTTTAATTATCTATCGCCATTATATACCGTATTACGCACGATAACGTAATCTACTTTACGAATAGCATCTAAATCTTTTCCACCGGCATAAGAGATTGACGATTGTAAATCTTGTTGCATTTCTCTTAAAGTATCTTCTAAACGTCCACGTGTCGGAATCAATTCGATTTTACCTTCAACATTTTTACGTTCACCTTTTTGGAATTCAGATGCACTACCGAAGTATTCTTTATAGATTTTACCGTCTACTTTGCGTGTGACACCTGGGCTTTCTTCATGAGCAGCTAATAATGAACCAATCATGACCATTGAGGCACCAAAACGAATGGATTTGGCGATGTCACCATTGTGGCGAATACCACCGTCTGCGATAATCGGTTTTCTAGCAGCTTTGGCACATAAACGAACGGCTGCTAATTGCCACCCACCAGTACCAAAACCTGTTTTTAATTTCGTAATACATACACGACCTGGGCCGACACCAACCTTAGTAGCATCAGCTCCTGCATATTCTAATTCACGAACACCTTCAGGTGTGCCGACATTACCAGCGATGACAAAGGCACCTGGTAAATGTTGCTTGATGAATTGAATCATTTTAATTACTTCATCGGAATGACCATGAGCCACATCAATGGTAATATATTCAGGAATTAAATTTTCAGATGCTAATTCACGAATAAAATCATATTCGTAAGGTTTAATACCAACACTGATTGATGCAAATAAACCTTTTTCTTGCATCATTTTGACAAATGGCTTACGACCTTCTTCGTCAAAGCGGTGCATAATATAAAAATAATCATTTTCAGCAAACCAAACAGCTAATTCTTCATTAATAACAGTCTGCATATTGGCAGGTACAACTGGGATTTTGAATGTACGTGGGCCAAAAGTGACGGTTGTATCGCATTCAGAACGGCTAGTAACGATACATTTGTTAGGGATTAGCTGGATATCTTCGTAGTCAAATACTTCCATTATTTGTTAACTCCTTTATTCATCACTGATGTGATTGTTTATTTGGTTGTTAGGGACGCTTGATTAGTGCCACTAACTATTATTATAGATGATTTTTTTATAAATTCCACTTATAGATTGTAAGATTTTATTAGTTTTCTGGATACATGGCAGCGACACGTTTTTGAAGTTCTTTGTCTTCAACGTATTCTTCATATTTTGTATTTAATCGGTCAAAAGCACCTGTAGGTGTTAATTCAATGACACGGTTACATGTTGTATTTAATACTTCGTAGTCGTGAGAAGCAATTAAAATGGCACTCTTAAATTTGATTAAGCCCTCGTTTAACGCAGTGATTGATTCTAAGTCTAAGTGGTTAGTTGGTTGGTCCATTACGAGTACATTTGCTTTTGATAACATCATTTTTGATAATAAACAGCGTACTTTTTCCCCACCGGATAAAACATTAACAGGTTTCATTACATCGTCACCTGAGAATAACATACGGCCTAAGAAACTGCGTAAAAATGTATTGTCTTGTTCTTCTTTTGCAGCATATTGACGTAACCAATCAACGATTGATAATTCAACTCCGTCAAATTCGTCACCAGAATTACGTGGTAAATAAGTTTGACTCGTTGTGACACCCCATTCAAAAGTACCAGAATCCGGTTCTGCTTTACCCATAATAATGTCGAAGAAAGCAGTGACAGCATTATCATTACGACTTAAAAAGGCTACTTTATCATCACGATTTAAAGTGAAAGTAATATTATCCAATACTTTTTCACCGTCAATTGTTTTAGATAACCCTTCAACACGGAGTAAGTCATTACCGATTTCACGTTCTGGTGAAAAGCCGACAAAAGGATAACGGCGTGATGACGGTTGAATGTCATCTAATGTAATTTTATCTAATAATTTTTTACGTGAAGTGGCTTGTTTTGATTTTGACGCATTAGCAGAGAAACGAGCGATAAAGGCTTGTAACTCTTTGATTTGTTCTTCTTTTTTCGCATTTTGGTCAGCTGCCATTTTCGCAGCTAATTGACTAGATTGTAACCAGAAATCATAGTTCCCAACATAAATTTTAATTTTACCGAAGTCAACGTCTGCCATATGTGTACAGACTGTATTTAAAAAGTGACGGTCGTGTGAAACAACGATGACTGTATTTGGGAAGTCGATAATAAAATCACTTAACCAATCTATTGCTTGGGCATCTAAACCGTTGGTTGGCTCATCTAATAATAAATTATCTGGCTTACCAAATAGTGCTTGTGCCAGTAATACTTTGATTTTATCAGCTTCAATTAAATCACTCATTTGAGAGTAGTGCATATCTGTTGGGATTCCTAAACCTTGTAACATGTTACTTGCTTCAGATTCAGCTTCCCAGCCACCCATTTCAGCAAATAGACCCTCTAATTCTCCAGCACGAATACCGTCTTCATCAGAAAAATCTTCTTTCATGTAGATAGCGTCTTTCTCTTTCATAATGTCGTAAAGCTCTTTATGGCCCATCATAACCGTTTCGATGACATTATATTGTTCAAACCCATAGTGGTTTTGGTTTAATACGGCTAAGCGTTCGTGTGGGTCCATTGTAACGGCTCCTGTTGTAGGGGCAATCTCTCCGGCTAAAATTTTTAAAAAGGTTGATTTTCCAGCACCGTTGGCTCCGATGACGCCGTAACAGTTTCCTTGGTTAAAGGTAATATTGACTTCATCAAACAATTTACGGTCTGGAAATTGTAAACTTACATTTGATACATTAATCATTAATGCATTTCCTCCATTTGCTTTATTTGTTTGGGGATGAACAGAAAATGCTCTCATTATATAGTAAAAAAATAACCCCTAAACATCCACCAACATCATACCATAAAATAGCATGAGTTGTGAGTAAAATACTAGAATTCTTAAAACAAAATGTTGTCTTGATTCGATTAATATTTACATTGTACAGATGAAAAGACGTTATGGTGTTTGATTGTATTTATTTTGTTACTTTATTAGTAAAGTATATTTGGAATTATTTGATTTAAAGTTGTGAATATTATAAAATTTAATTATCAGAATATGTGTAAATATTGTTGTAGAATTGAAGTCTTACTGTCGTACATACATTGGCTTTCAGTATTTACGTCAGTTGTCTGGAATAACAAATATGTAAGGGAGAAGTTCGTTGTGAAGAAAATAGTATTGTTAGCAAGTAGTTTGTTTATTTTATCGAGTGTTGGTTCAATTTATGCTGAAGAAACGACAACAAGTGAAATGAAACAAGAATCTGTCGCTGATAAAGACCCATTCGATATGGCATCTTATAAAACAGTTTTTGAAACGGATATGTATAAAGTAGGTAGTGACATTCCTGCTGGTGAATATAAAGTTTATTCACTTGATGAATATGCTTCATTCAAATTAACGGGAGATGCACGTGGCGAAGAGTATATTGCTTATGATATGGTTAAAACTTTTGCTTATGTAAAAGTTGAAGACGGACAATATTTAGAATTAAGCGATTGTTTTGCTGTTCCAGTTGAAGAAACATGGCCAGTAAAAATAGAAAATGATACTATTGGCGAAGGTGTGTATCGTGTTGGTGTTGATATTGAACCAGGGGAGTATAAAGCAAAGGCAAAAGATGAATTTGCTCGCTATAGAATTGCTAAAGATGCGAATGCTATAGATGTTGTAGATTCTAACTCAATTAAAAAATCAAGTTATGTAGACGTTAAAGAGGGAGAATATCTCAAGCTTGAAGGTGCTGAGCTTTCTTTAAAATAATGAAGAGTCTGAGTTCTGCGATACAGATATATGAAAAATAAATAAGTAGGGGTCACTTAATGAGGAGTGACCCCTACTTGTTGTTTAGGGGAGGGTCGTCACACTATATTTTAAAAAATCGTAATCTTAGTGAGTTTAGTAAGACTGATACCGAGCTAAAGCTCATGGAGAGAGCAGCGACCATGGGATTTAATAGTGGACCATTAAAAAGTGCATGAACTAATCCCATTGCAATGGGGATTCCAATCACATTATATGCGAAAGCCCAGAATAAATTTTGCTTAATTGTACGTAGTGTTGCGTGGCTCAATTTAATCGCTGTTAGTACATCGTTTAATTGATTATGCATTAAGACAACATCGGCTGATTCAATCGCAATATCCGTACCAGAACCAATCGCAATTCCTATATCAGCTTGTGCTAGTGCAGGAGCATCGTTAATACCGTCTCCAACCATGATGACGGTATGATGTTCTTGTAAGGTAGCCACAATGCTGCTCTTGTCGACTGGGAGTACTTCACTGTACACACCATCTAAATGGAGTGATGATGCGATTGCGTTTGCTGTATGTTGATTATCGCCAGTTACCATATAGGTGGTTAAGTTCAAGCGTTTCAATTGGGCGATTGCCTCTTTACTCGTAGTTTTAATAGGGTCGCTGACACTGATGATACCCGAAAATTGATTATTGATTGCGACAAATAAAGGTGTTTTTCCTAATTTTGCTAATTGTTCAGCACGAATTTTTATTTCGGCACTCAGCGTCACGATAGATGACATCATTTTGGCGTTACCAATTGCCAAAGTATCACCTTGAACAGTTCCTTGAATACCCAAACCGGATATACTATTAAATTCTGTAACGCTAGGCAATTCACCTAAATTCAAGCTGTCAACATAGTGTACAATAGCATCTGATAATGGATGTTCCGATACGGATTCAATGGCTGCTATTTTTATGAGTAAGTCATTAGTATCAATTTCTTCGTTTAAGTCAATATCTGTAACGGTAGGCATTCCTTCTGTAATCGTACCTGTTTTATCTAATACAATGGCTGTTGCTTTATGAACCATTTCAAGTGCAGTCCCATTTTTAAAAAGAATTCCATGTTTGGCTGCTAGACCAGTCCCGACCATAATAGCAGTTGGTGTTGCTAAGCCTAGAGCACATGGACAGGCAATGATTAAGACATTGATAAAGATTTTTAATGCAAACTCAAATGAAGCACCTGCTAGAAATAGCCAACTCAAACTACTTATTACGGCTAAAAACATGACAGTTGGCACAAAATATAATGAAATTTTATCGGCTAGTTTCGCAATTTCTGCCTTGCTACCTTGTGCATCTTGAACCAGTGTAATGATTTTTGATAGAAAGGTTTCTTGACCAATCGCTGTTACACGGTAGGTGAAACTGCCGTTTTTATTAATGCTCCCACTGGATACAGTATCGCCGATACTTTTTGAAACAGGTAAACTTTCTCCTGTAATCATTGATTCATCGACCGATGATTGCCCCTCTGTAATGATACCGTCAACTCCTAGACGCTCACCTGGACGTACCACTAATAAATCATTGATTTGCACCATTGCTAATGGTATGGATTCTATTTTCCCTTCATTTGTTTTGCGATAAGCTATTTCTGGAGCTAGTGCCATTAATTCATTAATGGCTTGACTTGTTTTTCCTTTAGCGACATCTTCCATATATTTTCCTAATTTCATCAAGGTTAAAATAACGGCAGCAGATTCAAAATATAGTTCTGGGTGTCCTTGTGAAACTGCCGGTGTGATAACTTGATAGATTAACATACCAATTCCTTGTAAATAGGCTGCACTCGTCCCGACAGCGACTAATGAATCCATATTCGGTGCTAAATGGAAAAGTGCTTTGAAACCTTTAATAAAAATATCTCGAGCTAGCCATAAAATAGGAGTAGTTAATAAAAATTGTACTAGCATATTTCGTAATAAATGATGATGACTATCGAACCAAAGTGGAATCGGTAAATGAATCATTGGTGCCATTGTTAGATAAAAGAGTGGTAGCGTTAAGGATAGCATTGATACGAGTTGTTTTTTTCGTTCTTTTAACTGATTTTCTCTATTTTGTTGTGTTATAATGAATTGTTCTTGTGGAGAGAGCGTTAAGGTTGCGCGATAGCCGAGAGATTCGACTGCTTTGGTAATGATAGGTGTATCAGCTTGTTCTCTCCAAACGACAGTTAATTGTTCTGTAACGAGATTAACACTGGCATTTTGAATATTTGGTAGTTGTTGAATCGTTCGTTCCACTTTCGCTGCACAACTTGCACAGTGCATGCCGTCGATGTGATAGTTTTGAATTAAAGTAGGGTTATGAATGATTGATTGCGTTTCATCGACTAATTGATAACCGAGTGATTCGACAGTTTGGCGAATCGTGGCAACATCTAGTTGTTTCGTATCATAATCAATGGTTGCCGACTGCGTTATTAAATTGACAACAGCTTCATTGATACCAGGGAGCTGATTTAATTTTTGCTCAACTTTTGCTGCACAACCAGCACAATGCAAACCGTTAATTTGAAATTGTTGTTTCATAAAGGGGATTCCTCCTACTAATGATGTTTACAGCAAGTGCATTGACCAGACAGACATTGACAAGCAATGGATTCTGGTGCATTTGTATGTTTTTCTTGTGCAGTTTGTTGAATGAGCTGGCAATCTGCTTTAGATAATGTTTGTTGTTCGAGCAGATAGCGAATATATTTGCCACGTTCTTTGGTGCAGCAACGACTAAGAATGGCATCCAATTCTTGTTGTATTGCTTCTTCTTCGCTAATGGCAGCAGAATATACATAGGGTTTAGTTGAGGTATCTTGAATTAAGAATTGTTTTTGAATAAGGCGGTTAATGAGTGATTTAATCGTTCCCTCTTTCCATTCCAAAATATGCTGGAATACTTGAAGAATTTCACGACTGGTTAATTGATGATGTGCCCAAACAACACGCATTATTTCCCATTCAGCTGGTGAAATAGATATTTTTTCCATAGTAACCCTCCGTTTACAATTGTAATCTCAAATATAGTTTACATCTGTAAACATAAAAATGCAAGTGAAAATCAAAGTAAGAGTGAGAGTGCGGACTTGAAATACTAGAGAAAGTTTACTTAAGCGAGAAAAGGTGAAGAAAATGAAACAACGTTATTTGACAAAGAGTGCTGTCTTTCTTGTCATTGAAGATGAGCAGCAACAATATTTATTACAAAGACGGTTTCAAACAGGCTATATGGACGGTTGGTTAGATTTAGGTGCTTCGGGGCATGTTGAAGCAGGTGAAACGGCTCGACAAGCTGCTAGGCGTGAGTTATTAGAAGAAACAGGGCTAAATATTGAATTAGACCGATTTGAGTTTATTTGTGTTGCTCATCGTAATACGGATAGTCAAGTTTATTATGATTTTTATTTTCATGTGAAGATAACACAAGCAGAAAAAGAAATAGTTCGTATTAATGAACCAATGAAAGTATCAGAAATGGTATGGGTTAATAAAGATGAATTGCCACCAGATTTAATTGAGTATAGTCGTGATATTTTACAACGTGTGGAGCATGGCGAACGATATTTTGAAATTGGGTGGCAAAATTAAGTAGAGTTATAAGGAAAATGATGAACAAGCAAAAGTCTTATTAACACAACATATTGTGGCACAAAAACTTTTCAGACCCTATATAATGTTTTTGCGTTGATTTTTAACAAGTGCGGTGCTAAGATAGGTAGAGTGATTATTGTCAATAAATGTTTATTTATTGACATAACAAATATAAGGTCTGGAGGAAATATAATGTTAATAGTTTACCTATCGTTGACAGGGCAAACACGGCGATTTATAAAAAAATTGGACTTACCTGCAATTGAATTATTTCCAGATAGACCCATGATAGAAGTGACAGAGCCTTATATTATCGTAGCACCCACGTATGAACGTGAAGTGACGGATTTGTTATGGGAATTTGTAGAAACAGGGCATAATCGACAGTATTTACAAGGAGTTGCTGGTGGAGGTAACTTGAATTTTAATACGCTCTATTGTTTTACTGCAAAAGATTTAAGCCGTGACTTTAATGTGCCGATATTACATTTATTTGAATTTCAAGGCAATGACAATGATGTAAAAAAATTGAAAGAAGAGGTGGAGAAACTTGGAAAAACCAAGATTAGCGACTAAGGCGAAAGAAGTAACCTATTTTAAATTAAATAATGAGTTGAATCGTCCGATTAACAATCAAATCCCACTCCATAAAGATAAAGAAGCCGTACGAGCTTACTTTTTAGAACATGTTAATCCGAATACTGTATTTTTCTACACCTTAGATGAAAAATTGGAATATTTAATGGAACATGACTATTTAGAGCGTGAATTTATTGAAAAATATTCTCGTGAATTTGTAAAGCAAATGATGAAAGACACTTATGCGATGAAGTTTCGTTTCAAATCCTTTATGTCTGCGTTCAAGTTTTATACGCAATATGCACTTAAAACGAATGACGGACAACGTTATTTAGAACGTTATGAAGACCGTGTCGTGTTCGCTTCATTATTTTTAGCAGACGGCGATGAAGCATTGGCTGAAAAATTACGTGATGAAATGATTGCACAACGTTATCAACCAGCGACTCCTACTTTTTTAAATTCAGGACGTAAACGTCGTGGGGAATTAGTGTCATGTTTCTTAATTCAGTTAAGTGATGATATGAATAGTATCGGTCGTGGAATTAATTCTGCCTTGCAATTGTCACGCATCGGTGGCGGTGTAGGGGTTAACTTATCGAATCTACGTGCAGCTGGTGACCCAATTAAGAAAATTGAAAATGCGTCAAGTGGTGTCGTACCAGTTATGAAATTATTGGAAGATAGTTTTAGTTATTCTAACCAACTGGGGCAGCGTAATGGTGCTGGAGCTGTATACTTGAATGTGTTTCACCCAGATGTTGTGTCGTTTTTATCGACTAAAAAAGAAAATGCGGATGAAAAAATTCGTGTAAAAACTTTATCGCTAGGTTTAGTAGTACCAGATAAATTTTATGAATTAGCAGCGAATGATGAACCAATGTATTTATTTAGTCCGTATGATATTGAACGAGTTTATGGTGTGCCATTTTCTTATTTAGATATTACGAAAGAATATGATAATATCGTTAATAATTCGGAAATTCGCAAGTCTAAAATTTCGGCTCGTGAATTAGAAAATGAAATTAGTAAACTACAACAAGAGTCAGGTTATCCTTATATTGTGAACATTGATACGGCGAATCGTTCCAATCCGATTGACGGTATGATTACGATGAGTAACTTGTGTTCAGAAATTTTACAAGTTCAAGTACCGTCTCACATTAATAATCGCCAAGAATATGAAGTGCTAGGGACGGATATTAGTTGTAATTTAGGTTCGACCAATATCCCAAATATGATTCAATCACCAAACTTTGCACAATCAGTTGATGTAGCTGTTCGTGCTTTGACCTTTGTAACGGACCATTCAAATATTGAAACTGTTCCAACGATTAAAAATGGTAATGACAAGGCACATACGATTGGTTTAGGTGGTATGGGTCTACATACATTATTTGCCTTAAATCAAATGCACTATGGTTCTCCAGAATCAATTGAGTTAACGGAAGCGTACTTCTATGCGTTAAATTATTATACTTTAGTTTCAAGTAATCAAATTGCGACAGAACGTGGCGTAAGTTTCTATAATTTTGAAAAATCAACGTATGCGACAGGTGAATACTTTGATGCGTATATTGCGAATCCATTTGAAATTCAATCAGAAAAAGCGGCAGAAATCATGAAAAATGTTCCAATGCCAACAGCATCAGATTGGAAACAATTAAAAGAAAAGGTACAAGCAACAGGCTTGTATCATCAAAACCGTATGGCGATTGCCCCAACAGGTTCGATTAGTTATGTCAATGAAACAAGTGCGTCACTACACCCGATTACACGCTTAATCGAAGAACGTCAAGAGAAAAAGACAGGAAAAACGTACTATCCAGCACCACATTTATCGAATGCAACTTTGCCATACTATAAATCAGCTTATGATATTGATATGCGTAAAGTCATCGATGTGTATGCAGCAGCGCAAAAGCATATCGACCAAGGTATGTCGTTAACTTTATTTATGCGTAGTGAAATTCCTGAAGGGATGTATGAATGGAAAGCAGGTCGTACCAATAAAATGACGACACGTGACTTAAATATTTTACGTCATTATGCTTGGAAAAAAGGAATTAAGTCGATTTATTATGTGCGTACCTTTACTGATGACGGCGATGAGGTCGGCAGTAACGCATGTGAGTCTTGCTCAATCTAATCAAAAATCAGTGTTACATTGAGCCATAAGGAGAGTGAAAAGGAAATGTCGAAAGAAGTTGAAAATCCATATTTTGCGATTAACTGGAATCAAATTGAAGATATGGTGGATAAATTAACATGGGAAAAACTGACTGAACAGTTTTGGTTAGATACACGTATTCCTTTGTCCAATGATTTAGATGATTGGCGCACATTGTCGCATGCTGAAAAGGATATGATTGGTAAGGTATTCGGTGGCTTAACATTACTTGATACATTGCAATCGGAAGATGCGATTGAACGATTACGTTTATCGGTACGGACGCAACACGAAGAAGCGGTATTGAATAATATTCAATTTATGGAGTCTGTACATGCGAAGAGTTATTCTTCTATTTTCAGTACATTAAATACGAAAGCTGAAATTGAAACGATTTTTAATTGGACGAACTCAAATGATGTATTGCAGTATAAGGCACAAAAAATTAATGATGCCTATCAAAATGGAACAGACTTACAAGCGAAAGCAGCGAGTGTATTATTAGAATCCTTTTTATTCTATTCGGGATTCTTTGCGCCATTGTATTATTTAGGCAATAATAAATTAGCGAATGTCGCTGAAATTATTAAATTAATTATTCGAGATGAATCGGTTCATGGAACTTATATTGGGTACAAATTCCAATTGGGCTATGAAAGATTATCTGAGAGTGAACAAGAAGAATTAAAGGCATGGGTTTATCAATTAACATTTGATTTGTATCAAAATGAAACGAAATTTACGCAAATGATTTATGATGAAATCGGTTGGACTGAAAAAGTCAAAACCTTTGTGCGATATAATGCCAATAAAGCATTACAAAACTTAGGGTTTGACCCACTGTTTCCAGATACAGCTGATGATGTTGACCCGATTGTTATGAATGGTATTTCAACAGGAACAAGTAATCATGATTTCTTCTCGCAAGTTGGAAATGGTTATTTATTAGGTACAGTTGAAGCAATGGAAAATGACGATTATACTAAGTGGATGTAGTTGAATTAAAATAAGAAACGTTTGTAGAAGTGCTTCCTCAAACGTTTTTTATTTTAAAAATAGATTGCATATTACGTGAATTAGTGGTAAAATTCGTGTCAGAAAAAACCTTTAAATTCGTCCGAGAGGCGAGCAAGGCAAATAAGTATCAGTTGAACTGTCTTAGTAGGCCTTGGTGTATTTTCATCGAGGTCTTTTGTTTTGGTTTTTTCCGAGTTAATAGGTGCACCGCACGTTAAACAAGGAGGAGTCATGAGAAAATTATCGTTTGCTCAGAAGATGATTGTTTCATTAGTGAGTGGTTTAGTTATTGGATTAGGTTTTTTATTGCTGCGTCAGCAGTTAAATGCTCATAATCCAGCTGCTTGGGTTTCGATTAATCAGTTGCTTTTTGTCGATATAACGGCTGAGGGAAATGAAAGTGCGTTAGGATTATTTTACATCGTAGGGCAAGTGTTTGTACGGTTATTGCAATTAGTTATTGTTCCAATGGTATTTACAAGCATTACTTTAGCAATGGTACACATTAAAGATACAGAGAAGTTAGGTCGTATCTCGTTTAAAACGATTAAAGGATTTTTAGTGAATTCTATAGCAGCGTTATTAATGGCATCTGTGATTGGCTATATTGTCATGAAATTAGGTTGGTTCAATGTATCGGAATTAGCGATTGAAGGAGCAACTGGTTCGACTGGAAGTAATCCACTTAATGTGTTGTTAAGTATGTTCCCCAATAATTTGGTAGGAACATTTACAAGTAATACTAGTGTTTTAGCGGTTGTCTTTTTAGCTGTCAGCTTAGGGTTAATCTTAAATCGCTACCATGAAGAATTAACGGTAGTTCAAAAATTGGTAGAAGAAGTTAATAAAATTGTGAGTGTGTTTTTAAATTATGTCATTCAAACTTTAGCTCCTGTCTCAGTAGCAGTTCTTTTAATTCGTACGATTGCAAGTTATGGTATAGATTATTTAAAACCAGCTGCTATTTATATGTTAGTGACAACTTTTAGCTTAATTATCTTTTTAACAATTGGTTATGCACTCTTTATTCGCATAATGGCAAAATTAAATCCAATGCCATTCGTTCGCAAAATTAGTGAAGTAGCAATCTTCGGTTTTTCTACATCATCAAGTGCAGCGACTTTGCCACTAAATATGAAAGTGACACAAGAAGAATTAGGAGTAGATACGGATATTACATCTTTTGTACTACCACTAGGAATGACTATTAATATGAATGGAACAGCTATTATGCAAGTAATCGCCTCAATTTTTGTGGCGTCTAGTGCAGGATATGAATTATCGTATTGGAATATTTTGACGATTGCCACTTTGGCACTCGTAGCGTCAGTTGGCACACCGGCAGCACCAGGTGCAGGTGGGGTTATCCTCTTTACAATTTTAAGTGGTATGGGGTACAGTAACCCAGCAGCTTTAGCGACATATGCTTTAATTCTAGCGATTAACCGTCCAATCGAAATGCTTGTGACATCATTAAATGTTGTTGGAGATAGTGCAACAGCCATTTATGTAGCCAACAGTGAAGGGCAATTAGATACAAAAGCATATTTTAATCAAGAAAATGAGCATGTAGTAGAAGTGTAAGCTCGTCAGTAAATATTTGAAGCCTATAAATAAGGGTCTGGGTAGAAAGTCTAAAAATTTTAACAAATGGAATTAAGGATGCTGATTTAACAACATTCTTGTTCTTGGATTTGTTAGGATTTCTGACTTTTTGCCCAGACCCTATGATGTATCCAATTTTTTAGAGGATATAATTGTAGATGTAAGTTCAATTGTTAAATTATCCAAGTTATTTAAAATCTTTTTTTGTAAATAGATAATAGCTACAGATTAAGTAAATAAAAGCAAAAAGACAGGCAATAAAAGTGCTAGCATTCCAAGTAGTATCCGTATTTTGTAAAGCAAGAAATAAGAAGATACTGTTAGGAATAGGGATATTTAAGATACTGTCAGCAATGAGGTGGAGTATATTATCCCAAAGAAGCGAAATAAGAATAAAAGTTAGATATGCCTGATTTATTTTGTTGAATCCTATAAAAAGAGTAGAAGTTAATAGGATAATACAGATGTAAATAGGCAGTTGATGGATAAAGATACTCAAAATCTCTAATAAAACAAGCTGACCTCCAAGAAAAATTCGAAACATACTTGCTAGACTATAAGAGAATACGATGTACAGTAAATTAATAATAAGATTCGATAGGATTTTATAGATAAAAATAGAGTTGCGTTCCTGTCTTTTAACAATGAGATTATTAATGGTTCTATATTGAAAATCTTCTCCAAAAATAAATGTAGTTGGAGCAAGGAAGAATAAAGGCAGGAACTGTGTTAAAAGTTGAATCAAGGTATGAGTTTCTTCTTTTGACGGAGAACTCTTGAGTAAGAAAACAGCTAGCAATGATAGACAAAAGAGGATTGATAGAGATATCATTAATTTTCTTTCTTTTAAGATACGGTATAGGTCTGCTTTAAGGTAATTCATGGGTAGTTTCTCCTTTTTGAATGAGTTGTAGGTAATAATTTTCAAAGGCAATTTTCTTATTGAAAATTTCTTTTAGTTCAATATTTTCTTGAATAAGTTGTGCAATAAGAGGCATAATTTTTGTCTCTTTTGGTAGAATGAGATAATCTTCTTCTTCGTGAAAAGGAATTTCTTGTTTCTGCAGAATAGATTTAGTTGTTTTTAAATTAGAAGTGGATAAATAGAGTTTTTCTTCTAATTCTTGTTGAAGTTCAGTTTTTGAGAATTCTTTTAAAACAGCTCCCTTATGCATGATAATATATCGGTCAACGACTAACTCTAATTCCGATAAAATATGACTAGAAATTAAAATTGTCATTTGATAGTTTTCTCGTAGATTGAGAATGATATTTCTCATATCTCGGATACCAGCAGGGTCTAAACCATTGATAGGTTCGTCGAGAATAAGAAAATCAGGCTTATCTAAGATAGCCATTGCAATCGCTAGTCTTTGTCGCATACCAAGTGAGAAATTTTTTGCTTTCTTGTATGGAGCAATATCTTGAAGTCCTACAGTTTCAAGAGCTTTATCAATAATCTGTTGTCGATTTTTTAATCCTAATTGCAGAGCAATGTAGTGAAGATTTTCTTCAGCTGAGAGATTAGGTTGCAAGGCAGGTGACTCGATGAGTGCACCAATGCGATAAGGCTGTGTTGAAAGAATTTCACCAGATGTTGGCGAAATAAGACCAGATAAGATTCGTAAAAGAGTTGTCTTTCCTGCTCCATTTTCTCCTACTAACCCACAAATTTCTCCTTTTTGTATTGAAAAAGAAATATGGTTAACTGCTTTGTATGAGGCATATTGTTTTGTTAAGGATTGTAATGTTAAAAGCGTGGACATGTTTTGTTTTCCCCTTTCATTTTTAATAAGGTAATGATATACTTTTTTGAAGTTAAAATTAATTGTATTACATATGTGTAATGAGGTGTCGCATGAAGGAACAATTTGGAAAAGTTTTTAAAATTATTCGAGAATCCAAAAATATGTCTTTAAAAGAGGTGGCAGGAGAGTATGTAACCCCTGCCCAGTTGTCACGTTTTGAGAATGGTAAGAGTAATCTGACGGTTGATACGTTTTTCTATTGTTTGGGCAATATGGATGTTTTGCAAGGAGAATTTTCAACTTTTTATAATAATTATTATGGTATTCGGGATATACGTTTATCCAATGAGCTTTATGAAGCTATACAAAACAGGAATATTGATTTTTTAAGACGCAGTCTTACTGAGTATGAATGTAAGTATCGTGTTACAGCAAGGAAATCGGATCGTTTGATGATTGCTGTGCTACATGTTTTTATAAATAAATGTGATTCAACTATCGATATTCCTAGAGAAGAAAAGAGTGTGATAACTGATTATTTGATGTCTATTGATGAATGGTGCAGATATGAATTATGGATATTAAGTAATTGTGCCCGTTCTTTAGAAACACAGGCTTTAGAAGTTTTAGGACAAGAAGCAGTAACTCGAAGTCAATTTTACGATAGTATCGAAGAGAATCGAAGAAAAACGTATGGGTTGCTATTGAACATTACAGGAATTTTATTGGATAGAGGAGAAGAAAGAATAGCCTCTAAGTTTATTAAAATCCTTGATAATTTTAATATTTTAGATAATTATCTTATAGAAAAATTACAGTTAAAATTTTGTAAAGCTCATTTAAGATATTTACAAGGTTTTGAAGATGCGTTAGATATTATGAAAGAGTGCTTAAAAATGACTAATCTTGTAGAGAGTTATAGTATTTCTAGGCAAATTGAGCAAACTATCAGCCAGCTTACAGATATGTAACGATTTTAAAATGAATTGATTTTTCCGATAGAATTACTCCTGTAAGTTTTACAAACAACAAAGTATTGGAGTGAACAATGATGAAGAAAAAATTTTTTATCTCGCTTTTATTTGCAAGTTGCTTTTTACCTGTATTTAAAAATGATATAGTAGGGAAAGTATCAGAGAGCGAGTTTACGCTTTTTGGAAGAGTTCATTTAGAAGACAATGACTTAGAAGATAACAGTGATTCAGGAAATAATAATGATGATAGTGTTTTAGACCATTGGTTTGAAAGTTTTATTAAGACGCATAAAACACCATTTTCTAAAATAATAAAAAAATAAGGGCGTATTTCGTGTGATATTCTCCCAATAAAGTGAAAAACATTTGTTAGGCTGATAGTATAGTCTGGCAAATGTTTTTTTGATTATGGCGATGAATAATTAACGATTGCGTGAAATGGGGTACTGTTGATAAGATAGAATAAAGTGTTTTAAGCGAAAGGAATAAATGAATGGTTAGATTATTGATGTATAATACTCGTGAAGAAGAAAAAATCTGGGCGTTAGAGTGGGCGAAACAGAATAATGTAGAAGTTGAAATGACGGTTGACTTACTGACAATGGATACGGTGGAACAAGCAAAAGGATTTGACGGTATTTCACTAAGTCAAGTAGCACCGATTGATGAGGCAGTTTATTCTGAATTAGCCAGCTATGGTATTAAACAAATTGCACAACGTAGTGCGGGTGTCGATATGTATAATTTGGAATTAGCACAAGCTAATCATTTGATTATTTCAAATGTTCCGAGCTATTCGCCAGAATCTATTGCAGAATTTACGGTCAGTGCAGCCCTAAATTTGATTCGTAAGGTTGAGTTAATTCAGGCTCGTGTTGAAAGACAAGATTTTCGTTGGACACCAGAAATTCGTGGACGTGTACTGGGAGATATGACAGTGGCGATTATTGGAACTGGACGAATCGGCTCTATTGCTGCAAAATTTTTTAAAGGATTTGGTGCAAAGGTGATAGGGTATGATTTATATCCCAATGCATTATGCGAAGATGTATTACATTATGTTGATTCCATTGAAACAGCGATTGTTGATGCCGATATTGTGTCGATTCATATGCCAGCAACGGCTGATAATTACTATTTGTTCGATTATGATTTGTTTAGAAAGTTTAAAAAAGGTGCGATGCTATTAAATATGGCACGTG
Organism: Aerococcaceae bacterium zg-252; assembly: GCA_016237705.1. Lineage (NCBI taxonomy): Bacteria > Bacillati > Bacillota > Bacilli > Lactobacillales > Aerococcaceae > Tuanshanicoccus > Tuanshanicoccus yangjingiae. The sequence continues at coordinate 227,584 of CP066204.1, forward strand.
GGTCAATTGTGAAGACACAGGATTTGTTGCGAGCGTTAGACGAAGAATTATTAGCTGGGGCTGCTTTGGATACATATGAATCAGAAGCTGCGTATATTCCAAAAGACTGGAGCGATAAGCCAATTGAAGATGACACTTTCCAAAAAGTATTGAATCACCCTAAAATCAGTTATACTCCCCATATTGCCTATTACACAGATGAAGCTGTAAAAAATTTAGTGGAAGGTGGCTTAAATGCAGCTCTGGAAGTTATTCAAACAGGAACTACGAAAAATCGCATGAATTAAGACGAGTGAATATCAGAAACGTAGTGCTGCAAGTTTCAGTTTATACAAAATCTAGTTTGGAGAGTTGTTGGCTTGAAAACTAGATTTTTTCCTTGTGTCAGTCTGTTGTTACGTGTGTTATACTGAATTTTATTGAGATAATGGAGAGGAAGTTAGAATGAAAAAAATATTGAAAATAGTTGCTGCTGTATTCATAGTGATAGTTGTAGCAATCGTTATATTATTTCAAATAGCACGCTATCAAGCTGATGCGAATGTTATGGTGGACGGAGTTTTAAAGATGCGTTATGGCTGGCACATTGATGTCAAAGAAGAAAGTAAGACTCCGATTATTTTGTATCAAGGAGCGTTAGTTGATGCTAAGGCGTATTTGCCGTTAGCAAAAGCATTATCCGATGAACAAAGAGATGTCTATGTCATTGATGCACCACTTGATTTACCAATATTTGCTAGTAAGCAAGTAGATAAAATCATGATAGAAGAACAACTGACAGAAGCCATTGTAATGGGACATTCACTTGGTGGAGTAGTTGCGAGCCAAGTAGCAGCTGGAGATAATCGTATTAAAGGACTAGTCTTGTTAGCGAGTTATCCCTCTAAGCACACTGATTTATCGCACGTTAAATTTCCTGTCTTATCGATTCGTGGAACGGAAGATAAGGTTTTAAATCAAGACAATTGGACACAAGCCTTAAAACGACTACCTAATTCAGCTGAATTAGAGATAATTAAAGGTGGAAATCACGCACAATTTGGTTACTATGGTGTGCAAAAGGGTGACGGTGTGGCGACTATTTCAGCTGATGTGCAGCAACAAATGGTTGCTGATAAAGTGAATGCAATCTTTAGGTAGAATAGGGGAAAACGATGAATAATAAAAGGTACTGACTCCTAAAATATTGGAGTTAGTACCTTTTTGTGTGATTTATAGTGATTGGTAAGGAACTTCAAGTGCACGTTGCACTGCTGGTCGTTGACTAATTTGTTCAGCCCAACGGTTTAAGTGCTGATATTGTTCGACAGCTAAAAATTTATCTGAGCCATTATATAGATGACCTTGCACTAAACGTCCGTACCATGGCCAAATCATCATATCAGCAATTGTATAAGTATCGCCTGTAATGTATTCACGTTTACTTAATAATTGGTCTAACAAGTCTAATTGACGTTTCGTTTCCATTGTGAAACGCTCAATCGGATATTCCATGTCGTATGGTGCATAATGGAAGAAGTGTCCAAATCCCCCACCGATATAAGGGCCAGCTCCTGTTTGCCAAAATAACCAATTGAGTGTTTCTGTTCTGCCGGCAATATCTGTTGGAATAAATTGTTGAAACTTTTCAGCAAGATATAGCAAAATAGAACCTGATTCAAAAACATGCAATGGTTGTTCAGTCGAATAGTCTACTAAAGCAGGAATTTTGGAATTGGGATTGATGTTAACAAAGTCCGTTCCAAATTGGTCTCCTTTACCGATATTAATTTGATATAAATTGTATTCAGTCCCATTGATGCCGAGTGCTTTTAATTCTTCAAAGATAATTGCTACTTTAATTCCGTTTGGTGTACCGAGTGAATACACTTGATGTGGAGCGTCACCAATAGGAAGTGTTTGCTCAAAGCGAGCACCAGCTGTTGGACGATTACCACTTCGTTTATCGTTTGGATTTTGCCATTGCCAAACATCAGGTTTTGTATAGTTTGTCATTATGATTCCTCCATAAGTTTCAGTTTTACTTCAGTATAGTGCGATATTACTGATAATCGCAACTATTTTGATTGATAGAATGGCGATAATTTGACTAAAAATAAGCGTGGACTGTGTTACAGAATGATGACAAAGTGATATTTTTATATCATATCATTACAAAAATCTTGCGACCTTGGGCAAACTGATTAAGGTTGACTTACAGATAATCCAAAAGGGTTTTAATATTTGGAATATCATGTAGAATGGTTTCATAGGCAATAACTTATTTAGACGAGAGAGTTTAAATATTATGCAAAAGGAGAAATTATTGATTATGAAGAAATCATTAAAAGTGATAGCAGCGACTGCCGTATTGTCGTTAGCTACATTTAATTTAAATACAGCATTAGCACAAACTTGGACACAACGTTCAGAAAGCGATGTGCGTGAAACATTAAAGACGAGTGAATCAGGTGTATATGTTATCCAATGGGGTGATACATTAAGTACGATTGCAGCTGCGACAGGATATTCAGTAGCAGAATTGGCATCAATTAATGCTATTGCAGATGTTAACTTTATTCAAGCGGGTTCAGTATTGTATTTTAATCACCAAGCAAATACTTTATCTTATGTGAATCCAACAAGTGAACAACCACAGACTTATACAGTAGCACCAGCTGCTCATTATGCTGTATCGGAAACGGCAGAGTGGGTGTCTGAAACTAGCACTTCAAGTGTAGACCAAGATGAAACAACTTCAGCTCCAGTGAGTGAAGAAACTGTTGCACCAGCTGAAGAATCTGTAGTAACAGAAGCTCCAGTTGTTGAAGAGCCAGTTTCAGCAGAAGTGCCAACGGTTGAAGAAACAACGCAAGCACCTGTAATGGCAGAAACATCTACTGTTGAAACGACTGTTAGTGAGGCACCTGCAACACCAGAAGTTCCTGCAATTGAAGAAACAACATTAGCTCCAGTGAGTGAAGAAACTACTCCAGTCGTTGAAGAACCTGTTACAACAGAAGCACCTACTGTTAGTGAAGAAGTAACACCAGCACCCGTGGCAACAAATTCTGGTCTGAATGAATACGGTGGTATCATTTCTGAAGCGAAAGAATGGATTGCGATGAAAGAATCAGGTGGAAACTATGAAATTTGGAATCCGTCAGGAACTTATTATGGACGTTATCAATTAACGGTTTCTTATTTGAAAGGTGATTTATCACGTGAAAATCAAGAAAAAGTAGCAGATGAATATGTTATTAACCGTTATGGTTCATGGGAAGCAGCTAAAGTATTCTGGGAAGCAAATGGTTGGTATTAAAATTTGATGCATTAAAGAGACTCTCCGTATATTAGGAGGGTCTTTTAATGTATAATGGCTCATGTGAATTGATTTGATGAGAACGAGGTTTGAAAATGCGATTAGATAAATTATTAATTCAGACAAAAAATTATTCAAAAAAGCAACGCAAAAAAATGCTAGCAGAAGGTGAAATACTTGTTGATGCTAAAGTAGCGAATAGTTTAAGACAAAATGTTGATAGCCATTTACAAGAGATTGTCGTTAAAGGTGAGCGTCTAGTCGGTGAAAGAGAACGGTATTATTTAATGAATAAGCCTAGAGGTGTAGTCAGTGCTGTTACAGATGATGAAATGATGACGGTAATTGATTTAATGAATGAAAAAATTGAAGTTACTGGATTATATCCAGTGGGTAGATTGGACCGTGATACAAGTGGAATATTGCTTATAACGAATAATGGCCCATTAGGTTTTCGTATGTTGCATCCAGATAATCATGTCGATAAAACTTATGAAGTGATTGTTAATGGAAAATTAGGCGAAGAAGAACAACAACGATTTCTTCAAGGTATTCTGTTCGATGACGGGTATCAATGTCGACCCTCCCAATTAGAGATATTATCAGCTCAAGAACATCAGAGCGTGGCTCATGTTACGATTTCGGAGGGGAAATTTCATCAAGTTAAAAAGATGTTTTTATCCGTAGGTGTTAAAGTTGTTCAATTGAAACGGATTGCATTTGGCTCGTTTACTTTAGACCCACAATTAGCACCGGGAGAATATCGTGAATTGACTACAACAGAATTAGGGTGGATAAAGGAGTATTTGGAGTAAGGGGGATAAATCATTGAGGAATATTGCGATAGAAATTAAGGGGAGAGATTAATCAATAAAGCATGTATGTTCTTTTTCTCACATACATTTACAGATACCTCTATCTATGATAAAATTTCAACAGAATGAAAACGTTTTAGGAGGTATTGTCATGGGTCAAGTCACACAAGCGATTCAAGAGGGAAAAACAGCCTTAGGAATTGAATTAGGCTCAACACGGATAAAAGCGATATTAATTGATGACGAGCAAAATGTTATTGCGTCCGGTAATTATGAATGGGAAAACCAATTGAAAGACGGTATTTGGACATATGATTTAGAAGAAGTGTGGAATGGGATTCAGTCGGCATATTCTGAACTTGCTGCAAAGGTTCAAAAACAATATGGTATTGCGTTAACGACGATAGGTAGTATTGGCATTAGTGCGATGATGCATGGATATTTAGCATTTGACCAAGAGAATCAATTATTAGTGCCATTTCGTACTTGGCGTAATACGATAACACATCAGGCTGCCAGTCTGTTGAGTGATGCATTTGAATTTAATATTCCAGAACGTTGGAGTATTGCCCATTTGTATCAAGCGATGTTGAATAAAGAACCTCATGTTGCGAATATTTCCTATCTGACAACCTTATCTGGCTATGTTCATTGGTGTTTAACCGGTGAAAAAGTGTTGGGTGTAGGAGATGCTTCAGGTATGTTTCCGATTGATGCCAAGACTGCTGACTATCGCCAAGCCTTTCTCGAACAATTTGATAGGCTAGTTTCTGAACAGGTGCCATGGCAATTGGTAACACGATTACCGAAAGTATTATCTGCTGGACAGGTTGCAGGGTCCTTGACGCAAGAGGGAGCAAAACGTCTAGACCCAACAGGAGTATTAGAGGCAGGTATTCCATTATGTCCACCAGAAGGAGATGCAGGAACGGGAATGGTCGCAACGAATAGTATCGCACCTAAGACGGGAAATGTTTCAGCTGGTACTTCTATTTTCTCAATGGTTGTATTAGAACAAGATTTAAATTCTCAATACCCTGAAATTGATATCGTGACAACTCCGGTAGGGGATAATGTTGCGATGGTACATGCTAATAACTGCAGTTCGGATATTAATGCGTGGGTGAAACTCTTTCATGAATACAGTCAATTCTTAAATCCACAACAAACATTAAGTGATACGTATGCACTTTTATTTAATCAAGCACTTGAAGGTGATAAAGATTGTGGCGATGTGATGAGTATTGGGTATTTTTCAGGGGAGAGTATTACGAATGTTCAAGAGGGACGACCGCTTGTGATACGCACACCAGAGAGTCGTTTAACGGTAGGAAATTTAATGCGAAGTCATATTCTATCAGCTTTTACGACATTGGCGATTGGAATGGAGATACTGACTGAGAAAGAACAGATAAAGATAGAACAAATATTAGGTCATGGGGGTATTTTTAAAACACCACGAGTGGCACAGACATTATTAGCAGCAAGTATTAATACACCGGTGTCGGTAATGGAAACGGCAGGAGAAGGTGGAGCGTGGGGGATTGCCTTATTAGCAGATTATCTTAAATATAGTGAGATGAGTTTGGCTCAATATTTGGATGAGATAGTGTTTAAAAACACAGGGATTGAAACGATTGAACCGAATGAAGCAGATGTGGAGGGATTTAAACGATTTAAGCAGCAATTCAAGTCAGTGATACAAGTAGAGAAGATAGCAGGAGAAGTATTATAAAGTATTATATACCTAATTAGTATATGGAAATGAGAACATTTGAGGCTGGGCATAGGGTCTGAAAATGATAACAAATAATATTAGAAATGATGATTGAGTAAGGGTGCTAATGCTATTTGTGTCAATTGATGACAGTGTGTCTAGTCTTATTTTTACGGTTGGGGCTTTCAATAGCACAGCAGCTTTTTGATGTGTTATGGTAATTTATCGGAATGAAAACTTCAATCTTTCAAAATTTTGTTATATCATTGTATGTGATAGATGTCTGTTCATTATTGGTCGAACTTTTAATAAATTGGACATCTGTCTTTTTATATCTATCATAATTGATGTATAACAAAATCAGAAAGAGGCACCAAAATGTGGCAAATAAAAACATTATCTAACATGAATTACCAAGAAATTTATCAATTATTTAAACTACGGACGGATATTTTTGTCGTGGAACAGCAATGTGCCTATCCTGAGATTGATGAGTGGGATTTAACATGTCGACATGGATTGAAGTTTGATGAAGAGCAAAATATAGTTGCTTGTTTTCGCATCATCGAAGATGCAACACATACACGTATCGGTAGAGTGGCAGTGATGTCATCTTTACGTGGAACCGGATTAGCACATGAATTGATGGAAACGGCTATCAAGGCATGTTCGCCAAATCGACCGATTCAAATTAGTGCACAGGCACATTTAATATATTTCTACGAAAAACATGGGTTTGAATCAGTAGGTGAAATTTATTTAGAAGACGGAATTCCACATATTGAGATGAATTTTGGCCAATCATAAATATTAAATTTTCATTAAGAAAGCCTCAATAAATCAATCTATATAAATAGGAAGAAAAGTCACAAAAAATGCTGCGATTTTTGGCTAATGTGATAATGACACGATAAATCCTATGAAATTTACTTAATTAATCGCTAATATTTTGATATAATAAAAATGTTAGTATCTTAAATTGAAATCGAATTGTAATGTAAACAAGGATTTCATTGTTGAAGGAGGTGTAACAATGGCACAATCTACGTTAGAAGAAATGCAAGCGATTGAGCAAGCAGTCGCTGAGATTCGTGAGAATTATCGTGAGCAAATTCAAGCGTCAAAAGAATCTATAGCACAGCGTTTGAATGAAGTTTCATCTTCATTAGAAGAAGAAACGCAACGCTTAGTCCAACAGGCAAGGGAACATTTCGAAATGCAGAAAGTTCGCATGGAAACACAGCTGAAGGAAAATTTATCACAAAATCAACAACAGTTAGCACATGCACTTGCTGATAAAAAGTCAGCGTTGATTAATCAAATTGTAGATAAGGTGGTGGCACAATATGGCGATTAGCCAAATGCAAAAAGTGACATTAATTGCAGCACGTGAGCATTTAGATGCAATTTTAGCATCGGTTCAACGGTTGCGTCGTGTTCATGTAAACAATCTGCAAGAAGAAACGATAGAGTTAGTATCGGATACACCATTAATTCGACACTATGATGTAGAGCAACAAGCGTTTGTCTTTGAAGATGAGGCATTGCAATCAATCATTAGTCGTCGGCAAAGAATTTTACACGCAATTGAACAATTAGAAGTTTATGAAGTAAAAGGCAAGTTATGGGAAACATTAACAGCAGAAAAGCCGGCAATGGATTTTGATACTTTTCGATTGCACAATGATGAATTTGCAGAACAAACGGTTATTAAACAAGCGAATCATTTAACGACACGCATTCGTGAAATTGATGATTATCTTGAAAAAACGCAAGAAGCAATCGATAAAATTGTTAAATGGCGTGAACTAGATGTCACTCCGGAGCAATTAAGACAGTTTCAATATGTCAAAGCAGTCATTGGAACTATTCCTAATGTCGAAAGTAATGCATATATCGACCTGATTCGTAAGCACCCCAATATTGAGCACAAGATTATTTTCTTGAATGATTTTGAATATGGCTTAATTTTGTTCTATCAAGATAATGAACGTGAAGCAGTAGAAGATTTAATGACGCAAGCTCGTTTTAATAAGCTGGAATATCCATACAATCTTTTACCACGTGAGCAAGTTGCGCTGTGGAATGATGAGATTGAAAAAGTCAAAGCAGAACGTATTGCGATTATTGAGCAAATGAAAAATACTCGAGATGAATTAGCCGGATTGAAAATTCAAGCTGATTATGTCAATACAAAATATGCACGTGAATTAGCGAAGAAAAAATTGGGCGTGACACAACATTTAGTGGCGATTGAAGGTTGGATTGAAAAAGATGAATTTGCAATCTTTGAAACATCAATCAGACAACAATTTGGTGATGAAATTGTGATTCGTACGGCAGAAGTGCAAGAAGATGAAGTGGAAAATGTCCCGGTTAAATTGAAAAATAATCCGATTATTGCACCATTTGAATTAATTACCAATATGTATGCTTTACCAAAATATAATGAAATGGATCCAACACCATTTGTTATGCCATTTTATTTTATTTTCTTCGGTATGATGGTAGCTGATTTAGGATATGGTTTGTTGACGGTATTAGGCAGTCTATTCGCTTTGAAATTCTTCAATTTAAGCAATAGTATGAAAGGCATGTTGCGTTTTGGCTTTGTACTTGGAATTTCTGTCTGTATTTGGGGAATCATCTATGGTTCATTTTTCGGATTCACAATGCCAATCGGTATTTTTGATCCGAACACCGATGTTATTCCAATCTTATTGATTTCGGTTGGTTTGGGTTTGATAAATATTTTTACTGCATTAGGTTTAAATATTTATCTAAATTTAAAAGCGAAACAATATATTGATGCGTATGCGTCTGGACTAGCTTGGATATTGCTTGTTACTGGTCTGTTATTATTAGGATTAGGTATGTTGGTACCTGGCTATGAAATATTTGGAACAATCGGTAAATGGCTGGCAATCTTGAATGCGCTAGGAATCGTCATTGCACCATGTATTAAGTCAAAAAGTTTTGCAAGCATGGGCTGGGGACTTTATGATTTGTACGGAACAACGAGCTATATCGGCGATTTAGTATCTTACTCTCGTTTAATGGCATTAGGTTTGTCTGGTGCAGGTATGGCAATGGCATTTAATATGTTACTCAGCTTCTTACCAATTTGGGGCAAGTTTACGATTGGTGTCGTATTGTTCTTATTATTACATGCAGTAAGTATGTTTTTATCAATGTTATCGGCATATGTACATGGTGCACGTCTGATTTTCGTTGAGTTCTTTTCAAAATTCTTTACAGGTGGAGGCAAACCGTTTGAGCCTTTAACTATCAGTGAAGAATATGTCACAATTAATCAAGAAAAAGTAAAATAATGGAGGATTTAGAATTATGGAACAATTTGTAGGTTACTTTACACAAAATGGCGGTGTTTTCTTCGCTAGTTTAGGTATTTTTATTGCAGTCGTATTTAGTGGGATTGGTTCAGCAGCCGGTGTACAAGCAGGTGGTTCAACTGCTGCAGCTTTACTTAAAGAAGAGCCAGATAAGTTTGCACAAGCATTGATTTTACAACTTTTACCAGGTTCACAAGGTTTATACGGATTCTTAATTGGATTCTTAACAGTATTACAATTAAATTCTGGTTTAACCGTTGAAAAAGGTTTAGGATACTTCTTTGCATCATTACCAGTAGGGATTGTAGGTTACTTCTCTGCGAAATACCAAAGTCAAGTGGTAGTATCTGCAATGCAAATTTTAGCAAAACGTCCTGAAGAAAATACTAAAGGGATTATTTTGGCAGCGATGGTTGAAACTTATGCCGTATTGGCATTCGTAGTATCATTAGTAATGTTCTTAAACGTATAGAGAGGACGAGTATATGAGCGACTTACAAAAATTACGTGAGTCCATCTTAGCTAAGGCGCACCAAGAAGGACAAGCGCAATTAGAAAAAGTAAAGCAAATTCATGAAATTGAATTTAATGAACAAGTGGAAAAACTAACACGTGAAAAAGAGTTGGCGCGTCAGCATTTGTTAGATAAAGAAGCACATAAATTGGTTCGTTTAGAGCAGCAAATGGCTAATCAAGGACGACAAGGTAACTTAATGAATCGTCAACATTTAATTGATACCCTATTTGAAGGGGCTGTTGAACAGATGACTTCTTGGTCAGGCGATACTTTACAGTCATTTTTATTGAAAATATTGAATCAATTCAAAGAACAACAAGTAACATTATTGTTTGGAGATAAAACAAAAGACCAATTGACGTCAGAACAAGTGGAATCATTGCAGTCAATGTATTCGAATGTGTCAGTTAGTGAAGAAGTGGTTGCGAATGCAGCAGGTTTTATCATTCGTGATGCACGTGTTGATTATAATTTTTTATTCAATCAATTGGTTGATTCTATCCGTTCTGAAATGAGTACACAATTAGTTCAACAAGTTTTTGAAAATCAAAATTAAGGGGGGATTTTATGACTACCCATGATTTTTCAAGTGTGAATACAACGATTAGTATTCGAGAGAAAGATTTTTTAACAACGGAAGAATGGCAACAATTATTAGATGCAAAAGATACGGCATCTGTTTCACTGCTATTACAAAATACACCGTATGAAATGTCAGCGGAGCAATTAGAAGATCCAGATGCGATTGAAACAGTTTTGATGACGGAATTACGGCGTACATATCGTTGGTTGTTTGAATTGTCACCACAGTCGGAAGTGATTGAACTATTTTCATCGATTTATACCTATCATAATTTGAAAGTATTGATGAAAATTCGTGCGACAGGACGAGATTTATCGACTTTATTGATTCCGATTGGTCGTTTTTCAATTGAGGCACTTGAGCATTTAGTAAATAATCTTGAGTCAGCTATTGTCTACCCAACACTTGTTGAAGAAGTGCGTCGAACATGGTCGGAATATGAAGCCTATCAGTTAACTGATGCGATTGATGTTGGTTTTGATGGTGCTTACTTTGCACATCTTCGTATGCTAGAAGAACGTATTTCCGATGAACGTGTTGCACCGATTATTAATGCACTCGTTGATTTTTACAATGTGATTGCGGTTAAGCGTGCAATGGAATTGGCAAAGGGTCGGAGCTTTATGCATACGATGATGACCAGTCGAGGTTCAGTTGAAAAACAAATTCTCATTGATTATATCGAGAATAATGAGCTTTCTAATTGGTTTGAGTGCCAAGATAATGTCTATTATGGTTCGGTCTTTCAAAAGGCAACAAAGGCGATGGATGAAGGCACAATGACTGCTAGTCAGTTAGAAAGATTGAAAGATGATTATTTACATCAATTTTTATATGAAAAACGTTTAGAATCAGACGGACCTTTAACTTTATTGCGATATTTAGTTGGAAAAGAAGCAGAAATTCGTAATTTACGTTTGGTTTTAACAGGGCGTGTCAATGGTTTGAAACGTGAACAGATGACGGAAAGGATGGGTGCGATTTATGGTGAAACAATATAGAGTTGCAGTAGTCGGTAATCGTGATGCTATCCTACCGTTTCGAATGATTGGATTCGATATTTTCCCTGTTACAAGTGGGGAAGCTGCAAAAGTGAAGTTAAGAGAATTAGCCAAAGAGGATTATGGAATTATTTATTTGACTGAAGATTTTGCACAAGAAATTCCTGAAATCATTCAATTTTATGATACCGTTGTAACTCCTGCTGTCATTTTAATTCCGACTCATCGTGGGCAATTAGGAATCGGCAAACAACGCATTCAAGATAATGTGGAAAAAGCAGTCGGTATGAATATTTTATAGAAGGAATAAGGAGGAACGAGATTGAGTCAAGGTAAAATTATTAAAGTATCTGGACCATTAGTGGTTGCATCTGGAATGCAAGAAGCAAATATTCAAGATATTTGCCGTGTAGGACATTTAGGTCTTATCGGTGAAATCATTGAAATGCGTCAAGATAAAGCCTCCATTCAAGTTTATGAAGAAACATCCGGTCTAGCACCAGGAGAGCCAGTTGTGACAACTGGTGAGCCCTTATCAGTTGAATTAGGGCCTGGTATTATGTCCCAAATGTTTGATGGGATTCAAAGACCGTTAGATACTTTTATGGAAGCAACACAAAGCGACTATTTAATTCGTGGAGTTGAAGTGCCTGTATTAAATCGTACGAAAAAATGGAACTTCACACCTAAGAAAGCAGTAGGTGATACTGTACAAGCTGGTGACGTAATCGGTGTGGTACAAGAAACAAAATCAGTGGAACATCGTATTATGGTGCCATATGGGTATGAAGGGACACTTACAGCTGTTCATGAGGGCGAGTTTACAGTTGAAGAAACTGTCTATGAGTTGAGTTTGTCTAATGGTGGCGAGTACAAAGGAACAATGATTCAACGTTGGCCAGTACGTCGTGGTCGTCCATTTGCACAAAAATTAAGCCCTGTTGAACCGATGATGACAGGACAACGTGTTATCGATACATTTTTCCCTGTAACCAAAGGGGGAGCAGCAGCTGTACCGGGGCCATTCGGTGCGGGTAAAACGGTAGTGCAACATCAAGTAGCCAAATTTGCGAACGTGGACATTGTGGTATATGTTGGTTGTGGTGAACGTGGTAATGAGATGACGGACGTATTGAATGAATTTCCGGAATTAATTGACCCAGCAACTGGTGAATCGATTATGAATCGTACGATTTTGATTGCAAATACGTCTAATATGCCGGTAGCAGCACGTGAAGCGTCAATTTATACTGGAATTACGATTGCTGAGTATTTTCGTGATATGGGATATTCAGTAGCGATTATGGCGGATTCAACTTCTCGTTGGGCAGAAGCATTGCGTGAAATGTCAGGACGTTTAGAAGAGATGCCAGGTGACGAAGGGTATCCAGCTTATTTAGGTTCTCGTATTGCGGAATATTATGAACGTGCAGGACGTGTGCGTGTATTAGGTAGTCAAGGTTTAGAGGGGACGATTACTGCAATTGGTGCGGTATCACCACCCGGTGGGGATACTTCTGAACCAGTAACGCAAAATACATTGCGTATTGTTAAAGTGTATTGGGGATTAGATGCGACATTAGCTCGTAAACGTCATTTCCCGTCAATTAACTGGTTAAGCTCTTATTCATTATACCAAGATGAAGTTGGTTCATATATTGAAGAACATTTTGGTGTTGAGTGGGCACGTAAAGTAACAAAAGCGATGAACTTATTGCAAAAAGAATCTGAGTTAGAAGAAATTGTACGTTTAGTCGGTATTGAGTCATTATCAGAACGTGACCGTATTACGATGAATACAGCTAAAATGATTCGTGAAGATTACTTGCAACAAAATGCGTTTGATGATGTCGATACTTACACGTCATTTGCAAAACAAGAAACGATGTTATCAAATATTTTAGCGTTTGATGAAGCGTCACATGAAGCATTGAATTTAGGTGCGTACTTTACAGATATTATGTCTGGTACAGTTGAGTTACGTGACCGTATTGCACGTAGTAAATTCATTTCAGAAGAGCGATTAGATGACATCAAAGCCTTAAAAGAAGCAATTGATAGCACAATGCGTGAGATTTTAGCAAGCGGAGGTGAGGCATAATGGCAGTTATTAAAGAGTATCGTTCAGTAGAAGAAGTCGTTGGCCCACTGATGATTGTTGAGGGTGTTGAGGGCGTAAAATATAATGAACTTGTTGAAATTGAAACTCAGACTGGTGAAGTGCGTCGTGGACAAGTGTTAGAAGTACAAGAAAGTCGTGCTGTTGTGCAGTTGTTTGAAAGTTCTTCAGGTATTAACTTGGCGAAAACAAAAGTTCGTTTTAGTGGTAAGCCATTACACTTGCCAGTATCAGAAGATATGATTGGCCGTATTTTCAATGGAATGGGTGAGCCAATTGATAATGGCCCAGCGATTATTCCTGAAAAATCATTGGATATCGACGGACAAGCGATTAACCCAGTTGCCAGAGATTATCCAGATGAATTTATTCAAACAGGTATTTCGGCTATCGATCATTTGAACACCTTAGTACGTGGTCAAAAATTACCAGTATTCTCTGGTTCAGGTCTGCCGCATAAAGAATTGGCAGCACAAATTGCTCGTCAAGCAACGGTATTAAATACAGATGATAATTTTGCTGTAGTTTTTGCAGCAATGGGGATTACATTTGAAGAGTCTGAATTCTTTATGAATAGTTTGCGTGAAACAGGTGCGATTGACCGTTCGGTGTTGTTCATCAACTTGGCTAATGACCCAGCGATTGAACGGATTGCGACACCTAAAATTGCCTTAACAACGGCTGAATATTTAGCTTATGAAAAAGGTATGCACGTATTAGTTATTATGACGGATATGACAAACTATTGTGAGGCATTACGTGAAGTATCAGCAGCACGTCGTGAAGTACCCGGACGTCGTGGGTATCCAGGATATCTATATACGAACTTATCAACCTTATACGAACGTGCAGGACGTTTAGTTGGAAAACCGGGTTCGGTAACGCAAATTCCAATTTTAACGATGCCGGAAGATGATATTACGCACCCAATTCCTGACTTAACCGGATATATTACAGAGGGGCAAATCATTTTATCACGTGAATTAGATAAGAGTGGTTATAAACCCCCAATCAATGTCTTGCCGTCCTTATCTCGTCTAAAAGATAAAGGTTCAGGTGAAGGTAAAACACGTAAAGATCATGCTCCGACAATGAACCAATTATTTGCTGCTTATGCCGAAGGTAAGCAAGCAAAAGAATTGTCAGCTATCTTAGGAGAATCTGCTCTATCGGATACGGATAAATTGTATGTTGAATTTACTACTCGTTTTGAAGAAGAGTATATTAACCAAGGATTTGATAACAACCGTTCGATTTATGAAACATTAGATTTAGGTTGGGAATTGTTGTCTATTTTACCTCGTACGGAATTAAAACGTATTAAAGATGAGATGATTGATGAATATTTACCTAATAAGGGGGAATAATTCATGGCACGTTTAAATGTCAATCCAACGCGAATGGAGTTAAGCAATTTAAAAGATCGCTTAAAAACTGCGACGAGAGGACATAAATTATTGAAGGATAAACAGGACGAGTTAATGCGTCAGTTTATTATGCGAATTAAAGAAAATAATGAGTTGCGACAAAAAGTCGAAGCGAAATTAACGAATGCCATGCAAGACTTTGTATTGGCGAAGTCACTCAAAAGTGATCAAATGGTGCAAGAGATGTTAGCTATTCCGTCTAAGGAAGTTACTTTGCACATGCGATTAGAGTCTATTATGAGTGTAAAAGTGCCACGTATTCATTCGGATATTAAGGAAAATACGATTGATAGTGAATTTGCGTATAGTTTCATTTCTTCTAATGCTGAAATGGATCAAGCGATTGAGTCAGTAGAAGCTAGTTTGGAAGAGTTACTGAAATTGGCTGAAATTGAGAAAAGCTGTCAATTAATGGCAGATGAAATCGAAAAAACACGTCGTCGTGTTAATGCGTTAGAATTTAGAACGATTCCTCAATTAGAAGAAACGATTTATTTTATCGAAATGAAACTTGAAGAAGCAGAACGTGCTCAAGTAACACGAATGATGAAAATTAAAGATATGGGGCAATAAGTATTAGTGTGAGCGAGGGTGACTTGGTTTAACTAATTGGAGTAGCCTAAGTGAGCGAAACTCAAAAGAGCCGATAGGGCGAGGTCAGTGATGAAATAAAATTATGCCGATAATTCCATTATGGGACTGTAAAAATAGGTGTGATAAAACCGAAAAATATGTTATACTATCAGTGGATCACACGAGTAACACTCCCTATGTTGACGGTGTGTGATCGGGTAGGTAAAACTACCACTTTTTGCATCAGATTGCATTCTAAAGAAGCATCCACTCCCTAAGTTATGCTTCATTCTCCCTATATTAATATAAGATTCATTTAATATGTTTGCATCTGATGAAAAACACCACAATCGCGATGTGGTGTTTTTATTTTTTAGTATAGGACAAGCAAAAACCACCCGTCATATCAAATGGGTGGTTTTTAAGTA
Source organism: Aerococcaceae bacterium zg-252 (assembly GCA_016237705.1). NCBI lineage: Bacteria > Bacillati > Bacillota > Bacilli > Lactobacillales > Aerococcaceae > Tuanshanicoccus > Tuanshanicoccus yangjingiae. The sequence goes on from CP066204.1 coordinate 243,418, forward strand.
TTATTCTTCGCTCAAATTATTATTGTCTTCATCAACAATAACAAGACGTGTCCGTTTGCGATTATTAGTGCGAACGCTGTAAACAATGGTACGAATCGCACGTGCCACACGACCTTTTTTACCGATGACACGGCCAATATCTTCTTTATTTAAATGTAAATGGTATTCGTAAAATTCATCTGTATCGACTTCTTCAATACGCATATCTTCAGGAAATTCGATTAAAGGTTCGACAATTGTATTGATTAATTGTTTAATATTTGCCATGTAAGTACATCCTTTTTCTTTTAATCATTTTACCCCATTATCTTAGCAGATAAATGTTAAATGGTCAAATTTGTCTGATTTTATAATGCAACAAATCAATGTTTGAACACAGTCTTTGATACATAGAAGATGATAAAAGTAATGAAACTGACGACAGCCACCATACCGGACATCGACACATTGAAATAGAGTGCTAAATAGTATCCCCCAATGGCATTGATAGTTGAAACTAGCATCCCTATCATTAGTAATTGCATGAAACTTTTAGCATATAGTTGAGCGACTAATGCAGGTGCCACTATCATGGCAATCACTAGAATCGCTCCAACACTTTGAAAAGCGACCACACTGGTTAGTGATACAAGTGTCATTAAAGCGAAATCCAATGCCGAAACCGGAATACCAATCGCACGAGCGTAAGTTTCATCGAATAATCGAATGATGAGTGGGCGATAGGTAAGGGATAAAAATAGGAATAAAATTACCAATACAAAAATATTTTGCACAAATGCTTTCGGTAAATCCATGCCTAAAAAGGTCATTCGGTTAAGTGGGGCAAAAACTACTTGTCCTAGTAAGACCATATCAATATCCAAATGCACATTTGCTAGATATTTGGATATTAAGATGACAGCCGTTGAGAAAAAGGCTGAAAAGATTAAACCGATAGCAGCATCTTGTTGGATAGCAGTATTTTTCACGACAGTTTCAATGGCAAAAACAGTGATGACACCAAAAATAGTTGCTCCGACAATGAGCCAAGGTGAATCTAAATCTTGCACAATGAAAAAGGCAATGACAATTCCGAGTAAAATAGTATGCGAAATAGCGTCAGCAATCATGACCGATTGCTTTTGCACTAGTAGATTACCAACAATGCTACATGCAATTCCGACGACAATTAAAATCCATAGTGATTCAATCATTTTATCCACCCCTTACTTTTAATAATACCGTTTGGTGCAATAAAGATTGAAATAGCTGATAAAATAAATAAGCATAAAACAACGGTTGGGCCAGTTGCTAATTTTGAGATCGTTGTACTTAACCATGTTCCAACTAAAGCAGAAAATAGACCTGAACCGGCTGCGATCCAAAGCATTTTTTTATATTCACGAGTCCATTGCATTGCGATAATCGTTGGTGTAATGAGTAAACTACTAATTAAGAGTGCACCTACTGCTTTAAGCCCTACGCTGATGATGAGCAGTGCTAATAATAAATTCAATAAACTGATGTTTCGTGGTGAAATCCCAATTGACGCTGCGAATGCTTTGTCGAATAGCACTAATTTAATTTTCGGATAAAAAATGTAAAAAATTCCGAGCGAAATAACTGTACACACAGCGATTAATATCACGTCATCGACCGTCAAATAAGAGGCTTGTCCCATAATATAACTTTGTAAACCAGCTTGTGACGAGTTTAAATAGTTATCATTTCCTTGAATGTAACTCATCAGTACCATACCGAGCCCAAATAAAGACGAAAGTACTAGTGCTAATAAACTATCATAGTGAAAGGCTTCGAATTTGCTGAGCCAATGTACGAGTAAAAGTGCCACTAAACCAGCACCGATTGCCCCAAGTAATAAAAAGAATGGCGAACGATGTTGAATAATCATAAAAGCAATAATAATTCCTGGGTAAGAGGAATGCCCAATCGCATCGCCTAACTGACTTTGACGTTCTAGTACAAGCGAACTGCCGATAACACTAGCTGCCACACTTAAACATCCTAATCCAAGTGCTACGACAAGAAAAATATAGTGATTAGACCATAGATTTGTCATCGGAACTCCCCCAGTCTGTTTTTGTAGTACCAGTATAGGCTAAATTAATATTTTCTTGCGTCATGACTTCATGAATTGGGCCAGCTGCAATAATGGTTCGATTGAGTAGTACAACATAGTCAAAGTAGTCATCAACGGTTTCTAATTGATGATGAACAGTAATGCTCGAACGTTTTTCTTTTTTTAATTCAGCGAGTTGATCCATAATTAAGGCTTCGCTTGTTTTATCGACACCAGCTAATGGCTCGTCTAAGAAATAGGCTTGAGCATTTTGAGCAATGGCACGAGCTAAGAACACTCGTTGTTTTTGCCCACCGGATAGTTGATTAATTTGACGATTTTGTAAATCGGTTAATGCCATTTTTTCGATAGCAGCTAATGCTTGTTCTTTTTGCTCAGGACGTATCCGTTGAAAGCCAAACCGTTGACTAGTAATCCCCATTTGGACCACATCAAGTACAGTAGTAGGGAAGTACCAATTTACATTTGCTCGTTGCGGAACATAGGCGATTTGATTGCGTACTTCACGGATTGGACGCTCTAATACTGTCAGCTCATCAGCTTGATAGGGGATAAGATTTAATGCTGCTTGCATTAAGGTTGATTTTCCAGCACCATTAGGGCCGATAATGGCAATTCGTTTTCCTGTTGGGAGAACTAAGTTAACATCATATAGGGCTTGAGCTTGTTGGTAACTCACAGCTAAATTTTTAATGGTTAATAAGTGTGTCATAACACTGCCTTCCTTCATTGCTTAATAATTAAATAATATGTGGGAGAAATCCTACATGCGAAAATTTTTTTGAGAATATTATACTTTATTATCGCTTAAAATAACGAAAGAGTAAACTAATATCACCGTTTTAGGAGGACTTTTCAGTCAAATGATGTATTAGTTTACTTCTTTGTGCAATGTATGAAGTGAGTGTTCAAATCATACATTAATATGAAGACGAAATATGTGAATCGTCTGGTTGATGTAAGCCGCCTTATTATTGGGCTTGTGAAAGGTATTTAACAATAACGTTGATATTATGTTGATACATTGAAATGTATGTATCACCATTTTGTCCAGCAGGAGCGAGTGAGTCAGAGAATAGTGCTTCATCTTCACCGTTTACTACTGCTACATTACCGCCTTTTGCTTTAACGGCTTCTTGTAATTTTTTCATACGTTCAGGGTTAGTTGTTGATTCAACGAAAATCGCTGGTATTTTGTGTTCAATGATAAAATCAACCGTTTCTCCGATTTGTTGATTGGAAACTTCAGAGTTTGTGCTGACACCTTGAGGAGCATAAACTGTGAAACTATAACTGCGAGCAAAGTAATTGAATGCATCGTGTGGGGTAACAAGATAATGTTGGTCTTCTGATAAAGTGCCTAATTCTTTTTTAATCCACTCATCTAATTCATCTAATTTTGCTAAATAAGCAGTTGTATTTTTAGCGATTTGGTCTTTTAAGTCAGGATATTTTTCTTGTAAAACATCGCTGGCTGTTTGAGTTGCTTGTTTGTATAAGTTTACATCAAACCAGAAGTGAGGGTCGACAACAGAAGTATTATCTTCTTCCATTTGGTTGATAGAATCTTTATCAAAATCTTTTGTGACAGCTTGACCATATTTTTCTAAGATTTCAACCATTTTTCCTTCGAAATGTAAACCATGATACAATACAAGGTCTGCTTTTGAAATTTTTTGAACATCTTGTGCTTTCGGTTGGTATAGATGTGGGTCGCTACCTGCTGGCATAAGTGTTTCGATATTTACGGCATCTCCGGCTAATTCATGCACCATATCAGCTAAAAAGGTTGTAGTAACTGTTACAGTGGGCTTTTCTGTTGCAAATCCTGTGGCAAAGGGGATAATCGACAAGGCACAAAGTAGTGTGGCGATTATTTTAAACGACTTTTTAAACATAAACATTCTCCTTTTTAGGTTAACCTAAATTTATTTGATGAATTAAGTATACAATAGCCGAAACAAAAAATCAATAGGTTAGCCTAAAAAAATTAGGTGCACTTAAAAATTGTGTATTATCTTATAAAATGGTATGATATTACAAGAATTAGTACAATATCATCTGGAGACAGAAAGAAGGCGAATACACACGATGTCACAAAGCAGAGAGGATTATATTAAATATATTTTTGAGCAAGGTTCAGATGGCTTAGTGTCAAATAAATCTATCTCTCAAGGGCTACGAGTATCTGCTCCGTCTGTTTCTGAAATGATAGGTAAGTTATCGGAAGAGGGCTTAGTTTCTTATGAACGGTATCAAGGTGCCAAGTTGACCGAATCTGGTAAGAAAATGGCGATTGATTTAATTCGTAAGCATGAAATTTGGGAATATTTTCTAGAGCGTGAATTGGGGTATAATAAAGATGAAGTGCATGAACTAGCAGAAGTATTGGAACATGCGACTTCTACAGAGTTAGCTAATCGTTTAGCGCAATATATTCATTATCCGGAATAGGTGAATGTATGACGATTAATTCTTTTGTTCGCATGAATCAATTATTTAGTTTTTATCAGTCTTTATTGACGGTAAAGCAACAAGAAATGTTATCGTTATATTATGAAGAAGATTATTCTCTAGCAGAAATATCGGAACATTATCAAATTAGTCGACAAGCAGTTCATGATACAATTAAACGCAGTGAAAAAGCACTGGAGCAATATGAAGAAAACTTACATTTGTTAGAGCGACGTTTGCAACGAGAAAAATGGTTAGATACATTAGAAGACCAAGCTGATAATAAAGAGGCGGTATTAGCCATTGTGCAAAAATTGCGAGCTTATGATGAATAAATGAAATAAAGTGTGAAAGGATGTATAAATTTAATGGCATTTGAAGGATTATCTGAACGTTTGCAGTCTGCTATTAGCCAAGTAGGTGCAGGTGGAAAAATTACTGAAGCAGATTTAAAACAGATGATGCGTGAGATACGTTTAGCTTTATTAGAAGCAGACGTTAACTTTCAAGTAGTTAAAACATTTGTAAAAAAAGTAAATGAGCGTGCACTAGGTTCTGATGTGTTAGAATCATTGTCGCCGGCACAACAAGTATTGAAAATTGTTGATGAAGAATTAACAGCCTTAATGGGTGGCGAATTAGTTGAATTGAATTTTTCTCCAGCACCACCAACAATCATTATGATGGCAGGTTTGCAAGGGGCTGGTAAAACAACTACTGTTGGGAAATTAGCTAAATATGTTGTTGAAAAAGGAAAAAAACGCCCATTATTAGTAGCGGGTGACGTGTATCGTCCAGCTGCGATTGACCAATTAAAAACAATTGGAGCACAATTAGGTTTTGATGTGTTTAGTTATGGAACACAGGCGAATCCAGTTGACATCGCACGTGATGCAGTAGCACAAGCTAAATTGCAAGGTAATGATGTAGTGATTATCGATACGGCTGGTCGTTTACATGTTAATGAAGAATTAATGGAAGAATTGCGTCAAATTAAGGCGACAGTTCAACCGCATGAGATATTATTAACAGTCGATGCGATGACTGGTCAAGATGCCGTAAATGTAGCCCAAGCGTTTAATGAAGCCTTAGATATTACAGGGGTTGTCATTACTAAGTTAGACGGGGATACTCGTGGTGGTGCTGCACTGTCAATTCGTTCAATCACCGATAAACCGATTAAATTTACAGGGCAAGGTGAGCAACTTGATGCGTTAGAACCATTCTATCCAGAACGGATGTCCAGCCGTATTCTCGGTATGGGGGATATGATGACCTTAATCGAGAAAGCTCAAAAAGATTTCGATGAAGCAAAAGCCAAAGAAATGGCTGATAAGCTGAAAGATGCGTCATTTGACTTTAATGATTTTATCGAACAAATGGATCAAGTGACGAAAATGGGGCCGATTAAAGACCTACTTAAATTGATTCCAGGTGTGTCTAAGATTCCAGGTTTAGATGAGCTAAATGTTGATGATAAAGATATGGGACGTGTTAAGGCGATTGTTTACTCTATGACTCCAGAGGAACGTAGTAATCCTGATATTATCTCGCAAAGTCGTCGTAAACGGATTGCTGCTGGTTGTGGACAATCATTAGCTGATGTTAACCGTATGATTAAGCAATTTAATCAAACACGTCAAATGATGAGTCAAATGTCGAATGGTAAAATGGGCGGCATGAAAAAAATGATGAATCAAATGCAACAAATGCAAGGTGGTATGCCAGGTATGGGTGGTGGAATGCCGAATTTATCAGATCGTGCTTTTATGACACCAGAGCAATTACAAAGAGAAAATGAACAGAAAAAAATACAAAGACTATTGAAAAAGAAAAAAAGAAAATAGTGTTTTGAGATAGAATATAAAAAGCGTCATGAAAAGCAATTTATGCGTATCATGACGTTTTGTTGTGTTGAATTATTATTTAATAAAAGAAAGGACTAGATAAAAAATCAGCCCGATAATCATCATGATAGGGTAACGGTACAGCTTGAATTGCTCGCTTTTATATTTGCGGACGGCTTTTATGGCAAGAATCCCTTGTATGCCACTGATTCCAATGCCGATAATCATACAGGTGAAAGCAGAGATGCTCAATATTGAAAACCATGGATTGGGTGCAGAAACATCAAAGAAAAAGATGACTGCAAAAAATAGGAAACTTATTGCTAATAATAAAAGTGAATATTGATTTAGATGTTTTAATTTTCGTAAAGCTTGTTGTTCGTCTGACATGGTAACGCCCCCCTATTTGTTTTATCTTTAGCTTTATTATAGGCTTTATTTTTGGAACACGCTATCTTAAATAGCTAATGAGAAAAGTGACTTTCTTGTATATTTCAATAAGAAATTGTGATATTCTATACTAGGATATAGTGTGGGTGCACGCACTGTAATTCGAACTGCTATTTAAATGCTTTAATCATGTACTGTGAGACATGGAAGTATCGTAAAATCAATAATACTAAAGATGCAATATATAAACTATTTTTTTGTTGTATCTTACTATTTTACGACCAGTCACATAGTTTGTGGCTGGTTATTTTGATTTGATGTTAAGCATGGCGGTTAATTGTGAATTGTTGTTCAAAGTGGAATCGAGTGAGTTAAGTTTTTAGGTTTAGGAGGAAATAATAATGGATACAACTGTTAAAATTGCTGGTCGTACATTTGACCACTGTGTAATGAATGCTGCAGGTGTTATGTGTATGACAAGTGAAGAATTAATGCAAGTCGCACAATCTGGTGCTACAACTTTTGTTACTAAAACAGCAACGCTAGAATCAAGGGAGGGTAATCTTCAGCCACGGTACTTCGATTTTGCGACGAATAGTATTAATTCAATGGGACTTCCGAATCATGGAATCTCGTATTATTTAGACTTTTTATTTAGCGAATCAAAAGAACTACAAGCTAAACGTTTCCTATCTATAGCACCGTTACATCCGAAAGAATTACCTGTTTTACTGCAATGTATTTCTGAATCTAACTTCCTTGGTCTAGTGGAATTAAATTTATCTTGCCCTAATGTGTCAGGGAAACCACAAATTGGTTATGATTTTGAACAGACCGATCGGCTATTGTACACTACTTTTTCGCAATATCATTCGCCGATAGGTGTTAAACTACCACCATATTTTGATATTGCACATTTCGATCAAATGGCAGAAATTTTAAACCAATATCCCTTAACATTCATTAATAGTATTAATAGTCTAGGAAATGGTATTGTTATAAATGGGAATAGTATGGCAATACACCCTAAAAATGGATTCGGAGGCATTGGTGGCTCTATCATTAAGCCGACGGCTTTAGCTAATGTGCATGCTTTTTATCAACGACTTAATCCTGATATTAAAATTATTGGCACTGGTGGGGTAACGTGTGGTCGAGATGTGTATGAACATATTTTATGCGGTGCTCATCTAGTACAGGTCGGTACGGCTTTGCATCAAGAAGGTGTATCTGTATTTCAACGATTACGACGAGAACTACAAGATGAAATGACTCGGAATAATGTTCATTCCTTTGATATGTTTCGTGGCAAAGTGAATTATATTTAAACTATTATCTGATTTTGAAAATAAATGATAAAACAGTCCAAAAATTGATTAGGTTATGTTAAAGGTAACTTTCTTGTGTATTTAACTTAGAAATTGTGATAGCATATAATAGAATATAGTATGGCGAAGGTGCTCGAGCTTGAAGCACTGGAGTGCGAGAAACGCACAGAAGTGACTTCTGAAGTGGACGTCAAGCCAACCAGAGTGAACCAGAATAATATAGTGTGACAATGAGTGTTATGAAATGGACCACTGGAGCAGAGGGCGTAGAAGTGAGGTAGCACTTCAAGCTCTATGCGAAGTGGACGCCATTTCAACTCATTGGAGCCAGAATAGAGGTGAGTAAATGTTTGCGAAAGTTATTGTTGATATTCCAGTTGCACAAGTAAATCGTGAGTTTGACTATGCAATTCCTGAAGAGTGGGAAGAGATTATCACATTAGGAATGCGGGTACAAGTGCCTTTTGGTTCACGACAGTTATTAGGCTTTGTCGTTGGTTTTTCTAAAGAAACAGACTTTTCAGGTGCAGTAAAGCCAATTACGCAATTGCTAGATTATCAGTCATATCTCAATGAAGAATTAATTGAATTGAGTCATTACTTAGCTGAACATTTACAGTCATTTCGTATCGTTGTGTTACAGGCGATGTTACCTAATTTATTGAAAGTCAAATACGAAACAGTGTTTACTGTATTAGAAGATTCATTACTTTCACCGGAAGCAAAGGCAGTGTTTGGAGAAAAACGTGAAATATCACGAGAAGTATTAGACGCAGCCTTATCACTGAAACAAATTCGTATCTTGATTGATAGTGGTGCGATTCAATTAGTGTATCGAGTGCAAGATAAGAAGAGCACGAAAAAGGAATATTATTATCAATTAACGCATTCAAGTCAGCAATATCTTGAGTTGCTTGAAACGACACGAAAAAGTGCAACTAAGCAGCGAGAATTATTACAATTTTTGAGCGAACAAACAGAGCAAGGTGAGTTGAGTGCTGCACAAATACAAGCTGCTACTACCGTAACGGCAGCTATTATGCGAACGGCAGTGGATAATCAGTGGATAAAAAAAATGGAACGAGAAGTTTATCGTAATCCATTGGCCAATCGACATTTTGAACCAACCGAGCAACGAACATTGCGACCTGTTCAACAAGCAGCATTTGATGCAGTCGCACCGATGATTCAACAACGAACGGCTACCACATTTTTATTGGAGGGTGTAACCGGTAGTGGTAAGACGGAAGTGTATTTGCAATTAATGGCAGCTGCACGCCAACAAGGGAAATCAGCATTATTATTAGTACCGGAGATTGCGTTGACGCCACAAATGGTCGAGCGTGTAATGGGACGTTTCCAAACTGGTGTGGCAGTATTACACTCGGGTCTGTCTACGAGTGAAAAATATGATGAGTGGCAACGTATTATTAAAGGTGAAGCAACGATTGTCGTTGGAGCTCGTTCATCGGTATTTGCCCCATTAAAAAATTTAGGTATTTTAATTATTGATGAAGAACACGAAACGACGTATAAGCAGTCGGACAATCCACGCTATCATGCTAGAGATGTAGCGATTTGGCGTAGTCAGTATCATGGCTGTCCTGTTGTGTTAGGAAGTGCCACTCCGTCTTTAGAAAGCCGAGCACGCGCCCAAGTCGGTCGGTATCAATTGATTAAAATGAGTGAACGTGCGAATTTTTCTAATTTGCCGTCTGTTACATTGATTGATATGACCAAAGTGTTAGGGCAAGAAACGATGACCGAAATATCGCCTTTATTACTCGATAAAATGAAAATGGCGATTGAACAACAACATCAAGTAGTTCTATTATTGAATCGACGAGGCTATGCGTCCTATTTACAATGTCGTGAATGCGGACATGTGATTCAGTGTCCACGTTGTGATATTTCGTTGACGTATCATAAACACGAACATTCGATGAAATGCCATTACTGTGACTATCAACAATCAGTGCCGTACCAGTGCCCAGCGTGTCAAAGTCAGCATTTACGCTTGCAAGGGTCTGGTACGCAAAAAATTGAAGAAGTATTACAATCTTTATTGCCGCAGGCACGTATTTTACGAATGGATAATGATACAACGCGACGTAAAGGTGACCATGAACGGATTTTACAACAGTTTGGGCAACGAAAAGCAGATATATTATTAGGAACACAAATGATTGCTAAGGGGTTAGATTTTGAAAATGTAACGGTTGTCGGTGTGATTAATGCCGATACGGCGTTAAATATTCCTGATTTTCGTGCAGGGGAAAAGACTTTTCAATTATTGACGCAAGTGGCTGGACGTACTGGTCGTGGTGCATTAGCAGGAGAAGTATTCATACAAACGTATAATCCGGAACATTATGTGATGCAGTTGGTGACACAACATGATTATGAACGCTTTTTCCAATATGAGATGAAACGCCGTCATATCGGTAATTATCCACCTTATTATTTTACGACGCTTATTACCGTTTCTAGTAAAAATGCTGGTAAGGCAGAACGTAAAATTCATGAGATTAAACAACAACTCAGTCAACCAGTATTAGAACAAACAAAAGAATTATTAATATTAGGGCCAACTCGTGGGGGAATTGCACGAATTAATGAAGTGTATTATTACCAATTACTGTTAAAGTATAAGGATAAGCAATTAATTCAATCAGCGATTAATCAGTTGGTGCAGTCATCACAAGCGGAGGCACAACAGGGGCTATATGTGACGGTAGACCACGAACCCTATCATTTTATTTAGAAGTTTACTTAAAGGAGCAGTTTTAGCATGCAAAACATTATTTTTATGGGAACACCGCAGTTTTCAGCGACTGTTTTAAAAGGGATTTTATCAAAAGGATATAATGTCTTAGCAGTTGTGACGCAACCAGACCGTCCAGTTGGACGTAAGCGAGTGATTACGACGTCCCCAGTTAAAGAGGTTGCCGTAGAAAACGATATTCCAGTGTATCAGCCGGAAAAATTAAGTGGCTCACCGGAAATGGCAGAATTATTAACATTAGATGCTGATATTATTGTGACGGCTGCGTATGGGCAGTTTGTCCCAACTAAGTTGTTGAAAGGATTTCGTTTTCCAGCAATTAATGTTCACGCATCTCTATTACCGAAATATCGTGGGGGTGCACCGATTCACTATGCTATTTGGCAAGGTGAAAAAGAAACCGGTGTTTCCATTATGTATATGGAACGTGAAATGGACGCTGGTGATGTGCTGGCACAACAAGCTACACCGATTGGCGAGCATGAAGATGTCGCTGATTTATTCGAGCGTTTAGCGATTATCGGTCGAGACTTATTGTTAGATACTTTGCCACCATTATTCGCTGGTACGATTACATCGCAACCACAAGATGCAACACTTGTGACGTATTCGCCAACGATTTCCAAAGAACAAGAACAAATTGATTGGCAGACATCTGCACAAGCCGTACATAATCATGTGCGTGCCTTTCGACCGATTCCGTCGACTTATACTTGGTGGAATAATCAGCGATTAAAAATATGGGCAGGACGACCGGTTGAGTAACAAGGGCTAGAGCAAGCGACTGTGGGAACGATTGTTGCAGTGAATGAGGAACAATTATTGGTTCAATGCGGTGAGGGTATCTATGCGATTGAATCACTGCAACCAAGTGGTAAAAAGCGTATGGACGTTCCAACATTTTTGAATGGAGTCGATGTGGATAGTTTAATCGGACAACGCTTAGGAGTTCAGCCTGATGAAAATTAAAAAACGAAGTGAGCAACAGTTATCACAATCGGCTCGTTGGCAAGCACTTGTTATTTTGCATCAAGTGGAATATGAGGCAGAATATTCTAATGTGCTCATTGACCGTTTTTTGTCGGATACTACTTTATCGGATAAAGACCAGCGTTTATGTGTTCAGCTTGTCTATGGTGTGATTCAACGACGTTTGACTTTAAATTATTATTTAGAACCCTTTATTCGCGGTAAAAAAATTGATTCATGGGTGGAAAGTTTATTACGTTTGAGTATTTATCAAATCGTTTATTTAGATCGTATTCCACAACATGCGATTGTAAATGAAGCAGTGAAAATAGCGAAAACTAATGGGCATGACGGACTAGGAAAATTTGTTAATGCGGTATTACGTCAGTTTTTACGTGTGTCATTGCGTGAATTACCAGAAAAACAATCAAATTATGCGGAGTATTTAAGTGTAGCGTATAGTATGCCACAATGGTTAGTGACTTCTCTATTAGAATGGTTAGGTGGAGATGAGCAAGTAGTCGAGTTACTATTGGCGAGCTTGTTGGATAATCCGTATTTGTCGATTCGTATAAATGGACAGCCGGAGGAACGTGAACGCATTCAGCAACAGTTATCACAAGAAATGGTTGATACGACAGTGAGCGAATTATCACCATTTGGCTTACGTGTAGCAAAAGGTAATGTGGTGGATACAAATAGTTATCAAGCAGGAACGATTACAGTTCAAGATGAATCGAGTATGTTAGTAGTACCACTTGGTCGCTTGAACGGTAATGAAAAGGTGCTCGATGCTTGTTCGGCGCCAGGAGGTAAAGCTACCCATATTGCACAATTATTGAATCAAGGTGGGCATTTGACTGCATTGGATTTATCGGCAGCAAAATTGAAAAAAGTCGAGCAACATTTAGTGCGAATGGGTTTAAGTCATCGAGTGCGTACTTTTTGTACTGATGCTGAAAAATTTTTCCCCGAACCAGGTGAATTATATGATACAATATATTTAGATGCGCCGTGTTCAGGTTTAGGGTTGATGAGACGTAAACCTGAAATTAAATATGAAAAATTTGCAGCAGATATTGTTGAGTTAGCAGCTATTCAAAATCGTTTGTTAGACCATGTAGCAACGTTGCTAAAACCAGGTGGAACTTTGATATATAGTACCTGTACAATTGCACCATTGGAAAATGCTCAGCAAATCGATAAATTTTTAATGAATCATGCAGATTTTGAAATAGATCGAATTGATGAGACCGATAATCTTCCGTCAGAATTAATCAATGGACAGGGACAGGTTGAAATTTTACCACATCAATTTGGCACAGACGGTTTCTTTATTTGTCGTTTAAAAAAGGCGTCATAATGAATATAAAATTGAAAAATCAGTGTGAGGTGACAGAATGAAGATTAAAGTTCACTCCAATATCGGTCGTCGACGGAGTTCTAACCAAGACTATGCCGATTATTTTAAAAACCAACATAATCAAGTGTTATTCGTGTTGTGTGACGGTGTTGGTGGACATCAAGCTGGTGATGTAGCAAGTTTAAAGACAACTGAATTTTTAGGAGAGCGGTTTAAAAATTCTGCAGAAAAATTTACATTAACTTCGATTCAAACATGGTTAATGGAACAAATTACTGCCGTTAATGAATACATTTATCAAGAATCGATTCGTCATAGTCAATTAGGTGGTATGGGCACAACGTTAGTTGTAGCGATGGTTGTGGACGGACATTTAGTAGTTGCGCATGTGGGTGATAGTAGAGCATATGTTTTTGCCAAAGATGCGTTGACACAAGTGACAGAAGACCATTCGCTAATAAATGTCTTAATTAAATCAGGAGAGATTACGAAAGAAGAAGGACAGTTGCATCCTCAGCGTAATGTGGTGACACAATCGATTGGTGGCACTCAAACGGTGGGAACGGATTTAACAGTGCTCTCATTGTCCGATGTTGAGGTGCTATTATTATGTTCTGACGGCTTAACAAATATGGTAGATAACGATACCTTATTGGAAATGTTTAAAGTGTTTCGCAATGATGATGATTTTCCGGACAAATTAATTCAAGCAGCAAATGATGCAGGGGGAACTGATAATATAACAGTTATTGTGGCATCTGACCTTGACGTGACGGAGGTGGCATCATGATAGAGATTGGAGAAAAGCTATCTGGACGTTACCGAATTACTGACGTAATTGGCCAAGGTGGTATGGCGAATGTGTTTTTAGCCCATGATTTAATTTTAAATCGAGATGTGGCAGTGAAAGTACTTCGTTTTGACTTTCAAGATAATCAAGATGCGATTCGCCGTTTTCAACGTGAAGCGATGTCTGCAAGTCAATTGCTGCATCACAATATTGTTGAAGTATACGATGTCGATGAAACGGATCAACAACAATATATTGTAATGGAGTATGTTAAAGGAACGGATTTGAAATCTTATATCCAACAACATGCACCTTTATCGTTAGAATTAACGGTATCGATTATGAGTCAAATTTTGTCAGCGATTGAAGTGGCACATAAAAATCGTATTATTCACCGTGATATTAAACCGCAAAATATTTTGATTACTGACCAAAATGAAGTGAAAATTACGGATTTTGGGATTGCGATTGCGTTATCGGATACGAGTATTACACAGACGAATACTTTATTAGGTTCTGTGCATTATTTATCACCAGAACAAGCTCGGGGAAGTAATGCTACAACTAAATCAGATATTTATGCTTTGGGTGTTGTATTATATGAATTGATAACAGGTTCAGTGCCTTTCAATGGAGAATCAGCGGTATCGATTGCATTGAAACATTTTCAAGAAACTTTCCCACGTGTAAAAGATTCAATGGATTATGTCCCACAAAGTTTGGAAAATGTTGTCTTACGTGCGACTGCAAAAAATCCAGCAGACCGTTATGAATCAGTTGAAGAGATGCACCAAGACTTAGTCACTAGTTTGAGTGCTAATCGCATGAATGAAAAGGTGTTTGTACCGAGTAATTTAGGTGATACGGTGGTGTTAAAACCAATCAAACCGATTACGTCAGCTAAAATGGTGCTAGATGAGCAAATTGAGGCACCTGAAGCGTTAGAAGAATCTTATTATCAAAACTTTGATGAAGTAGCTCCGATGGAGCCAGTGCGTAAAAATTATCGTTTTATTCGTTGGTTAGTAGGAATACTCATGCTGATTGTAGTGGCTTTAGGTGCTTATTATGTGTATGCTCAAACTACACGATTTGTTGTTGTGCCAGAGGTTTATAATTTAAGTCAGGCAGATGCAGAAGCGTTGTTAAAAGAAAATAATATAGAAGTGGACAGCGTAGTTCACCAATGGAATAACAGTTTATCCCAAGGAACGGCGATTGAAACAAAACCAGAAGCTAATTCACGTGTGGCAAAAAATAGTAAAGTTCAATTAATCGTGAGTAATGGTAAAGAACAAGTTGAACTAGGGGATTATGTGGGGCAACGGTATGAACCGATTCGTCAACAATTAACAGATGCGAATTTTATTGTGGATAGACGTGGAATGGCGACAACAGACCCTAATCAAGTCGGTGTCATTTTAGCCCAAAGCGTTAAAGCAGGTTCGAAAGTTGTGCCGTCGGACACAACGATTACGTTTACGGTTGGGCAAATGTCAGATTCGGTTACAATGCAGAATTTTGATAATTTACCATTAGCTATGGTTGAAAAATTTGCAGAAGAGTATGGCTTGAGTGTTGATGTAAGTTATGAATTTGATAATTATGTACCTGAGGGGCAAGTGATTAGTCAAAGCCCGGCTAATGGAACGACATTAGTTGCAGGAGATGTCATCTCTGTTGTCGTTTCAAAAGGGGTCGAAGAAGAAGTCATTGTTCCAGTGCGAGAAAATATTACAGTGGAATATTTACCGCGTTATGCAGAAGATGATACGAATATGGAAAAACCTTTACCAAATCGAATTGATATCTATATTGGAGATACACGCAATAGCATTAATACGATTAATCGTAGCTTTGAAATTACAGAAGATGTTCCGATTCAATTGTTATTGTATATTGCAAACAATGGTGTTGGACAATATCGTATTGTGCGTGACGGAGAAGTATTTCTAGAAAGTAATTCTGTTTATCCGGAATAAGTGAGTTTTTGACGGATACATTAGTGTAATTTAAGTATTACTAGTCGAGGTGGCGATGAAGTTAGATAGTTAAATCGAACTTCACCCACCTTTTAGAGTATCTAAAAGTAGATGACAGATTGTGATATAGAGAAAGTATTACCTGTAAAGAAAGGAGCATTCCTTGAGTAAAGAAGTAAGAAAAGGATTGATTTATCAAGCAATTAGTGGTTTTTATTATGTTTGGTCGCAAGAGGAGTCTTTTGCAACGAAACCACGAGGGAATTTTCGTCACCAACAAATTAAACCATTAGTGGGTGATGAAGTGGAATTTGAAGTAGATATTGAAGATGAAAAATCAGAAAGCCGTATTATTAAAATATTGCCACGAAAAAATTCGCTTGTGCGTCCACCCGTTGCGAATGTCGATTATGCGCTAGTCGTCATGTCACTAGTTGAGCCGGATTTTTCGTATAATTTGCTAGACCATTTTTTAGTGTCATTGGAGTCAAATCACATTTCACCGTATATCATTTTGACAAAAAAAGATGTTTTGGTTGAAAAACGAGGTCAAGAAGCAGCTGATGATTTAATCAATGATATTAGACAAGTTTACCGTACCGCCAAGTATCCTGTGCTTGTTAAAGAAGAAAGTAATCAGTTTATCGAGCAATTAGCTGGTCATGTCGAGTCAGGTATTTATATTGTAATGGGACAATCAGGAGTAGGAAAATCAACCCTTTTAAATCAGTTGTTGCCAAATAGTGATATTCAAACGGCTGAGATTAGTGATTATTTGAATCGTGGACGACACACAACACGTGAAGTGACCCTGTATCCATGGAATGACGGCTTGTTAGCTGATACACCTGGTTTTAGTGCTATTGAATTTCCGGAAGTGGAAAAAGAACAATTAGGCGAATATTTTCCTGAAATTTGGCAGCAAAGTCAGCATTGCCGTTTTAGAGGTTGTCTGCATATAAATGAGCCGAATTGTGCAGTTAAGCAGGCAGTGGATTTAAATGAGATTGCTGTTTCGAGGTATCAAAATTACTGCCAAATATTAGAAAAAATAGAACAAAGAAAACCAATTTATCGCAAGAAAAAATAATGGACGTTGGAGGAGAATACAAATGAAAATAGCACCATCAATGTTGAGTGCAGATTTTACTGGATTATTAACAGAAATAAAAGAAATGGAACAATTAGGTGCTGATTACTTACATATTGATATTATGGACGGCAATTTTGTACAAAATATTTCGTTTGGTCCAATGGTATATCAATGGTTGCGTCCACATACGGAGTTAGTATTTGATGTACACATGATGGTTCAGCAGCCAGAACGCTATATTGAATCGGTTGCCCAAGCCGGTGCTGATATTATTAGCGTTCATGTGGAGGCGACTAATCATTTATATCGAGTGATTCAACAAATTCATCAATTAGGCAAAAGAGCCGGTGTCGTTATCAATCCAGGAACATCAGTGGCTCAGTTGGAGGCTGTTTTATCGGAAGTGGAATTAGTCTTGGTGATGACGGTTAATCCAGGTTTTGGTGGTCAAACATTTATTGAATCGACAGTAGAAAAAATTGCACAATTAGCTGCGATTCGTAAAGAAAAAGGCTATCAGTTTGAAATTGAAGTTGACGGTGGTATTAATCATGAAACAGGTAAGCGATGTGTTGCTGCCGGAGCAGATGTGTTAGTAGCAGGTTCATACTTATTTAATGCAGATAATCGACTACAAGCGATGCAAGCACTCAGACAAATTGAGGCATAATTAATATGAAACGAGTACTCATTTGTGCCGGTGGGCCGCAACCAGCATTTGTTAAAGTTGTGAGAGAACAGTATGATTTTTGGATTGGGGTCGATAGAGGGGCACTAAATTTAGTAAATTCAGACTTGCCTTTAGATGTGGCTTTTGGGGACTTTGATTCGGTATCGTCAGAAGAATTTGAGCTGGTTCAAAATAGAGCAAGACAATTGTTTCGCTTTAATGCTGAAAAAGATGATACGGATTTACAGCTTGCACTGATGTATGTTGTTGAGCAGTTTCCTGAAGTGGAAAGTATTCATATATTTGGTGGATTAAGTGGTAAGGGACGTGTCGACCATTTGATTGCGAATACTTGGTTTGTGCACGATTCACGCTTTGCCTCTGTTATCGAACGTATTCGTTGGATTGAGTCGAATCATGAGATGTGTGTTTATTTACCAGGTGTTCATCAGATAAAAAATGAGTTGGATTATCGTTATTTATCAATTGTTTCGCACACACCGGTTCAGCAGCTGAAGATTGAGGGGGCAAAATACGTTTTACCAGCAACGGACTTTGATGAGCCACGTTCGTTGATTAGTAATGAATTTTTACTGGAGCAATCGATTGTTACGTTGTCGTTTGAAAAAGGAATTATGACAGTGTGGTTTGTTGCAGATGACCACTAAGCAATGTTTTTTTGCGAAAAAAATTGATAGTCTAATAAAAAAAGTGTAAAGTATCTTGCCTTTACACTTAATCTGTGGTAAATTTGTAAGGTATGAAAAAAGCAGAGACAAATGCTCCTGCAAAATAAAGGAGGAATTACGATGGCTAAAGTATGTTACTTCACTGGTCGTAAAGCAAGATCAGGTAATAACCGTTCACACGCAATGAATTATAGCAAACGTCGTTTCGGCGCTAATTTACAAAAAGTTCGTGTAATGATTGATGGCGAGCCTAAAAAAGTTTGGGTTTCTGCTCGTGCTTTAAAATCAGGTAAAATCGAACGTGTTTAATTAAATGACTATTTGAACTGTTGACTGTAATTGGTCAGCAGTTTCTTTGTTTTTAGGGAGCAAATATCTGAATTTAGGATAAAGAATAAGGTGAGATGAGTTGAGAGTAGTGTGTTGAGTTCTGCAGAAAAAATAGCCATTAGTTATTATTTATGGTAGAATAACGATGATTAGATAAAATTTTGCTAAGGAGGTAGTTGAAATGGCGATTAAAATTCAAACTCCAAATGGACAAATTACATTAGAACAAGATGTCATCGCAACCGTTGTAGGTGCAGCTGTAACAGATAATTATGGTGTTGTTGGCATGGTAAGTAAAAATGTTATTCGTGATAATTTTACTGAAATTTTGAAAAAAGACAATTATGCTAAGGGTGTTGTAATTTCGCAACAAGGTAATGAAGTAGCAGTTGATGTTTACATCTTAGTATCTTATGGTACAAAAATTTCAGTTATTTGCCAAAATATTCAACAAGCAGTGAAATACAATGTAGAGCAATTATTAGGTTTTGAGATTAGTTACGTGAACGTCCATGTTCAAGGCGTAAAAGTCGTTGACTAGAACTTAAAATCGAGGAGGATTTCAGTGGAATTAAAACAAATTACAGCAGCAGAGTTTCGTGCAATGGTAATTGCCGGTGGACAACGCTTAAACGATCAAATGGAATTAATTAATTCATTAAATGTCTTTCCAGTTCCAGACGGTGATACAGGAACAAATATGAATATGTCATTTACATCTGGTGTGGAAAATTTAAAAGCATCAAATGCAACATCTGTTGGTGAATTAGCAGGTGCATTAGCTAAAGGATTATTAATGGGGGCACGTGGTAACTCAGGTGTTATCTTATCACAAATCTTTAGAGGTTTTTCACAGTCAGTAGCTGGAAAAGACGTCTTAGATGCAAATGATTTTGTAGCTGCTTTTGCTGGGGGAGTGGAATCTGCTTATAAAGCAGTCATGAAACCAGTTGAGGGAACGATTTTGACGGTTGCACGTGAGTCTGCTATTCGTGGTGAGAAAAAAGTTGCTAAAACGGATAATATTATCGAAGTAATGCAATCAATTGTTACTGGTGCAGAGAAGTCATTAGCAAAAACACCAGAACTATTACCAGTATTAAAACAAGTAGGCGTGGTTGATTCAGGTGGTAAAGGTTTATTATCTGTATATGAAGGTTTCTTAGCTGCCTTAAAAGGTGAGGCGGTTATTCAAGAGGGTGCAGCTGAAAAAACAGCTCATGCACACGCAATGTTTGAAGACGGTGCTGAGAACCCAATGACATTGGAAGAAATTACTTTCGGATACTGTACAGAAATCATGGTGCGTATCGGTGAGGGTCCAACAACGATTAAATCCTTTGATTATGAAGCGTTTCGTCAGACATTGGATAAAAAAGGTGACTCTTTATTAGTCGTAGCTGATGATGAAATTGTCAAAGTGCATATTCATACTGAAAATCCAGGTGAAATTATGCAATTAGGGCAAGAATTTGGTGAATTAATAAAAATTAAAGTTGATAATATGCGTGAACAAGTGCGTACCTTAGAAGCCAATGAAGCGTCGCAACAAGCAACGACAGCAGAGGTGGTTGCACCACTAGCACCAGCACCGGAATATGCGATTATTGCTGTGGCAGCCGGTGACGGAGTGACTGAGTTATATCGCTCAATGGGAGCAGAAGTATTATCCGGTGGACAAACAATGAATCCGGCGACAGAAGACTTTGTTAAACTAATTGAAAGTTCGAAAGCTAAACGGATTGTCTTATTGCCGAATAACAAAAATATTATTATGGCAGCTGAACAAGCAAGTCAAGTGGCTGAAGTGCCAACGATTGTTATTCCAACTAAAACAATTCCAGAGGGGATTGCGGCGTTAATGGCATTCAATCCGGAACAGGAAATAGAAGATAACTATACTGCTATGAATGCGATGAGCCAACAAGTGAAAAGTGGACAAATCACTTATTCAATTCGTGATACTGAAATTGACGGTGTAACGATTAAAAAAGATGATTTTATGGGTATCGTTGGTGGCAAAATTGTATTATCAATACCGAATCTTGCTGATACATTGAAACAAACATTAATGGTGATGATGGATGAAGACTCTGAAATCGTGACAATTATTGTAGGTGAAGAAGGCTCCACAGAGGAGGCTGAAACTGTAATTGCTGAATTAGCTGAGCAGTTTGAAGACGCTGAATTTGAAATTGTACAAGGTGATCAGCCTGTATATCATTATATTATTTCAGTAGAATAAGTGAGATAATAACGATTGATTAACAGATGTGGGATCGGAATGCAAAGCGAGTATTGCTTGTATTCTGCTCCCTGTTTGTTTATTTAATAAAAGAAAGGAGTGAAAAAATTGCCACATTGGAATGAATCGATACGTGTTTTGAAAGGTATGGGGCCAAAAAGAATGGAATTATTTGAGAAATTAGGGATTCAAACCATACGGGATTTACTTTTTCACTTTCCTTTCCGTTATGAAGATATTCAAGTGCGAGAATTGGGGACTATTTTAGACCAAGAGAAAGTGACTTTAAAAGGAACGATTGTCAGTCCACCGGTTGTTAATTTTTATGGGCATAAAAAGAGTCGCTTATCCTTTAGAATGGCAGTGTCGGATAGTGAAATTATTCAAGTAACTTTTTTTAATCAGCCTTATCTCAAAAAACAACTTGAATTGGGACAAGTACGAGCAATTTATGGTAAATGGCAAAGTAATCAACAAAGTTTACTTGGCATGAAAATGATTAAGGAGCAGACCGAGGGAGATACATTATCAGCTGTATATCCGACTGTCAAAGGCTTAAAACAGACGACACTTGAAACGGTGATTAGACAAGGTTTTGAGTATTTAGACGGCAATATTCCGGAAATAATCCCCCATTACTTAAATGAAAAATATCGTATGTGGCCAATGGGACAAGCACTTTACTGCATGCATTTTCCAAAAGAAATGTCAGAGCATCAGCAGGCAAAGCGAAAAATAATTTTTTCAGAATTCTTCCTATATCAATGGCGTTTATTGAATGCGACTGCTCAAGATTTGTCACAAAAGGGTGTGCGTGTTTATTACGATGTTGATGAATTAAAATCAATTATTAGTCAATTACCGTATGAGTTGACGAGAGCACAAAAAAAGGCAGTCAATGAAATATGTTCTGATTTAATGGCACCATTTCCTATGAAACGCATGGTACAAGGCGATGTGGGGAGTGGAAAAACATTAGTTGCTTTTTTAGCCATGATTGCGTCGGTGTTAGCTGGCTACCAAGTAGTGTTAATGGTTCCAACAGAAATTTTAGCGAAACAACATACTGAGAATTTTAATCGTTTGTTTGAACCGATGAATTTGCACGCAGAATGTTTAGTGAGTGCCTTAAAAGCAAAGGAAAAGAAACAACTGGTTGAGGGATTAGCGTCAGGACGTATTCGCATTGTTATTGGAACGCACGCACTGATTCAAGAGCAAATTGAATTTAAGCAATTAGGATTAGTTGTAATTGATGAACAACATCGTTTTGGTGTAAATCAAAGGCAAATGTTACTTAATAAAAATGAAGTAGGTGTCAATTTATTACAAATGACGGCAACGCCTATTCCACGTTCTCTTGCGATGACAGTTTATGGCGAATTATCTGTTTCGACAATTGATGAGTTACCGGGTGGTCGCCAACCGATAACAACAGAACGGTTAAAAGCAGATGCGATTGACACAGTGTATCAACGTATGGATGAAGAACTGGCAAAAGGACACCAAGTCTACTATGTTTTACCATTAATTGATGCCTCTGAAACGATGCAAAGTATTGATAATGTAAATGAAATTGCTGAAACGTTAATCGAGCGTTTTTCTAATTATCAAGTTGATGTGCTGCATGGACAATTAGATAAAGCAGCCCAACAAGCAGTAATGGATCAATTTAAGCAAAATCATACACAAATTTTAGTGGCAACAACCATGGTTGAAGTGGGGGTTGATGTGCCAAATGCCACGATTATTGTGATACAATCTGCTGAACGTTTTGGATTAGCACAGTTGCATCAATTGCGAGGTCGTGTTGGACGAAGTAGTTTACAATCTTATTGTTATTTAATTGGTAATCCTACGACTGACCAAGGTGATGCGAGACTTGATATTATGACGCAAACACAAGACGGTTTTCGAATTAGTCAAGAAGATATGAAAATTCGAGGCATGGGCGATTTATTAGGAAAAAATCAGAGTGGGATACCACAATTCCATTATGCTAATTTAATAGAAGACCAACATATTTTGGCGGTTGCTAGACAAGAAGCGAAACAGTTGATAGAGCAGCCGTATTTATTAAGTGAAGTAGAAGCAGCTCGACTGCAAGAATGGAATCAACAATTAATTATTGAAGTATAAAATATAGTGAGAAGGTTTTGGCTTCGACCATCAGAGAATAGTTCACAGCAGCACGCAAGTGCTGCAAGAGCACAGCGAAGTGGAGGTCAAGCCAACCCGAACGAACCCAAATAAGAAGGCGAGGAAATAATATGTTTAAAATTGCAGTTGACGCAATGGGTGGAGATCATGCACCAAAATCAATTGTCGAAGGTGTCAATATGGCTGTAAAACAATTTTCAAATATTGAAATTGTTTTAGTTGGTGATGAAACAAAAATTACCCCATATTTAGAACTTAGTGAACGAATTACTATTGTTCATACAACCGAAAAAGTCGAAAGTGATGATGAACCTGTTTCAGCAGTGCGACGAAAAAAACAATCATCAATGGTATTAGCTGCACAAATGGTTAAAGATAATGAGGCAGATGTATTGTTATCAGCAGGAAATACTGGGGCACTGTTAGCGAGTGGATTATTAGTCATTGGTCGTATTAAAGGAGTAGACCGTCCAGGCTTAATGCCTATTTTACCGACAATGAATGAGAAAGCTCCACAATTTATTTTAATGGATGCTGGAGCTAATGCTGATTGCAGGCCTAAAAATTTACACCAATTTGCGATTTTAGCTAATTTTTATGCGAAAGCAGTATTGGGTATCTCGCAGCCACGTGTCGGATTAATTAATAATGGAACTGAAGCAAGTAAAGGGAATGAGTTAGCAAAAGCGAGTTACGCTCTATTGAACGAAGAACCGTCCATTCATTTTATTGGTAATGTTGAAGCAAAAGAATTATTACAAGGTGTTTGTGATATTGCCGTAACGGACGGATTTACTGGTAATGCGATTTTAAAATCATTAGAGGGAACATCAAAGACATTGTTTAGTGCGATTAAACATAAATTACTTTCTTCCGGTATAAAAGGTAAATTAGGTGCTCTATTAATTAAAGATGCATTGCTTTCATTGCGTGACCAGTATGATGATTCTAAACAAGGGGGAGCTATTTTATTAGGTGTAAATGCTCCGGTAATTAAGGCACATGGTTCATCAAATGAAGAGGCGATTTTCCATGCGATTCGACAAGCAAAAAATATTATGGAAGCAAAAGTAGTGGATCAGTTAGTTGAATATTTCGCTAATAATTAATAAATAAATGAGAATTGTCTAAAAAGATTAATTTTTTGTGGACAATTACTGTGAGAATATGTAAAATAGGTGAGTATATAATAGCATAAAGTGTACGATGAGGTTGGAGGTGTAAATAATGAGTGAAACAGAAACAGTGTTTTCAATTGTGAAAAACATGATTGTAGACCGTTTTAATGTGAATGAAGAGACTGTCACTCCAACAATGACATTTGATGATTTAGGTGCTGACTCATTGGATGTTGTTGAGTTAGTAATGGAAATTGAAAATCATTTTGACGTGACATTCGATGATGAAAAAATTGAGCAATTAACAAATATTGGGGATGCCGTTCAATATATTGAAACGTTAAAAGAGGCTTAATAAAAACGAAATAGATGATGAACGGAGGAAGAATATGAATAATCCAGAATTGTTACTAGATATCAAAGACTTACATATTGGGTTTCGTATCAAAGATAGTTACTATGATGCAGTAGACGGTGTAAGTTTACAATTATTTAAAAATGAAAAATTAGCAATCGTGGGTGAATCCGGTTGTGGTAAGAGTACCTTAGCAACCGCTATTATGGGTTTGCATAATCCACGTGTGACGAAAATTACTGGTGAAATTAACTATAAAGGTAATAACTTAGTTGATTATGATGAGACACAATTTAATACAGTTCGTGGTAAAGAGATTGGGATGATTTTCCAAGACCCATTGGCTTCATTGAATCCTTTGATGACAATTGAAGCACAAATAGACGAAGCACTTGTTTATCATACTAAATTAAATGCGCAACAACGTCATGAACGTGTATTAGAATTGTTGGACCAAGTAGGAATTGCGAATCCTCAGCGTACAGCAAAACAATATCCACATGAATTATCTGGTGGTATGCGTCAGCGTGTGGTGATTGCGATTGCTTTAGCATGTAAACCGCCAATTATTATTGCAGATGAACCAACAACAGCGTTGGATGTAACGATTCAAGCTCAAATTTTAGACTTATTAAACGAAATTCAAGAGGAAACAGAATCAGGAATTATCTTGATCACACATGATTTAGGGGTTGTAGCTGAAACAGCTGACCGTGTGGCAGTAATGTATGCTGGACAAATTGTTGAAATTGCGACTGTACATGAATTATTCAATAATCCAAAACATCCATATACACGTTCATTATTACGTTCAATTCCACAAACAAATGACCAATTAGAAAATGGTTCAGGCGATTTACATGTTATTCAAGGTATTGTACCACCATTACCGAAATTGCCACGTAAAGGGTGCCGTTTTGCACCACGTATTCCATGGATTGATGCGTCGATACATGAGGAGCATCCTGTATTACATGAAGTATCACCTAGCCATTGGGTACGTTGTACATGCCATGAGCATTTCCATTTTGAAGAGGAGGGACAATAATGTCAGAATTTATGAGAGTTTCCGGCTTAAAAGTCCATTATCCGATTCGCAGTGGATTTTTTAACCGTATAACAGATTATGTATATGCAGTAGACGGTGTTGATTTAGCGATTGAAGAAGGGAAAACCTATGGTTTAGTAGGGGAGTCTGGATCAGGTAAATCAACTATCGGTAAAGCGATTATTGGTTTAGAGAAAATGACAGACGGACAAATTATTTACGAAGGTAAAAATATCACGTCTGAAGCTCGTCAACGTCGTTCGAATTATCGCCGTAATGTACAGATGATTTTCCAAGATGCGTTATCAAGTTTTAACCCTAAAAAACGTATTTCAATGATTTTATCAGAACCTTTACGCAACTTCGAAAATATGACACCAGATGAAGAACGCCGTAAAATGATTGAATTATTAAACATTGTAGGGCTTTCTGAAGATGCGTTAAATAAATATCCACATGAATTTTCAGGTGGACAACGTCAACGTATTGGGGTTGCTCGTGCAGTGGCATTGAATCCAAAACTAGTGATTGCAGATGAGCCTGTTTCAGCATTGGATTTATCTGTGCAAGCACAAGTATTGAACTTCATGAAACGTATTCAAGAAGAGTACAACACGAGTTTCTTATTCATTTCGCATGACTTAGGTGTTGTTAAACATATGTGTGATGAAATTGCTATTATGTATCGTGGACGTTTTACAGAGTATGGTTTACGTTCAGATATTTACAATGACCCACAACATATTTATACACGTCGTTTATTATCAGCTATTCCACAAACGGATCCGAATGTTCGTGAACAAAATAAATTAAATCGTTTGCGTGTAGAGAAGGAATATCAAACAAATGCATCGAAATATTATACAGAAACTGGAAAAGTGTATGATTTGAAAAACTTAACGCCAACGCATAAAGTTGCGTTACGTGATTTGAACGAGCAAGGGGGCGTGAAATAAATGTGGAAAACAATACTTAGACGTGTCATTTTGATGATTCCTCAATTGTTTATTTTAACGATACTTGTCTTTGCGTTATCGGCTTTAATGCCTGGTGATGCTTTAACGGGGTTAATTGACCCGTCAATTACAGCAGCACAACAAGAGGCGATGCGTGAATCATTAGGATTGAATCGTCCTTGGCACGAGCGTTATATTGATTGGATGAAAGGTATCATGGTTGGTGATTTTGGTAGAAGTTTCCAACATAAACAACCTGTTACAGCAATTATTGCACAACGTGTGTGGCCTACTATTTGGTTATCATTATTCACTGTTATCGTAACGTACCTTATCGCTTTACCATTAGGTTTAATTTCTGGACGTTATCAAGATACTTGGATGGACCGTACAATCAACTTGTATAACTTTATTTCTTATTCAATGCCGTCATTTGTATTAGGATTATTGATGTTATGGATTTTTGGTTATACATTAAATTGGTTCCCAACACGTGGTACAGTTGATTCTAATGTTACTTTAGGTACGATTGAAGAAGTATTTTCAAGATTGAAGCACGTGGTGTTACCAGGGACAACATTGGCATTAATTAGTACGACAGGTACAATTCAATATTTGAGAACAGGTATTATCGATGCGAAGTCGCAAGATTATGTTCGTACTGCACGTGCTAAAGGGGTACCGGAATCTGTCGTTTATCGCCGTCATATTTTCCGTAATTCTCTTTTACCGATTGCAGCATTTCTTGGATATACGATTACTGGTTTAGTTTCAGGTGCCGTTATTACAGAACGTATTTTCTCTTATCAAGGTATGGGACAATTGTTTATCAATTCAATAACTGGGCGTGATTTCTCAGTAATGATGACTTTAGTATTGTTCTTTGGTTTCATGACCCTATTGGGAACATTATTATCGGATATTATTATGGTATTCGTTGATCCACGAATCCGTATAGATTAAGAAAGGAGGAAGACAATGGAATTAAAAGAAAAAGATTTAGTTGTTGAGCAAGAACTGACAAAAGAAGAGCCAGTTTCGCTTCCTCCAATGGGATTTGAAGTAATCAAGCGAGAATTTTTGAAGGATAAGGTTGCGATAGGTGCGTTAATATTATTAGTTTTAATTTTAGGAGCATCAATTTTAGTTCCATATTTTATTGATATGGACGCAGCGATGAAAGTTAGTATTTTTGATCGCTTTTTAAAACCAGGTGTTGATGGTCATATCTTAGGTACTGATGAAGGTGGACGTGATGTGTTCGGTATGTTAGTTGCCGGTACACGTAATTCATTATTCATCGGCTGGTCAGTAACAGTTCTTACTGCAGTAATTGGGATTGCCTTAGGGATTATTTCTGGTTACTATGGTGGAAAAATTGATGATGTGATGATGCGTGTAGTTGACTTCGTTATGGTATTACCAACGCTTATGTTTACTATTGTAATGATTTCAATTACTGAAGGTTTCAGTATGATAAAATTAGTTTTAATTTTATCTGTATTTGCTTGGCCGGGGATAACACGTTTAGTGCGTACGGCAGCATTAAGTGAGGCTTCTAAAGATTATATTAGTGCATCAAAAACAATGGGAACACGTGATTGGAAAATTATCTTGTTTGAGTTATTACCAAACTTGAGTTCTATCTTAATTACGAACTTAACATTGAGTTTCGCAGCTAATATCGGTTTGGAAACTGGTTTAAGTTTCTTAGGATTTGGTTTACCAGTCGGAACACCGTCAATTGGGACATTAATCGGTTATGCCAATAATCCAGATACAATTGAAAATAAAACATGGGTATGGTTACCAGCTGTATTATTAGTATTAGTATTAATGCTATGTGTTAACTATATCGGACAAGCATTACAGCGTGCAGCTGATTCACGTCAACGTCGTGGATAATATGAATTTGAGCACTTGAACTTCGGTTCAAGTGTTTTTCTTATTAATCTATTTGCAAACTGCGATATGCATGTGCTATAATGCATTCATGCGATGAGTCGAATCAGTCTGGTAGACTGCAGACAGTATAACATATGCCAGGAAGGCGTTATAAGTTATAATGTTGTGAACCTTTATAACTGGTACGTTTAAACGTATTCTGTCGTTTCGAATAAGAGTTGAGATTTCGGTCTCAGCTCTTTTTTTGTGGGATTGTGATTTCTACTTCAGTGCATGCATTGTCGCAAATTGAATTTTTTTTGGTAAAATAGATATAACAAATGATTCATGGGGTGATGAAGATGAATGTAGAATTAATGTCAGTCGGCACAGAATTGTTATTGGGTGATATTGTCAATACGAATACTGCTTATTTATCAAAGCAATTGGCGAATTTAGGTATCAATGTATTTAAGCAAACAACAGTGGGAGATAATCCTAAACGCTTGTCACAAGCATTGGATATGGCATTTAAAACAGCGGATACGATTATTATTACAGGTGGTTTAGGCCCAACTGATGATGATATTAGCCGAGAAGTAGCAGCGTCTTACTTTGGTTATGAATTGATTTATCATGAAGAAATTTGGCAACAAATTATTACATATTTAACGCATAATCGCAAAGGTGTACTCATATCAGAAAATAATCGTAAACAGGCATATGTGCCGGAACACACGAAAATATTGACGAATCATCAAGGGACAGCACCTGGATTAATTATTGAAAAAGAAAATCAACGTATTATTTTATTGCCTGGCCCACCAAATGAGATGAAAGCAATGTTTGAAGAGTCAGTTATTCCCTATTTAAGACAGTATTCCGATAAACAATTTGTATCGGCATATATTCGTTTCTTTGGAATTGGTGAGTCAGCACTTGAGATGAAAATAAAGACATTATTGGACAGTCAAACCAATCCAACAATGGCACTCTATGCTAAAACAGGTGAAGTTTTATTGCGTGTAACAGCATCAGGTGATAATGAAGCGAAATGTCGAGAAATCATGAAACCAATCATAGAGCAGTTACAATCAGAAGTGGGAGAGTATATTTATTTAATTGGCGATGAGCGTGTCGCTGAAACGCAAACTGAAATGCATCGTGTAGTTGCACAACTCTTATTAGAAAAGCAATTATCAATTAGTATCGCCGAGTCAATTACTGGTGGAGCAATTACGTCTTCTTTAGTGGAACAGAGTGGTATTTCTCAAGTGCTAAAAGAGGGGATTGTTTGCTATTCCAATCAATCTAAAGTTGAAACATTGGGTGTCAACGCCGATACAATTGAGAAGTACGGTGCAGTGAGTGAGCAAACTGCTAGAGAAATGGTCATCGGTGTTGCTAAGCGATTGAATAGTGATGTAGCGATTGCCTCAACTGGTATTGCAGGGCCTACGAGTGACGGTACAGATAAACCAGTAGGCTTAGTTTATATTGCAACTTACGTTAAAGGAAAGGTCAATGTCAAAGAATATCATTTATTTGGTAATCGAGCATTGATTTGTGAACGTGCCTCTAGGATAGCTCTCAATCAACTTCGATTGCATATTTTAGATAAATAGGACTTGGGGCTGATACTCTCCTAAATGGCAAATGCTATACTAAGAGTAAGGAAAAGCAAATAGTATTGGTGCTATTGAAAATTATCAAAATATAGGTGAGTGAGGGTGCTCTGCAGAGTGGTAGGCAAGGCAGTCCGAATGAACTAGAATAAATAGGAGGGTATAAAAGATGTCATTATTGTTACTAAGTCTGGCTATCATTATTGGAATGATATACGGTATGTTACTAGGGAAAGAGCTGCTTAAAGGGTATTCACTGAATTATTCTTATATTACGAAGTTATCTTCATTATTTCTTATTCCTGTATTAATGGAGAGTTTTTTCATTGTATTACTTTATCGAGGAGTAGTGACAATTTTTAGTTTGGTCGTAGTTGTTTCGGCAATTATTTTAGGTGTGATGTTACTTAGTTTTATTTTTGGTGGATTAACACGAAGATTTGGACAAAATTGGTTAACGATTATTTATTATATAGGGATTGTCTTTACGTTCATGACAGCCGCTTTCATGTCTGTCGAAATGTCTATGTCATATATCATTGATCAATTTATGGCATCGCATGCCGTTATAGCATCTTGCATTGCCATTTGTTCTGCCCCATTTGCAGGAATAGCTTGGTTAATTTCTCGAGTTGAACGACATGAACCAAATAATTTTGCTCATGTGAAATCGGGTAAAGTACAACATTATCGTCATCATGGTTTATCGGATAGTGATATTGATTTCTTCCGTAGTCAAATGGCTGAAGCGAAAGTTCGTATTGAAAATAGTGAAAAAAATATGCAGGCTGTTGCAAAATTACGTATTATTGAAACACGTCACAATACGATTGATGTTGCTAAACAATTTTTCAAAGATATTGTTGCAGAACCAGCACGTTTGCCACAAGCGGGTATTTTTATGAATAAGTTATTGCCGTCATTGGAAGATTTAACAGCTAAATATGTTGAAATTTCGAATCATGTGGCGAAAAATAAACAAACGTATCTGATTTTAGATAAAAGTGCGTCAACGATTGAAAAAATTTGTGAATCAATTACAGAACAATATTTACAATTTCATCAATCGGTTTACAATGATTTAGATGATGAAATCAAATTAGCAAATAAAAATTTATATAAAGCAAGTGAAACATTAAAAGAAGAAAATGTAGACTCTTTAGTAGAAGACCCATTTGCCTTTGATGATTTTGAATAGAACTAGAATAGCACAATAGGGGGATTGAAATGAGCGAAAAAAATACAGAATCATTATTTGATGAATTAGTCAATGAAACAACGACATCAGCAGTCGATGATTTATTAGCGAATCCTTTTGATGAAAAAGAGAGCGTTTCGAATAATAGTGTACAAAATGACTTATTAGACGCACAAATGTTATCTAAACGTGCGATTACAACTGAAAAATTAATTCATCGTTTGCCTGAACATCGACAAAAACAAGCCTATGATTTGGCTAAACAAATTGATGAAACGAATATGAATGCCGTTATTGCATACGGTTCAAATGCACAAAAGAAATTAAGTGAATTTTCTCATTCTATGTTGATGCAAGTGCAAATGAAAGATACAGGTGAAATTGGCGATGTCTTAACTGATTTAATGCAGCAATTGAATCGCTCTAATCCACGTGAATTAACGGCAGAACCTAATGTCTTTAAACGTTTATTTGCCAAAGTGAAAACATCGGTTGCTGAAACACAAATTCAATATCAAAAGATTGGTAGTCAAATTGATAAGGTGGCGATTCGGTTAGAGCGTGAGAAGAATGAGTTGTTAAATGATAATATTATGCTGGAGCAATTATATAATAAAAATAAAGATTATTTTGAGGCATTGAATATTTATATCGCTGCTGGAGAAGTAAAAATGCAAGAATTGCAGGAAAAAATTATTCCAGAAGCGATTGAAAAGGCTAAAGAAAGTAATAGCCAAATGGATGTGCAAATTGTCAATGATTTAAATCAATTTCTTGACCGTTTAGATAAACGTACTCACGATTTACGTTTGACACGTCAAATGACGATTCAGCAAGCCCCACAAATCCGTATGATTCAAAATACGAATCAAGCACTCGCTGAAAAGATTCAAGTGTCAGTTCATACAGCGATTCCATTATGGGAAAATCAAATTACAATTGCTTTAGCATTATTACGTCAACAAAATGCTGCGATTACTCAACGTCAAGTATCTGAAACAACCAATGATTTATTACTACGAAATTCTGAAATGTTGAAACAAAGTGCGATTGATACTGCACGTGAATCTGAACGAGGTGTAATTGATATTGAAACCTTACAGAAAACGCAAGCGAATTTGATTGCAACATTAGAAGAAACCTTGCAAATTCAAACAGAAGGACGTCGTCAGCGTGCCTTAGCAGAACAAGAGTTACAAGCAATGGAATTAGATTTGCGTGATAAATTAATGCGTATTACATCGGAGCAACAAGCGATGAAACCGAGTGGTGAGTGAGAATGTAATCAATAAACGACTCTGTGTCGACTAGTAGATTGAACTAGTTGATGAAGAGTCGTTTTATTTTACCATAAAATTTCACATTGACTGCCAACGGAGTCTAAAAAAGAATCAGATGGAACAGAATTGGTGATAATGTAGTCAATGTGTTGATAATTTGCAAGCTTAAAATAATGAGAAGTATTAAATTTTGTATTATCGGCTAATAGTATATTAGTGTCTGAATTTTCAATCATTTTCTTTTTAATTAAAGCTTGTTCAGGATTAGCTTCATATATACCGAAGCGATCTAAGCCACGGCAGCTAAAAATTGCTAAATCAGCGTGAAAATTATCAAGGAAAGTAGTAGCGAAATTACCCAGAGAAGATTGGGTATTGTAATTGATGTATCCTCCAGCAAAGTAAAGTGACACATTATCCATATTACATAATGTTAAGGCCGAAACTAAACCATTTGTAATAATCCTTAAATTGGTATATTTTTCAAGATGTGGAATTAGATTGGCTGCGGTAGTAGAACTATCTAAGAAAATTGATAAATTATTGGTTAAAAAAGTAGCAGCAATATCTGAAATAATTTCCTTAGAGCATGACTGTTCTGTTTTACGGGTATGATAGCTGAATTCAATATTGCTATCACTGGCTAATTGTACTTCGCCATGTGTGCGAATGATTTTCCCATCTTTCTCTAGCTTTATAAGTTCTCGTCTTAATGTAGAAGTGCTGCAAAATAATTGTTGTTCTAAATATTTGGTCGTTGTAAATTTTTTTGCTTGTAGAATTTTCAAAATTTGTAATCGTCTTTCAATTGCCGGCATTTTAAACACTCCTTTATTTTGATGTTAATGAGCTGAAATGACGTCCTCTTTATGAGCTTGTTTTAGTGCTTAAGGCAAGTAATTTATACTTACACAATATTGTCTCGTGGTTCATTTCGGTTTGCTCACTTTATCACTATTTTTGATAAATCATACTTGTTAGCTAAAAAACATGAACATTTATGAACAAATATAAATAAATTATAACCGCTTTCATCGAAAAACACCAGCTTTTTGACCACCCATTGTAAATATTACGACTATTTGTTATATTCTGAATAAAGAAAGGGATGAGATTATGACGGAATCTGAACAAATTATTCGTGAACAAATATGCGATGTGTGCCATAAAATGTGGCAATTAGGCTGGGTAGCGGCGAATGATGGGAATGTTTCAGTGCGATTGAACGAGAATGAACTTTTAGCGACGCCTACTGGAATGAGCAAAAGTTTTATTACACCGGAAAAATTAGTGAAGTTGAATATGAAGGGAGAAATCCTGGAGGCACAAGAGGGGTATCGTCCGTCGAGTGAAATAAAAATGCATATTCGTTGTTATGAGGAGCGCTCTGATGTTAAAGCAGTGGTACATGCTCATCCACCGATTGCAACAAGTTTTGCTTTAGCGCATATTCCATTGGATACGTATTCATTAATTGAAAGCGCTATTGTGATTGGGTCTGTGCCAATTACACCATTTGGAGTTCCGAGTACAATGGAAGTTCCAGATGCTATTACACCATATTTACCAGATCATGATGTTATGTTATTGGAAAATCATGGAGCATTGGCAGTTGGTAGCGATGTGATTACCGCATTTTATCGTATGGAAACATTAGAATTAGTAGCGAAATCTACTTTCCATGCACGAATGTTATTATCGACAAAGGGACTTGAGGAGAAAGAAATTCCGCGTGAAACATTAGAACGCTTGTTTAATATGCGTGCAAATTATAAAGTAACCGGAACACATCCTGGTTATCGGAAATATAATGCCGATGGTACAGTAAAAGAAGATTAAAAAAATAGTAAGGAGTGTATCAAAATGACAAATTATCCAAAAATTGGTATTCGACCAACGATTGATGGTCGCCGTAATGGTGTACGTGAATCATTAGAAGAACAAACAATGAATATGGCAAAAAGTGTAGCAGAATTAATTTCAGCTAACTTAAAATATCCAGATGGTACGCCAGTAGAATGTGTGATTTCACCTTCTACGATTGGACGTGTTCCTGAAGCTGCTGCATCTCATGAATTATTTAAACGTTCCAATATTTGTGGAACGATTACAGTGACACCTTGTTGGTGCTATGGTTCTGAAACAATGGATATGTCACCAGATATTCCACATGCTATTTGGGGCTTTAATGGAACAGAACGTCCAGGTGCTGTATATTTAGCAGCAGTATTAGCATCTCATGCACAAAAAGGAATTCCAGCATTTGGTATTTATGGTAAAGATGTTAAGGATTCAACTGATACTGAGATTCCTGAAGATGTTCGTGAAAAAATCTTACGCTATGTGCGAGCTGCTATTTCGAAGGGTATTATGCGAGATAAGTCATATCTATCCATGGGAAATGTTTCTATGGGTATTGGAGGCTCAATCGTTGATGCCGATTTCTTCCAAGAATATTTAGGTATGCGAAATGAATATATTGATATGTCAGAATTTATTCGTCGTTTGGAAGAAGGTATCTATGACCATGAAGAATATGAACGTGCACTTGCATGGGTGAAAGAACATGTTAAAGAGGGAATCGATCGAAATCGTGAAGATTTAGTTCTTTCAGCTGAAGAAAAAGAAAGACAATGGGAATTCGTTGTTAAGATGTTTATTATTGGTCGTGATTTAATGATTGGTAATCCACGTTTAGCAGAATTAGGATTTGTTGAAGAATCTGTGGGTCATAATGCTATTGTGGGAGGATTCCAAGGACAACGTCAATGGACAGACCACTTCCCAAATGGGGACTTTATGGAAACTTTATTGAATTCTCAATATGATTGGAACGGTATTCGTAATCCATATATTTTCGCAACCGAAAATGATGCATTAAATGGTGTAACGATGTTATTTAACTATTTATTAACCAATACACCTCAAATTTTTGCAGATGTTAGAACATACTGGTCACCTGAAGCAGTTGAACGTGTAACAGGTCATAAAGTTGAGGGGCATGCTGAAAATGGATTCTTACATTTAATTAATTCTGGTTCATGTACATTGGATGGGACAGGTCAAGCGAGTCGTGACGGTGAACCTGTGATGAAACCGTATTGGGAATTATCTGAAGATGAAGCAAAAGCAATGTATGAAAATACAGTATTTCCTGCAGCTAATCGTGAGTACTTCCGTGGTGGAGGTTTCTCAACACGTTTCTTAACTAAAGGTGGTATGCCAGTAACAATGGCACGCTTGAATTTCTTAAAAGGCGTTGGTCCAGTATTACAAATTGCAGAAGGCTATACATTGGAGTTGCCGGAAGAAGTACATAATACATTAGACATGCGTACTGATCCAGGTTGGCCAACAACTTGGTTTGCTCCACGTTTAACAGGAAAAGGTGCATTTAAATCAGTTTATGATGTGATGAATAATTGGGGTGCAAACCATGGTGCGATTTCATATGGACATATCGGAGCGGATTTAATTACATTGGCATCAATGCTACGTATTCCGGTTAATATGCACAATGTCCCAGAAGAAGATATTTTCCGTCCAAAAGATTGGTCATTGTATGGTACCGAAAACTTGGAAGCTGCAGATTATCGTGCGTGCAAAACATTAGGTCCAGTGTACAAGTAGAGAGTTGTTGAAGTATATGTGACGTAAGAGAAAGTGGGATAGCGTGTATTTGGTTAGAAATTCCACTTTCTCCTCGTTACGATGATGATGTTTAGTAAAAGGAGCTATTAAAATGACAAAGACCATTATTTTATCCTGTATCGGTGGATTAACAACAAGTATGTTAGTAGAACGTATTCATGAAGTTGTTTTGAAAGATCAACTAGATGTTGTCGTTTATTCAGTTGGAATTACAGGAATTGATACTTTAAAAAATGTAGATGTTTTATTATTAGGACCTCAATTAGCTTATTTAAAAGATAAAACAAAAGCAAAATTAAATATTCCAGTAGATGTTATTTCAGACGAAGACTTTGAATTAATGCAAGGGGAAAATGTTTTGAATCAAGCCTTGACTTTAATGGGAGATAAATAATATGTCAGCAGACATTGAACAACAATTAATGCGATTGATTGTATTAAGCGGTAAAGCAATGGGGCAAGGGCTTAATACGATAATGAGTGATTATAATAATCAGCAGGCTTGGGACGAAGTAAAAAAATATGTCAACCAAGCACATGATGTTCAAACGGCTTTAATTGAACGAGAAGTTCGTGGAGAAAATATAGAAGTCAGTTTATTAGCCGTTCATGCACAAGATCATTTTATGAATAGTCATTTTTTAACACAAATTGGAGAGTTATTATTAGAACAGCAGAAGCATATTCATTTGTTAGAGGAACGTCTGGTAGTTTTAGAAGAACAGCTTTCTGTAAGAAAAAATGATTAATCATATTAAGATAACTTTGGTCGAATGAGAGAAGGTAAGGTGAAGTAAGTGGAACAACGTGTCATCTTAGAAATGAAAAATATAGTGAAATCGTTTGGTCCAGTTAAAGCGTTGAAAGGCGTAAATTTAGATTTGCGTCCAGGTGAAGTACATGCCTTAATGGGTGAGAACGGAGCCGGAAAATCAACATTAATGAAAGTATTAACTGGAATTTATAGTGCTGATGAGGGCACAATTATTTATAATGGGCAACAAGTTCGATTCTCCAAGCCAATTGAGGCGATGGATGCAGGGATTGTAATTGTACATCAAGAATTAAATATGATGAATCATCTTACAGTTGCGCAAAATATATTTATTGGTAGAGAGAAGAAAAAAGGTATTTTATTAGATGATAATGAAAGCGTTAAACAGACGCAGGAATTATTCAAATTATTGAAATTAAATATTAATCCTAATGAAAAAGCAGGGAATTTAACGGTTGGTAAACAACAAATGGTAGAAATTGCTAAAGCATTGTCGATGAATGCAAAAATCATTGTGTTTGATGAACCGACGGCAGCATTAACCGAATCTGAGATTAATGAGTTATTTGCAATTATCGCTGATTTGCGTCAAAAAGGTGTAGGAATAGTCTATATTTCACATCGTATGGATGAAATAGCTCGTATTACCGATCGTGTGACGGTCATGCGTGACGGTGAATATGTTGGTACGGTAAATACACGTGAAACGACAAAAGACGATATTATTTCAATGATGGTTGGTCGCACAATCTACGAAGATCCTAAAGAATGTTCAACCGTTCCGGAGGGTGCACCAATTGTATTAAAAGTTGAAAATTTAAATTCAGGCAATGCAGTAAAAAATGTTAGCTTTGAATTGCGAAAAGGCGAAATACTAGGCTTTTCAGGATTAATGGGTGCAGGTCGTACAGAAGTAGCTAGATTAATTTTTGGTGCGGACAAAAAAGATAGTGGTACGATTACAGTGAATGGAACGGTAGTCGATATAAAAACACCACAAGATGCGATTAAAGCAGGTATTGGGTATTTGTCAGAGGACCGCAAGCAATTTGGTTGTATTGTCGATATGACAATTGCGAATAATACTGTTATGACAAATTTAGATAAATATGTTCAAGGTGGATTAATCAATGATAAGAAAATTGTTGAAGTGAGTGATCACTTTGTTAAACAATTGCGGACAAAAACACCGTCATCCAAACAATTAATTCGTAATTTATCTGGTGGAAATCAGCAAAAAGTTGTTATTGCGAAATGGTTGGAGCAAGATAGTGATATTTTAATATTTGATGAACCTACTCGAGGAATTGATGTCGGCGCTAAAAGTGAAATCTACAAATTAATGAATGATTTAGCAGCAAGCGGTAAGTCAATCATTATGATTTCTTCTGAATTAACTGAAATTTTACGTATGAGCGATAGAATTGTGGTTATGTGTGAGGGACGTAAAACAGGTGAGCTAGATATTAGTGAAGCGACACAAGAACGTATTTTAGCATTAGCAACCGATCGGTAAGAAAAGTAGTGAATGTAATCAACGATTTTTCAACTAGATGATAGGTAGTTTGAATCAATCAGAATAATAATAGAACTATCTAAATTTTAAACCTATTTAAAACATCGTGTGACAACGAGTATTTTGAAATGAGTTACTTGAACATAATATGTAAGGGAAACGAATTATTGGGGTCAAAAGTACTAGTAATTTAAGCATTTTGTGAAGTAGTCGCCATTTCAGCTTGTTGGAGTCAGAATAAGGAGCAAGTATTATGGAAAACAATGAAAATTTGTCATTATTTAAGAAAATAGAAAAAACGATGGGATTACAAAAATTAATTGCGTTAATTGCCTTAATCGTTATTTTTAGTTTTTTTGCCGTATCAAGTGAATCATTTCGATCATTTGATACAGTTGTAAGTATTATGGATGCATCCTACTATATTGGTTTTTTAGCAATAGGTGTGACGTTTGTTATTATCACAGGTGGGATTGATTTATCATTAGGGACAGTCATGATGTGCTCGACTATTATCGGTGGAGTGTTACATACGAAAATGGGATGGCCATTATGGTTGGCTCTGTTAGCAATTTTAGTTATAGGAGGTGTATTTGGTCTATTTAATGGAATAATGGTTGCAAAATTTGGTTTACCGCCATTTATTGCAACTTTAGGAACAATGATGGTGACACGTGGTCTATCTTCAATTGTATCCAATGTGCAAAGTGTGACATTCCCATTACGCAGCTCAGATGATGGTTGGTATAAAAATATTTTTAGAACACAAAATAATTTTCCAACTGGATTAATTGTTTTAACAGTTATAGCAATTACAGCAGCAATTGTGTTAAATAAAACAAAAATTGGACGTTATATTTTTGCAATCGGAAGCAATAAAGAAGCAACACGTTTATCAGGAGTCGATGTTGTTAAGTGGGAAACAATTGCATATTTAATTAGTGGTTTATTAGCTGGTTTAGCAGGTATTGCCTATGCTGCTACTTACTCAACTATTTTACCGGGAACTGGTAATGGTTTTGAGTTAGATGCGATTGCAGGTGTTGTAGTCGGTGGGACTTCACTTTCTGGTGGGGTTGGTTCAATCTTAGGAACAGTTATCGGTGTGTTCATTATGTCTGTCTTAAAAATCGGTTTACCATACATTGATTTACAACCACATTATCAATTGTTCATCACTGGTTTCGTTGTAATTGTGGCAGTATATTCAGATATTCTTATCCGTAAAAATAAAAAATAATCAAACGAATCATGGTTATTAAAATAGAGTAAATAACTAAAATGATTTTACGACATAGAATTGTTGGAATAAGGTCATGATGAGTAGCAAATTGATAAGATTTAAAGCAATAAAAAGAACGAAAGAGGAGAATTTATTATGAAAAAATCATTTAAAGTGAAAGTATTAGCTGTCGCTTCATTGTTAACATTATCTGGTATTTCAAGTTTCATACCAAGTGTATCAGCTGAGGAATTTAAAGTAGAGGTTATTGCCAAAGGGTTCCAACACGACTTTTGGAAAGCGGTTAACAAAGGTGCTGATGAAGCTGCAAAAGAATTTGGTGCAAAAATCAACTTTGTCGGACCACAAAATGAAACAGCTATTGCAGAACAGCTAGAACAAATTAACAATGCGATTAATAAAGGACCAAGTGCGATTGCATTAGCAGCACTTGATACAGAAGCAGCAGTAGATGCTTTAAATGTAGCAAAAGATAAAGGTATTCCAATTATTGGTTTTGACTCAGGTGTACCAGGCGCTCCAGAAGGATCTATTTTTGCGACAGCTTCAACGGATAACTATGCTGCCGGTGCAAACGCTGCAGAACATATGTTGCCATTAATTCAAGAAAAAGTAGGTAAAGATAAAGTGCGTATCGGTGTAGTTTCTCAAGAAGCAAACTCACAATCAATTACACAACGTACAGCTGGTTTCATTGAAAAAATGGTAGAATTATTAGAAGGTAAAGATTTAAAAGTTGCTGTTTTAGGACATGATAAATTTAAAAATGATGTCGCTGAAAATGATGCGAATGTTGTGATTGAAGTGCGTATTCCAGCGCAAGTAGATGATGCAGCTGCAAAAACTGAAGCATCTACTGTATTAGAAAAAGCAGATACAATTGCGATTTATGGCTCAAATGAATTTGCGGCTAAAGCGATTATTAATGCCAATGAAGGTTTCTCTGAATCAAAATTAGGTGCAGATAAAATTATTGCAGTTGGTTTTGACTCAGGTGCATTACAACAAGATGCAATTCGTAGTGGTGTATTTGCAGGTTCAATCACTCAAGACCCAGTACAAATTGGTTACCAAGCAGTAAAATTAGCAGTACAAGCAGCTAAAGGTGAATCAGTATCAGATGTGGATACTGGATCTAAATGGTATGATGCATCTAATATTGATGATGAAGATATTCAAGCTGTTTTATATCAATAATTTATAAAAAATGGTGAGATGGAGGAAAAGCCAATGTCTAGCAAAAAAATTCTAGCGATTGATTTAGGTGCAAGTTCGGGAAGATTGATGCAAGCCATTTATAATGGAAAAAGCCTCCAATTATCTGAAGTTCACCGATTCAAAAATGAATCGGTGAATATTAATGATGGGTTATATTGGGATATTTTATATTTGTTTCAAGAAATTAAAGTAGGAATAAAAAAAGCAACACTAGATGAGATTCCCATTGAATCCATTTCAGTAGATACTTGGGGTGTCGATTACGGTTTTATTGACCAACATGGTGATTTACTGTATAACCCACATTGTTATCGTGATAATCGAATGGGGTGTTATGAAGAACAGTTCTATTCCATTGTGTCAAAAGAAGAATTGTTCAGTCGAACAGGTGTGCAACCGAATCTAATTAATACGATTATGCAAATTTATGCGGATTTACAAGTGAATCCATACTTACGACAAGTAGTTAAGCATGTTTTGTTTACACCTGATTTAATTAATTATTTATTATCCGATACGGTTGCAAATGAATATACGATAGCTAGTACGAGTGGTTTGCTAGATATTCATACGCAGGATTGGGCAGTGGATTTATTAAATAAATTGGAAATTCCAGTAGAATGGTTTTTACCAGTAACAAAATGTGGTAAACAATTGCGTACACTTTCGCCACGCATTACTCAAGAGCTGAAAATAGAACCATTTTCTGTCATAACTGGAGCTGGGCATGATACAGCAGCGGCAGTTTTAGCGGTGCCTTATGAAGATAAAGCACACTCAGCCTTTA
Organism: Aerococcaceae bacterium zg-252; assembly: GCA_016237705.1. Taxonomy (NCBI): domain Bacteria; kingdom Bacillati; phylum Bacillota; class Bacilli; order Lactobacillales; family Aerococcaceae; genus Tuanshanicoccus; species Tuanshanicoccus yangjingiae. Next base: position 285,247 of record CP066204.1, read on the forward strand.
TTTCAAGTGGAACATGGTCATTAGTCGGTGTTGAATCAACAACGCCAGTTGTAACAAGTCAAGCTCTAGAAGCAGGTGTAACCAATGAAGGCTGCTTTACTGGTGATTATCGTATTTTGAAAAATACAACGGGTTTGTGGATTTTGCAAGAATTACGCCGTGATTGGCTATTGAAAGGCGAAGATATTTCGTTTGCCGATATGGTTGTTTTAGCTCAAAATGTTGAAGAAATTTCATGTTTTATTAATCCAAATGATGAGTGGTTCAGTACGCCAAATAATATGGAAGATAAAATTAAGCAATATTGTCAACGTTCAAATCAACCAATACCTGTGACAAAAGGCGAAATAATACGTATTGTATTAGAGAGTTTAGCGTTTAGTTACCGACAAACTGTTGAACAAATTGAATGCTTGTCGAATCGTTCAATCCAAACGATTCATATGGTTGGTGGTGGTATTCAAAATAAATTACTATGTCAATTGACTGCTAATCATACTGGACGTAAGGTGATTGCAGGACCAGTTGAAGCGAGTGCTATGGGAAATATTTTATCGCAATTATTGACATTAAATAAAATTGAAACGCTTGAGGAAATCGTTACATTAGTTAAGGCTTCTGATACTACAACTGTTTACGAACCAATAGATAATGAAACAATTGATGTAAAATATGAACAATATAAAAAGATAGTAAAAGTAGGTGAGTGACTTGTTAAAACAAATTCCAAAAATTTTGAGTCCTGAGTTGGTGAAACTCCTTATGGAAATGGGGCATGGGGATGAAATCGTTTTGTCGGATGCTAATTATCCTGCGCATCGACTAGGGCAACGTGTGGTACGTGCTGACGGACATGGGGTGCCAGAACTATTAGATGCAATATTGCAACTATTTCCATTGGATACATATAGTGATTATCAAGTGGGACTAATGCAAGTCGTACCAGGTGACAATGTTGTACCTGTTATTTGGGATACGTATAAAGAGATTATTGCTAAACATCATGAAAATGCGTCAATTAAAGAAATTGAACGCTTTGCTTTCTATGAACAATCAAAAGAAGCATATGCTGTGTTAATTACAGGTGAAACAGCACTCTATGGTAATGTTATTTTGAAAAAAGGCGTTATTTAATAATGTCACCGGCAATTTGTATCAGTGAGGAGATAATGGTGTTTTCATGAGTCAGAAAATGACAATATCATCAAAATATTGAACAGACATCATATACTATACTCCTACATTAAAAGGCGAAATAGTCAAAAATTAATAGCATGAAGAGATTGAAAATTAATCTTTTTCGTGCTAAAATCTATTTGTGAAAAAATTAACTTGATAAAGTGAGGAGAAATATAAATGGCAACATTTTATGTACCGTCAACAAACTTAATTGGCGCAGGATGTGTAAATGAAATTGGTGGATATGTAAAGGATTTAGGTTATCAAAAGGCATTGCTTGTAACGGATAAATTCATCGAAAGTAGTGACATCTTACCAAAAGTAACAGCACCATTAAAAGAAGCAAATATTGAATTTGTGATTTATAGTGATGTAGATCCTAACCCTACATGTAAAAATGTTACAGATGGATTAGCTGTATTAAAAGAAGAAGGTTGCGATTTTATTATTAGTTTAGGTGGGGGGTCACCACAAGATTGCGCAAGCTGCATCTCAGTTATGGCAACAAATAGTGGAAAACCACAAGACTATGAGGGATTACACAAATCAACTGAAAAAGGGTTGCCTGTTGTAGCGATTAATACAACTGCCGGAACATCAGCTGAAATTACGATTAACTATGTTATTACTGATGAAGAACGTAAAGTTAAAATGGTAATGGTAGATAAAAATTCATTAGCTTTAATTTCAGTTAATGACCCTGAATTAATGATTTCAAAACCAGCTGCTTTAACAGCTGCTACTGGTATGGATGCGATGACACATGCAGTGGAAGCATTAGTAACACCAGGTGCATACGGCGTAACGAAAAAATTATCAATGGGAGCGATTGAATTAATTAAAGAATTTTTACCACGTGCAGTGAAAGACGGTTCTGATATTGAAGCACGTACTGGTATGGTGGACGCAATCTTCCTAGGTGGTATGGCATTTAATAATGCAGGATTAGGATATGTTCACTCAATGGCACATCAATTGGGTGCAGTATATGATTTACCTCATGGTGTTTGCTGTGCAATGTTATTACCGATTATTGAGCGTGAAAATGCAAAACGTGTTCCAGCGGCATTCCGTGATGTTGCGAAAGCATTAGGTTTAAATCCTGAAGGCAAATCAGATGAAGAATGTGCTGCATATGCTATTTCAGAAATTGAAAAATTATCTGAAACAGTTGGTATTCCTAAAAAATTAACAGAGTTTGGTATTAAGGAAGAAGAATTTGACTTCGATTACTTATCTAAAAATGCGATGATTGATGCTTGTGCACCAGGTAATCCATTTACACCGACATTAGAAGAGACAATTGCATTTTATAAAGAATTATTCTAGTATTAAAAAACCACTCAGCATTCGAAACTGAGTGGTTTTACTAATTAAGGGCAGAGATAAAAGGGGAAAATCTTAGTGGTTTAATTGGTCTGTCATAATTTGACTACCTGACCATTCTTCAGGGTAGTATGTTGGCCAATTTTCTAATTCTTTTAATAATTCTTCATGTGATTGGTCACCAAAGTATAAGTGGAAGTGCATTACTTTAGTAGGTGCAATATTGTGGTCGCTAAATTGTACAGATTTAGGTGCAGCCTCATCGCCACTCACTTTAGTAAATAAGAAGCGAACGCCACGATTTCCTTTTTCGTATTGTAAAATTTCTTTACGTTCATATTTATATTCACCAGTTACAGATGTATCACCTGTTGTGAAAGTAATTTTTCCGTCTTTGATTGTAATATGGTCGACATCTGTTTTATAGCCATTCATATAATATTCTTTATATTCTTCAGCTGTCATCTTACCTTCTTTAGCTTTTTTCTCCATTACCATATCTAAGGTACCGTCTTCTAAGTAAGGTAAAACAGATTGCCATTCACCTTCCCAATCAGTCAATTCACGGTCTTGTACTTGATCATCTTCAAAGTAACCTTTATAAATATCTTTTTTCATGTCATACTCTTTTGTTACTTCAGGATGAGCAGCTAAAAATTCATCGGCTGCTTTTACTTGTTCTTCTGTTAATTCGCTAATTGGAACAGTATGATAATGGTCACCATGGGCAACGATGTATTTATCATCTTCTTTTTTTACTACATCATCCACGTCAAATTCGAATCCATCTTCGTGATCGTGGTCATGGTGGTGATGCTCATCGTGGTGGTCATCTTCATCATGATGTTTGTCGTGAGTGCAGTTTTCTTCTTCTTCAGCAAAAATTGTAGTGCTGAATGAATTAATGGCAGCACCTCCTAATAACATTGAGCTAAATAATGCTGCTAATATTCTTTTTTTCATATAAAAATCCCTCCAGATTATCTTTTTAGTAAAAGTTACTTTTTAATAGTAACATAGGGTGGGATGAAAGGCAAGTAAAATGTAATTGATACGATAAATTGTAAATTGCAAACATACATTACAAAGTTAATCTTTAGGTAACCATTTTTCAAGATTGGCAATAGGTACTTGGATATGTTGCGTTAATTGCTGACAAAGTTCAGCTAATATTTCAGGTTCATAAATAAACTTATCATTTACCCATTCAACGAGTATATTGAAAATACTACCGATGACACCTCGCATCAAATACCGGTCATGTAAATTTTCTAATGGTAAGCAAAATGCTTCGTTTAAATAGGCGAGAAAATGATGATTTTCTTTAGGAGATAAAAGAATTTCTGCGACGTCTTGATGCTGGTATAAAAACAAAAATAATCCTTTCCAAATGTTAAAACCATGACGTTGCATTAGTGGAGATTTATTTTCTTGGAAAAATTGTTGGAAATAATCGTCATACACATCGTGATATAAATGGGTAATCGATTGATAGTTACGATAATATGCCATGCGTGAAACACCTGCCCGTTGCGTGAGGGAAGTGACACTGATTTGTTCGACTTCATTGTCTTTGAGTAGTTGAATTAAGGCAGTTTTTAAAGATTCTTTTGTTAATTGATTGAGATCTTGATTGTTTGACATGGTGGGGGCCTCCGTTTTTGGATTGATTGTATAGTGTTTTGCCTGTTTCAAAATGGTAGAGTTTGTCACAGCAGTATGGAAACTGATTGAAAAATAAGTTACTAGATGTTACGATTGTAACATCAATAAAAGGCGATGTATAGTAAGTATAAACAAGTGTACTATGCATCTTTATTCGACTGAAACAGGAGATAAATATGAGATTACATAAATTAACGAATCAAGCAGTTAAACGGATTGAATCCGGAGAAAAGTTGTTGCGTGCAGAAGATTTTGTTTTGCAAGATGCAGCTAGAGGACAAAAAGAGGGAACAATTTTACAATTAGTGGACGAAAATAAGCGATTTGTTGCAAAAGCATTTGTTAGTCAACAAAACAAAGGCTTAGCTTGGGTCTTTACGCAACATGAAAAAATCTACTTCAATGAGGATTTTATTGATAATTGTATTGAAGATGCGATTGAATTGCGAGCGTCTTATTTTGATGATGAAGAAACAACAGCCTTTCGTATTTTTAATGGTGAGGGTGACGGTATTGGTGGTGTCACGATTGATTGGTATGCTGGTTTTGTGCAAATCAACTGGTATACACGAGCTATCTATAATGAGCGTGAATGGTTTGTTACTGTATTAAAGCATTACTTACCCGAGATTAAAGGAATTTATGAAACGAAACGCTTTACATTAGTAGAAGGTGAAGTGGCGATTGAACATACTGACGGTGAAGTGGCACCGAGTCCGATTGTGATTTTAGAAAATAATATTCGCTATGCTATTCATTTAGGCGAAGAATGGATGACAGGATTATTTTTAGATCAACGAGAAGTGCGACGTTTCATTCAACAACAATCGCAGGATATGAGTGTGTTAAATTTATTTAGTTATACCGGTGGCTTTTCGGTTGCAGCAGCAGTAGGTGGTGCAACTAAAACGGTGAGTGTTGATGTGGCAAATCGTAGCTTGGAAAAAACACAGGAGCAATTTGAATTAAATGGAATAATGACTCCGAGTGATGCTCATGAGATTCGTGTTATGGATGTTTTTGACTACATTCAATATGCTAAGCGTCATCAATTACAATTTGATTGGGTTGTTTGTGATCCACCGAGTTTTGCTAGAACGAAGCAATATCAATTTAGTGTAGAACGTGATTATCAACAATTAGCAAAAGATTTATTTGATTTGACGGCTGTTAATGGTTTTTGTGTCATAAGTACGAATCATAGTGGTTATGAGAAGCAACAGTTAATTCAAGATATGAATCATGTGATACAAGCACATCAAGGTGATTTTCAATTGATTCAAGTTGCGACTATGCCGAGTGATTTTCCAACTTCTGCTGATGAGGCGAGTCAATATTTGAAAGTGCTAATTTATTATCGTGTAAGTTAGAAGGGATTATCGATGAGTTATATTGAATTTAAAGATGTAGTGAAAGAATACCGAACTGGCGATGTAGTGACTAGAGCGAATGATGGTATTAATTTTTCGATTGAACGTGGGGAGTTTGTAGTTATTTTAGGGCCGTCTGGAGCAGGAAAATCTACTACCTTAAACATTTTAGGGGGTATGGATCAAGCGACGAGTGGTGTGGTGTCTATTGACGGTGAAAATATCGCTAACTATTCGCAAAAGCAGTTAACAACTTTTCGCCGTAATTCAGTTGGATTTGTCTTCCAAAATTACAATCTTGTGCCTAATTTAACGGCAAAAGAAAATGTGGAATTAATGATTCAAATTGCAAAGAGTGATTTGAAAGCAGAAGATGTATTGCAACATTGTGGTTTGAGTCATCGGTTGGATAATTTCCCAGCACAATTATCCGGTGGGGAACAACAAAGGGTGTCGATTGCTCGTGCGATTGCAGGAGCACCTAAGCTACTATTATGTGACGAGCCAACTGGTGCATTAGATTATGAAACAGGTAAACAGATTTTGCAGTTATTGCAAGATACATCACGACATTCGGACACGACGGTCATTGTGATTACGCATAATAGTATGATTGCTGACATGGCAGATCGTATTATTGAAATTCGTAATGGTAAAGTAAAATCAGAGCGATTGAATGCCACACCAAAAGCAGTGGCTGAAATTACATGGTAGGTGAGTGAAATGAATCGAACAGTATGGCTCGATAATCTTCGAGAGATAAAAAAATCATGGCCACGATTTCTTTCAATTTTACTCATTATGATGCTAGGTGTTGCATTTTTTGTTGGTATTCGTGCGACAAGCCCAGCTATGTTAGAAACGACAATACGGTACTTTGAACAACATCAATTGCCAGACGGTCAAATTTTATCCACTATGGGTTTAGATACGACTGATGTTGAGTTATTTGAATCGCTTGGATTAGAAGTAGAGCCATTACAAACATTAGAAACTTCATTATCTCCACTCGGTGAGCGTGTAAAAGTGTACCCTTATTTATCACAACACTCTTATTTTTATGCTGTTGACGGACGTTTACCACAATCAAAAAATGAGATTGCATTAGATGTTCGTTTTCAAAATAAAGAAATCCAAATAGGAGATTCCATAACACTGGAACAAGTAGCAGCAATGCCGAATGATGAAGATGAAACGTTAGACGGAATGCAAGCACCTTATTTATCACAATTGGAATATACTGTAGTTGGTTTTGTTGATTCACCATTGTATTTTTCTAGGTTATCACGTGGTGTGGGTAATATTAGTGGTTTTGTAGTTGTATCGAATACGGCTGTTACTGGTGATTTATATACCGGTCTATTTTTCTGGCAAAAAGATGCCCGTCATTACCGAGCGTATGAATCGGCTTATGATGAGTTACTTGCGGCAACTCAACTAACACTAGAAGAAAAGTTGACACCCCAAGCAGAATTACGTCTTGCCGATGTGAAACAAAAAATGATGACTAAAGTATCAGACGGACAAGAAGAAATTGATAATGGGTATCAGAAATTAGCTGATGCTGAAGAAAAATTGCAAAATGCCAAGAAAGAATTAGAGGCAGGACGCAAGAAATATGAGGACGGTCAGAAAAAAATAGCAGACGGTCAAAGTTCATTGGTTGTTGGGCAACAGACGTTGCAACAATCAGAGCAAGATTATCAAGCGGGACTATCGCAGTGGCAATCGCAATCAGATTTATTATCCGACAAGGAGCAAGCCTATCAGACAGGATTAGCAGCACATAAGACAGGTGAAGCGACATTTCAAACTAAAATTATGAATGCAGAGACTGAAATCGCAGCAAATCGTACTAATCTTGAAGTAGCACAGCAGCGTTTAGCTGCAACTAAGGAAACCTTAGATAATGGTTTATCACAATTATTGTCAGGAGAATCAACTTATCTTGCGTCACAAGAAACGCTAGTATCGCAATTAAAGGCTGCTATTCCTGATTTAGAGCAGCATTTGGAACAGTTAAAACAACAGGCGAAAGCAGATGAGTTAGAAACTGAACAAAAAGAATTTGTTTTATCAGAATTAACGACGACACCAGAATTAACTTTGATTTATTTGAAAGAACAAGAAAAAGCCTTAAAAGTAGGGTTGAGCCAATTAACGCAGCAAATGGAACAAGCACCAGAACAATTAACATCAGTGCAACAAGCATTGGATACTATTGGTGAGCGATTAGGAACAATTTCAGAGCAGTTGGCTGCGATTGAAGCGACTAAATTGGCACTAGATACAGAAGTGAATGAAGTAACAGAAAAGTCGCAGTCATTATCTGAAACACTGGAATCAGCTAAGACACAGCTGGCAACGGTTACGACCCAATTTGAGCAACTTAATAATGTAGCACCATTAGCGGAAGATGAATCGGAGCATCAAGCTGCGATTGCAGCGGCACAAGTAGAAGTGGATATTGCGACCCAAGCAGTTGCGGAGGCAGAAACAGCTTTTGTAGAAGTGATGTCACAACTTGAATCGTTACAACAACGACAAAATACATTGCAATCAGAGAAAGAAATATTGCGTGCTACACAGGAATCTTTAATCCAACAACAAACAGAGTTGACAACGAAACAACAACAATTGCAATATTTACTCAGTCCGGAAATGACGGAAGAAGTAAATATACGAAAAGCACAAGCAAAGTCATTATCACAGCAAATTGTGGAATTAGAGTCGGCTATTCAATCTTTATCAGAAGCTAAAATGCGGTTGGAAACTAGTCGCAGTGAACTAGCAACTGGTCAAGCTGAATACGATGCAGGAGTTATAGCGTATGAGAACGGCTTAGCTCAGTTAACTGCAGGCGAACAAGCATTAGCGACTGAAAAAGCAACGGCTCAAGCTGAATTGAATGCAGCTTTGATGCAATTAAATGATGCTCGTTTGCAATTAGATAGTGGCTGGCAACAATTACTTTCTTCAAGAGAAACATTAACTTCAGCAGAAAATCAACTACAATCTGGACGTGAAGAACTCATTAACGCAGAAAATGAACTTGAACAAGGTCAGCGTGAATTAGAGCAATCTAAACAAGAATTGGACGACGGTGAAAAAGAATATCAAGAAAATCTCAAAAAATTTGAGCGAGAGAAAAAAGATGCATTAAAAAAACTTCAAGAGTCAGAAAAGAAATTGGTTGATGCAGAAGATGAAATTAAAAAATTAGAAAAGCCGAAATATTATGTCAATTTACGTGATAATTTCGACTCGTACGAAAGTTTATATGATAATGCACAACAAATTAAGCAGATTAGCCAAGTGTTCCCACTATTTTTCTTTGCGATTGCAGCCTTAGTAACCTTTACAACGATTAAGCGAATGGTGAGTGAACAACGTAATTATATGGGAACAATGAAGCAAATGGGTTATCCTAATCGTATCATTTTAAGTAAATTTGTTTTATACGCATTACTGGCAACTTTGATTGGTATCGTAGTGGGAATTGAACTAGGGTATCGTATTTTTCCACCGGTGATAATGAATGCGTATAATAATTTATTCCATTTTGATGAACCGATGATTGTACGCTCATGGCCTTTAAATATTGGAGTTGCAATGATTGCTTTAGCTTGTGCTTTGATTCCGGCTATTTGGACACCGATACAATTATTGCGTCAACAACCAGCCCATTTATTGCAGCCTGAGGCTCCTAAAGCAGGAAAGAAAATTTTATTGGAACGTATCCCAGTCATTTGGCGACAATTGAGTTTCAATAAAAAAATGACGATTCGCAATTTACTGCGTTACAAAGGTCGTAATTTGATGACATTAATTGGGGTAGCAGGTTGTACAATGTTGATTGTAACAGGATTTGGTATTAGTGATACGATTAAAGATTTAGTATCTACTCAATTCGAACAACTCCATACTTATAATTCGTTAGTTTATTTGAATGAGGATGTCAAGAATAATGAACAAGTAGTTTCAGCATTGAAAGAAGAATATGGTGAGACGCATTTACTTAAAGCTCGCAGTGAACAGTGGCAGACGAGTAGTGCTAAGGCAGTACAAAATGTTTCGGTTATGGTACCAATGGGGGACATGACATCATTTGTGCATTTGCGTGAACGTCATCAAGCTAATCAAACACTCACGCTTGATGATTCAGGAGTTGTGATTTCTGAGCGTTTAGCAGAATATGTAGGGGTTAAAAAAGGTGAGCTACTCACATTAGTTAAAGACGGTGAAATGGTTCACTTACCAATTACTAATATTACTGAAAATTATATTGGGCATTATGTTTATTTGACACCGAAAGTCTATCAACAAGATTTTGCCCAATCAGCGACAGTGAATGCTGTGTTAGTCAATGATTTAACGAACGAACAAGTACAGACTTTAGAGGAAGAATGGAATGACGATAAGCGAGTGCTGACGATTTTGAATCTAGGTGTGGCAGCAGAAAAGGTTAATGCGACAATGGGAAGTTTAGGTGTAATCACTTTGGTACTGATTTTATCAGCAGCAGCCTTAGCATTTGTCGTTTTATACAATTTAACGAATATCAATATTTCGGAACGAATGCGTGAATTATCAACGATTAAAGTCTTAGGTTTTTATAGTCGTGAAGTTAGTATATATATTTATGATGAAATTTTGATTTTAACCTTATTAGGTTCGGCTATCGGATTAGGGTTAGGTACTTTTTTGAATCGCTATATCTTAAAAACTATTCAGATGCCAAACTTACTATTTTACCCAGAAGTTAGTTGGAAAAGTTATCTTATTTCAGCGATTATTACCTTTATTTTTGCCTCATTAGTAATGTTAGTCATGCATCAAAAATTGAAAGCTATTAACATGGTTGAAGCACTCAAAGCAGTTGAATAATAAGTGAAGCATAATCTTAATGGAGCAGTCTATTAGGATTATGTTTTTATTTTGCAAGATTTATGCATTCGTTTTTGCAATTAAAATTATTTGTTCGAGTAACCGTTATTGATGTAGATAATTTTCATTGAGTTCCTATGCTAACAATGATAAAATGAGAACGAATTGTAAAATGTTACACAAAGGAGAGTGTTATAAATGAAGAAGTGGATAATCTCAAGTTTGAGTACCTTACTTTTAGCAACAAGTAGTCTAATGACAATATCAGTAGAAGCAGCACAAGCATTACGCTTTGGTGCTATGCCAGCAACTGATTCGGTACCAGTATTATGGGCAGTTGAAAAAGGTTATTTTGAAGAAGCCGGATTAACGGTTGAAATTGTTCCGTTTACGAATGCTTTAAACCGTATTACAGCTATGCAAACAGGAAATATAGATGCAGATGTAGAGGGGCTAAATGAATTTTTAAACTTAGTTCAACAAGATGCTGAGTTTGGGAAAATTATTACGACAACGAATGATAATTTTCAGTTGGTAGCTGCTAAAGACTATCAAAAGGAAGATGATAAAGAAATTGTTGTCGGTTCATTATTAAATTCAGTGATTCATTATTTAACATTGACATACTTTGAATCGCATTCAGGTGGGTTCCGTGAAGAATATATTCCGGAAATCCCAGTTCGTATCCAGATGCTGCAACAAAAGCAAATTGATATGGCAATTTTACCAGAGCCTATCGCATCAACAGCTGCAATGCAAGGGTTAACGAAAGAACGTTTGAAATTTGATGAAAATCCTAATGCGATTATTTTTAAACAATCTTACTTAAAAGATAATGAAGCTGCAGTAGAGGCATTTTTAAAAGGGTATAATCGTGCCATTGATGATTTGCAAGATGTAGAGAATATTGAAGCAGCGAAGAAATTATTAGTTTCAAAATTTGAGTTGCCAGAAGCATTATTAGAGCACATTGATTTTCCAGAATTTGAAGCATCAGCATTACCAACTGAAGCATATATTCAACATTTACAAGATTGGTTAGCGAAAGAGTTTGACCAAACATTTGATCGCTTGTATAAGGACGTTGTTTATGAACATTAAGATTAAAGAATTAACGGTCAAACGTGACGGGCAGATTATTTTAGAGAATCTGTCCGTTGATTTTTCTGATAAACAAATCACAGCACTTGTAGGTGTTTCAGGGTCAGGGAAAACGACTTTACTTCATGCATTGGCGGGGTTGGTACCGTTGGATAGTGGTGTCATTGAACCGAAATTACAGGCACAAGATGTTGCACTAGTAATGCAAGAGCATGGGTTATTTCCATGGAAGACGGTAAAGCAAAATATCGAATTAGCACGAATTAATAAAGGTCAAAAGACACAGTGGTTGCATGAATTAGTGGCAGAATTAGGGCTTGAATCTTTATTGAATCGTTATCCACACCAATTAAGCGGTGGACAATCGCAACGTGTAGCGATTGCACGTGCTTTGTATCAAGAGGCAAAAGTGATTTTAATGGACGAGGCGACTGCGTCTTTAGATGAGGTAACGCAATTAAAATGGCAACAATTATTGAAAAAAGTACAATCACATTATCCGATGACGATTATTTATGTGACACATCGTTTACAAGAAGCTGTAGCATTAAGTCAACGCATTGTGTTGCTTTCAAAAGGTAAAATTGTCGAAGTGGTTGATGCTGATGAAACTATGACCTTAGAGCAGCGAGAAAGTTTGTTAAGAAATAAATTAATGCAACTAATGGAGGACGAGCAAGATGTCAATGAAATCTAAGTATAATCGTTTAAAAACATTATATGCAGTCATCATTGTACTGCTTGCATGGTCACTATTGAGCCTTTTACTCAATTCAATAGTATTACCGACACCGTGGGCAACATTTGAACAGTTGACGGTATTATTTATGGATAAATTATTACCCCATACTTTAATCAGTTATACACGACTAATAGTTGCTTTAGTCATTTCTAGCTTAGTGGGAGGGCTGATTGGTATTAGTTGTGGTTTATTTCCAAAAGTTGAAGTATTGGTTATTCCAATCGTTGATTTGTTTTATCCAATTCCACGTATTGCTTTTTTACCATTGTTCTTAATTTGGTTCGGATTAGGTGAGATATCGAAAGTGATTGTAATGGTGGCTGTTTCGGTGTTTTATTTCATCTTACCTGTACATCGTGCGATTAAGCAATTGCCTACTACCTACCATTTAATTGCTCAAACTTTAGATTTGAATCGTTGGCAATGGTTTTATCATGTTGTATTGCCAGCTTGTTTACCAGCCTTTTTTACGGCATTAAAATTGACGGTCGGTGCAGCAATGGCAGCCTTATTTTTTGCTGAAAATGTTGCATCTACCACGGGGCTTGCTTACTACATTATGAATGCGTGGAGTTTTGGAAATTATCCGGCAATGTATGCAGGGATTGTTCTGTTATGTGTAATGGGTGGTTTGATATTTTCCCTATTAAATTATGTAGAGCAATGTGTGACACCTTGGTTGAAACAGAAAAAGGAGTAGGTAGCAGATGTTCAAACATAGTGTAGGTATCAAAGGCATATTATTCGATAAAGACGGGACGTTGATTTATTTAGATGATTTATGGGTAGAGCCGACGATTCAGTTTATGGAGAATTTTATATCGCAGCATACTACGATGACAGAGGAAAAAAAAGCAGCATTCTATGTGGAAATCGGTATTGAAAATCATCGGTTAGTTGCTAATGGTATCGTTGCTGCTGGTACGATTCGTGAGCAGGCAGAAGCACTTGCAAAGCATTGCCATTTACCAATTAATCAAATAGAAACAGAGATGACGCAATATTTTACGGACTATTTAAGTCATTATCCGGAAAAATTAATTCCAGTGACGGATTTAGTAGCATTACTATCGAATTTGAAAGAACAAGGATATGAATTAGGGGTTGTAACAGCCGATAGTCGCCAACCAACAATAATGGCATTGGAACTATTGGGCATTGCCAATTATTTTAGCTTTGTAGTAGCTGCAGATGATGATTATGCACTAAAACCTAATCCTGAAGCACTTCATGCTTTTGCTCAGTTGATTCAAGCTGAGCCAGAGGAAATTTTATATATTGGGGATTCGATTAAGGATATGCAGTTTGGTAAACATGGTTATGGTGCTATTGGTGTATTAACAGGAAATACATCGAAAGAAACATTATTAGCTCATACTGATTGTGTTATTGAGTCGATTGAATACTTGCCGTCATTACTTAAGAGCATTAAATAATTAGCGGCAATAGGTAGTAATTTTTACAAAACAGTAATAAGAATATTTATGTAAAAATAAAGATAGAAAAGTAGTGTGAAAACGATGAAAACATGGTACAATAAAGCGTATACAAAAAGAAAGAGGGGAAAATGGTGGAATTAAGTAAATTTTCTGAATGGACGTTTTATGAAGAAGTTACCAGTACCCAAGAAATAAATAGTATGTTGCGTGAAGATGAACATGTGTTTAAAGCGTATAAAACAATTCGAGATGTTGCTGTCTTTACTAATTTGCGATTGATTGTCGTGGATTCTCAAGGTTTTACTGGTAAGAAAAAAGAAATTTACAGTGTGCCGTATAAAAGTATCCATATGTGGTCGACTGAAAATTCAGGGACATTTGATTTGAACTCAGAAGTTCAATTGTGGACAAAAGCAGGGGTCATCAAAATTAACTTAGGTAAAAAAGTGAATGTTCGAGATTTTGACAAATTAATCCAAAATGTCTGTTTATAATATAGGATTCAAAGTATGATTTTAGGTTAAAGGAGAGTGACAATGGTTACGATAAATGACATCGCAAAGAGAGCTGGGGTAGCGAAAAGTACGGTTTCACGTTATCTTAATGGAGGGTCTATCAGTCAAAAAACGGCTGAAAAAATAAATGCTATTATTAAAGAAACAGGCTATGTTCCCAATACGTTTGCACAGAGTCTGAAAGCTAAAAGCAGTAAAATGATTGGTGCCATATTGCCTCGTTTGGATAGCTATGCTTCGAATACGATGCTAGCTGGTGTGGAAAACCAATTGCGAAAAAAAGGGTATCGTATGACCTTTGTCAATACTAATTTGAATCAAAATCATGAGTTGGAGGCTATGCACTATTTTCAAGTGACGAAAATGGACGGCATTATTTACTTAATGACGCATTTAGATGATCAAGTTGAAAAAGCTATGGAGCAGTCGTCAGTACCGATCGTGGCGATTGGTCAAGAAAGTCCATTGGGAGATTCGATTTATTTTAATGAAACTCAAGCGGGTAGATTAATGGCGGATTATTTGTATAAAAAGGGACACCGTCAATTACACTTTTTAAAAGCGACGAGTACCGATCCAGCAGTTGGTGTGTATCGAAAATTAGGACTTAAAGATAGGTTTATGTCATATGGAGATACACAATGGGTTGAAAGCGAATGTGGATTTAGAATGGAAGAAGCGTATGCAGTAACTAAGAGTGAATTGCTGCCACAAAAACCGACATTAATTGTGGGGGCTACTGATATGATGGCGATAGGTGCTATGCGTGCGTGCTTAGAAGAAGGGTATTCGATTCCTAATGATATTAGTATTGCCGGATTTGGTAATCATGCGACAGGTTCAGCTTTCTATCCACGTTTAACGACAATTGATTATCCATATTATCGTGCCGGTGAAATGGCTGCTGAGTATTTAGTTAATCGTATTAAAACAGGAATTATCGAAACGAATATTCAATTATCAACATCATTAGTGGAGCGAGAATCGGTTAAAGATTTAACAAAATAATAGATTAATAGATATGAACGAGTAGAAAACGATGAGAAATTATGCGAGCTTTTGACGTATGATTATCCATTTGTTTGATATTGAGAATCATATCTATTTTTTTATTTAGATGTCAATTTTTTTAGTTGCATTAATAAACAATTGTTCGTATAATATACTCATAAAACGGAACCGTTTCCGAATAGTAACAATATGGAGGAATCACAATATGGAATTTAAAAATATTGCTGAATCGGTTGTGGCCAATTTAGGTGGAATCGAAAATATTAATAGCATCGCACATTGCGCAACACGTTTACGTGTAATGGTGCGTGATGAAGCAAAAATCAATAAAGAGGCAATCGAAAATACAGATAAAGTAATGGGTGCCTTTTTCAATTCAGGACAATATCAAATTATTTTTGGTACTGGTACTGTCAACAAGGTGTATGAAGCAGTAGCTCAAATACCAGGTATCAATGCTGTGACAAAATCAGAGCAAAAAGAGGAAGTAGCAGCGAAACCACAAGGAAATGCTTTCCAACGTGTTGTTCGTACATTTGGTGATGTCTTTGTACCAATTATTCCTGTACTTGTTGCGACAGGTTTATTTATGGGATTACGAGGTTTAGTGACACGTCCTGAAATTTTAGGTTTATTCGGTATGACGAAAGATATGATTAGTCCAAACTTTTTACAATGGACTGAGATTTTAACGGATACTGCATTTGCCTTTTTACCAGCTTTAGTTGCATGGTCTTCATTTAAAGTATTTGGTGGTAATCCAGTATTAGGGATTGTCTTAGGATTAATGATGGTACATCCGTCATTACCAAATGCGTATGATGTAGCAGCAGGACGTTCTGAAGCCTTAACATTCTTTGGCTTTATTCCAGTAGTAGGTTATCAAGGAACTGTTATTCCAGCCTTTATCGTAGGGTTTGTTGGTGCGAAATTAGAAAAATGGTTGCACAAAAAAGTTCCAGATACTTTCGATTTATTAGTAACACCATTCTTAACTTTATTAGTAATGAGTATTCTTGGTTTATTTGCGATTGGTCCAGTTTTCCACTCACTTGAAATAGTTGTATTAACTGCAACTGAATGGATTTTAGGTTTGCCATTCGGTTTAGCTGGTTTAATTATCGGTGGTTTACAACAAGTAATCGTGGTAACGGGTATTCACCATATTTTCAATTTCTTGGAAGTGCAATTAATTTCAAATTCTGAACAAGCTACTGGTGTTGCAGCAAACCCATTCAATGCCTTTTTAACGGCAGCGACTGCAGCACAAGCAGGTGCAATTTTTGCAGTTGGTCGTAAAACTACGAATGCAAAGTTAAAAGCATTGTCATTCTCTGCTGGTATTTCTTGTTTATTAGGGATTACAGAACCGGCGATTTTTGGAGTTAACTTACGATACGGAAAACCATTTATTATGGGATTAATTGGTGGTGCAGTCGGTGGCTTTGCTGCAGGATTATTAAACTTATCAGCAACTGGTATGTCGATTACTGTATTACCAGGAACATTATTATACTTAAATCAATTATTACCATACTTATTGATGATGGCTATTTCATTCGGTGTTGCGTTTGTGTTAACCTATACAATCGGATTTAACGATGAAATGACAGCTAATAATTAATAATATTATTGGGACGATGGGTGAAATATCTCAGCAGTCCCTTTTTGTATGTTGATTCCAATAATCTGAAATGACATTGATTCCAGAAATTTTACGAGTGTTTCTAAGCACTTGGACAGTTTCTAATATAGACGTTCATTTCAAAGTATTTGTTATCACACCATGTTTATTTTAGAATAGGAGAGTGTTATGAGAAATATCGGAAAGTTTGCACAGCATTATCATATTACCCCAGAACAAGGATTATTAAATGACCCAAATGGATTGAGTTATTTTGACGGTTATTATCATGTGTTCTATCAATATAATCCGCATAAAACGGATCATTCAGTGAAGTATTGGGGGCATGTTCGTTCAAAAGATTTAGTCCATTGGGAGCAATTACCTATTTCTTTAAAATCAGATGACTGGTTTGATAAAGACGGTGTGTATTCTGGGGGTGCTTGGGTACACGAAGGGGAATTGTATTTATTTTATACTGGTAATACGAAAGATGAAAATGGTGTACGCACGAGTTATCAATGTTTAGCGACATCAAAAGACGGAATCCATTTTGAAAAACAGGGGCCGATTTTAGAGCAAGCTCCTGGTTTTACAGGACATGTGCGTGACCCAAAAGTGTGGTTTGATACAGAACGACAAGGTTGGTGGATGATTTTAGGTGCTCAACGTGAAGATGAAACTGGAGATACGATTGCTTATTTTTCTACTGATTTAAAAAATTGGGAATATACAGGGTCAATTTTCCAATTTGATAAGTCATTTGGTTATATGTGGGAGTGTCCGGATATTGTCTTTTTACATGATGAAGTGACGGGTGAAGAGAAAGCAGTCTTTATCTTTTCGCCACAAGGGATTGAACCACAAGGAGTAGCTTACCAAAATATTTTCAATACAGTTTATTTAGTAGGACAATGGGATAGTGCAAGTGGCAAATTCATTCCAGATAATCCGTCAATTGAGGCTTTAGTAGAGTGTGACCATGGTTTTGAATATTATGCTCCCCAAACATTTGTTGACCCACAAGGTCGTGTGATTCAATATGCGTGGATGGGAACTATGGCACCAGATGTCGAAGCAAGTGTGCCAACGATTGCAGATAATTGGTTACATCATTTATCGATGCCGAAGACATTGCATTTAGTAAATGGTAAATTAGTACAACGCTCGCTCAGTGAAATGGCACAATTAGTTGTAAATGAAAAAACGTATTCGATTGGTGGAGAGCGTCAGCAATTCCCACTAGCTGGGCCGAGTTGGATTGAGTATCGTGTAGGTGATGAAGTCGATGATGTAGTATTAATGGTTGATGATGCCTGCCAGATAATGTATAATCAAACAACTCAACTGATGAAAGTTAGCCGTACTAATTGGTTGACCAAGGAAGTCGAATGTCGTGAATGGTATTTGGAAGAATCATTAGAGCAATTTGATTTATGGCTAGATAGTAGTTCGATTGAATTATTGATTAATGACGGAAAGTTTGCTTTCTCTCAAAGAGTATTTGCTGAATCTCCATTGAGCAAATTGGAAGTGGCGGCAACTTCTGGGCAACTAACGATTCGTTCGTTATCAAGCTATCAGTTTGATTAAATGCTTTGTGCAACATTCGATAATCATTAGAAAACTCGCAGTTTTTCAGTTTTTGCTGAAAACTGCGAGTTTTTGTGTATCAATAATTTGTTAGATGTGAATTTTTAATGAAGTAATAGCGATAAATGGTAAATAAGTGTGATATTTTTGTGGAATCTGATTTTAAGTCAGTAGAGTATGGTACAATGAATATGTAGATGAAAACGATTAATTTTTTTAAGATAGGAGAATGAGAGATGCGTCAACATAAAATGAATTACTTGTTGCTAAGCTTAATGGTGGCATTAATGACACCTTATTCACTAGTTCAAGCACAAGAGGAAACGGTACAGTTTAATGTTCAAGTGAAAACTAATCTACCGGATTTTTCAAGTAAAACTCTGACAGATGTTAGTTATGATATTATTGATAAGACTACCAATGAAGTGGTTTGGAGTTATCGTAATGGTGTTGGGTCAACAGATAATCTGAGTCTTTCATCGGGTGATTATGTATTTCGACTTTATCACTGGGATCAACTTTCTCAAGGTGGTGCGATTATCGCTGATGAATTGGTGCAGTCCACTGTAAATCCAACGGATACGGAACATTCTAAAGCAGAGCAATATCAATTAACAGAATATCCAGGAGAAGAAGTAGTATTAGGTGACGGCAGTGTTGTTTACGATATTCCGTTTAGCGTAAAAGCGACAGACGAATTGCTCAATAAAATAAGTCTTCAATATGAAAGTAACTTTTTCTTGTTTTTATCTGATTCTGAAACAGCGAAACAAACGAATTTCAATAATGAGAATGCTCAAGGTTCTGATCCAATGGAAGAAACGAATGCTGAAGAAGTGACTGAAACCGAAGAAGTAACGGAAACTAAAGAGTTGACGACAATTGAGGAGTCGATTGATGTAGCAGACGGTGCTTTGCATGTTGTAGTGAAAGATGAATCAGGTAATCTTGTTACAGGAGCTACTTTGGATTTTCAAGGGCAACAATTATCGACTGATGAATTAGGGCAAGTTGAGTTCAATCATCTTGCAGCAGGTCAAAGTACCTTAACTTTATTATCGTTGCCAGAGGGTTATCAAGGAGAAGTAAGTGAATTAGTTGATATACCAGCAGGTGAAATTAAAGAGCTTGAATTGACAGTGATGAAAGTTGCTGAAACAAAGGCGGCAACGCAGACAGTCACATTGACAGTAACAGATGAAAATGGACAAGTATTACAAAATGTAGGAGTAGCAATTGGTGGAATTGAGTATGTGACAGATGAAATGGGGCAAATTTCATTGGAACAGTTACCGCTCGGTGAGTATGCTTATGAGATTGTTTCCGTACCTAATGGCTTTGAAATCGGTCAAAACGGTAATTTTACTTTAACGGCTGACAATCCGAATCCAATGGTGAATATCGCATTAAAACAAGAGAAAAAGGTTGCAACACTTAGCTTTTTTGCAACTAATGAAAATGGAGAAGCTTTGGCAGGAGTAGGTATTACCGTTGCTGGACAGCAACTCTTTACGGCAGAAGACGGAAAAGCGTCTGTTCAAGGACTTGATTTAACGGAGTATCCGTATCAAATCACAACTGTTCCAGAGGGGTATCTTGCACCAGTAGATGACATAGCGGCATTAACAGAGCCTAATGAAGTGAAACAAGTCAATTTATCCTTTACAAAACAACAATCAAAGGCAAGTTTATCCATAGTTGCGGTTGCTCAAAATCAACAACCAGTTGCGAATGCTAAAGGATTGATTGATAATGCGATTCCTTTTGAAACAGATGCAAATGGGCAAGCAATGATTGCTGATTTGACGACTGGAGTACATACATTGCGTGTAACTGAATGGCCTAAAGGCTATCAAGGAGATATGTCAGAACAATCATTTGAATTGTCAGCAGAGGGGACAAAAGTGACTGTAATGGCTGAAAAAGAAACACCACGTCAGACTATTCGCCTTAAAGTTGTCGACCAGTTTGGTGCAGTTGTACCGAATGCAAAAGTAGTAATTCAAGGGCAAGAGAAAATAACGGATGCGAACGGTAATGTTGAGCTAGCAGATATAACAATAGGTCAAGCTCATTATGCTATTTCGCAATTGCCTGAAAAATTTGAATTACAATATGAGGGTGATGTTAATATTGTTGAGGGGCAAACTGATTATGCGTTAACATTGAACCGAAAAGTTACATCGGGTAGTGCGACCTTAAAAGTTGTCAATCAGCATCAACAACCAGTTCCGAATGTAACCGTTAAATTTGGTGGTTTAACAGGTACGTCCGATGCTAATGGTCAAATTAAATTCAATCAATTAGAATTAGGTAACTATTATTATGCGATTACAGCTGCTGCGAATAAAGCTGAATTTTCAAGTGAAGAAAAAATGGCGACAATAACTGAGGGATTGGCATTTGAAGACATCTTGACGGTTAAAGAACAATCTGTTGGAAAAGTGAAATTTACGATTCGAAATGCACAAGGTGTTGCATTAAAAGGTATTACACTAGCGATTCAACAACAGCACTATGTTTCAGATGAAAATGGGCAAATTCTTGTTGAAAATCTGAATCCAGGCACATATGAATATGCGATTACCGGTGCAAATGGTTATCAATTTAATCAAAGTAAAGGTATAGTTGAGATTCAATCGGATACATTGACACAAATGGATTTGATTGCTCAACCACAGGAAACTACTACCACTACTCAAACAAGTGTTACAACAATCGCAACAACGAATACAAGTTATCGACAATTTGTAGATGCGACAACCAATATTGAAGTATGGGTGGCTCAACAAGATGCCGACAAGGTGAAACAATTAAAAGTTGACAAAGTAAAAGTGGATAGTTTAGCCAATAAAGACGCAGATATTTACGCAATTCAATTATTGGATGCACAAGGACGAGTGATTACCTTAACACAGGCTGCTCAAATTAAAATTCCAACTCGTTTAGTCAATTCACAATTACAGTTAGTGAAAGTAGACGATTTACAAGCTATGACGCTTGAGCATACGCTCCATAATCGCCGAGTGACTTTTTCGGCGAATCAAACAGGAACATTCGCAGTCATTTATGGTGATAAGAAAGCAATCATTAGCCAAAACGAAGTGACAACAACTCAAGCTCAAACGCTTAAAGTAGAAACTTCAACAGCTATAGAACGCCGTATTCCAAATACAGGGGAACGTAAATCCTTATCTTATGTGATTGCAGCTGGGGCTATCATACTTGGTGCATTCTTTATCCTACGAGATAAAAAAGGTAAGCATAAGAAATAAAGTAAATCGCCATTGGAAAACAATCCAATGGCGATTTGTGTACTCTGTATCGCAGTTTAGGCATCTGATAAATCTGATTTCTTTTGAATGACTTGACTTGCCCAATGATGATTAATAATTAAAAAGCGTCCTTTAGGAGTTGTCGTAATGGCTTTGTTGAATTTACTACGAATGAAGTCTAATAATTCTGTATTATATTCTACCATTAACTGGTCTTTTTTGGTTATATACAAAAATTTCGGTTGATTTTCTTGATTGAGGTAAAAATAGCGATTGCGAATTTTTGTATCGCTATTTTCTTGTAAAAATAAGCCGTCAGTAAGTGCTTTTACTAATTCGATTTCGGTATCCACTAAGTTAAAATCGAAAATTTGTACTTTTTCCATTAATTCAGCTGTTTCTAGCATGATACGCATATGATAACCGTCCAATGATAAACGCATTGAGTAGATTAATTCTTGTAATTGCTCATTTATGGATTCGTGCTCGGTAGCATAAGTAGGGGCAACAAAAAATAATAATTTTTTGTCGGGGTCATGATACAATACTTGGGTTGTAATTCTACGTTTAGCACCACAATTAGAACATTCAAACATCAATAAAGAGCCGTCTAATAGTTTTTTCTTTAATTCGGGTTGTCTTCTTGTATTGATAGCTGTTTGAACCGTACGATGCGATTCGTGCTGACAAATTGGACAGGTTATAGTCGGTTTTTCTGCCATGTGAAACGTCACTCCTATCATTTCAGTTTATTTTATTATATCAAATTATTTAGGAAATGATAAATTCTTTTTAGTTCTTCAATTGAAAGCGTATTATGTGATATAATAATGTCACAGTGCACGTTGGATTTAGAGAAAGTGAGGTGTACAAATGGAAAAGATTGTTATTCATAGCACAAAATATGGGTCAACTGAAAAATATGCTAATCGAATTGCTAAACAAATTCAATGCCCAGTTGTAAAAGGGGATAAAGTATCAGTTGAAGATTTAAAAGATTACGATATTATTATTCTCGGTTCGTGTTTATTAGAAGGAAAATTAGCTAATTCATCTCTCTATCAACAATGGATTGCAGCTTATCCGGATAAACATTGGTTGATTTTTACAGTTGGATTATCCAATCCTAAATTGACAGATTTTCAGCAAATTTTATCTACGGAATTTGATAAGGAAATATGTCAGAAAGTTTCGTTTTACCATTATCGTGGCACGATTCAATATAAGCGTATGCAATTAATGGGAAATTTAGCTAATCGAGCTGTCATGGGGAGAATGGCATCGATTGATACGGTAAAATTAAAAGAAGAAGATAAAGCTCTGTTGCAAAAGTATGGCACAAATTATGATTTAGCCGATGAAAATAAAATTAGCTATCTTATTGAAACTGTACAGCAAATTGAAGCGAATGATATTGTGGAATAGTGAATAATTCGATAGAAATGAGGAGAATTATGGATAGTAAAGAATTAGTCGGTCGTAAAGCGGCAGAATATGTTGAAGACGGTATGGTTGTTGGTTTAGGTACAGGTTCAACAGCGTATTGGTTTGTTGATGAAATTGGTCAACGTATTAAAAGAGGCGAGCTCAAGCATATCATTGGAGTGCCCACGTCTAAACAAACTGAAATGCAAGCACGTCAATTGCGTATTCCACTATCCAGTCTAGATGAAGTGAACCATATTGATTTGTTAGTAGACGGTGCAGATGAATGTTTATCCACTTTCCATGGGATTAAAGGTGGTGGAGGTGCACTGCTTATTGAAAAAATCGTTGCTCAAAATAGCAATAAAATTATTTGGATTGTAACAGAAGAAAAATTAGTCGAGAAACTAGGTCGTTTTCCATTACCGGTTGAAATTGTGCAAACAGGTAGCTGGAAATTATTTAGAGTCTTTGATCAAGCCGGTATGAGTCCAGCATTCCGTAAAAAAGGAAAAGATTCGTTGTTTGTGACGGACTCAGGAAATTATATTATTGATTTGCATTTGAATCAAATTGATAATCCACAACAATTAGCATTTGAATTAAAGACAATGGTTGGAGTGGTCGATCATGGTTTGTTTTTAAATTATCCAGATATTATTTTGGTGGGAAAACAAGATGGTACTATTTTAACAATTGAACGATAATATAGTTGAAAGAGGGAATTTAGACAATGAGAATGGTAGATATTATTGCAAAGAAACAAGCAGGACATGAATTGAGTAAAGCTGAAATTGAATTTGTTATTGAGGGATTTACAGCAGAAAAAATTCCAGATTATCAAATGAGTGCTTTGGCAATGGCAATCTATTTTCAAGGAATGACGGAAGAAGAATCTAGTTACTTAACCTTGGCAATGGCAGCTAGTGGTGACCAAATCGATTTATCAGCAATTGACGGGATTAAAGTAGATAAGCACTCAACTGGTGGGGTGGGTGATACTACGACATTAGTATTAGCACCATTAGTAGCGAGTTGTGGTGTTCCAGTTGCTAAAATGAGTGGACGAGGTCTAGGGCATACAGGTGGTACGGTCGATAAATTTGAAGCGATTGAAGGTTTCCGATATGAACTACCAATTGAAGAATTTATCAATCTAGTCAATCGACATAAAGTGGCTGTTGTTGGACAATCGGGTAATTTAACCCCTGCCGACAAAAAATTATATGCATTGCGTGATGTGACATCGACAGTACAATCAATTCCTTTAATTGCAAGTTCGATTATGAGTAAAAAAATTGCTGCTGGAGCTGATGCGATTGTCTTAGATGTAAAAGTCGGCGAGGGTGCTTTCATGAAGACGGTTGAAGAGGCTGAGAAACTGGCTCATGCTATGGTAAAAATTGGTAATCAAGTAGGCCGTAAAACATTAGCCGTTATTTCAAATATGAATGAGCCGTTAGGATATGCAATCGGAAATGCATTAGAAGTCAAAGAAGCTATTTTGACTTTACAAGGTAAGGGACCTGAAGATTTAATGGAACTTTGCTTTGTCTTAGGTGCACAAATGTTAATGGCGGCAGAAAAAGTGAATACCATTGAAGAGGGTAAAGCATTGTTACAACAACAAATTGGGAATGGTCAAGCCTTAGAAACATTCCGTCAATTTATTGCTCGTCAAGGTGGAAATGCTGCAATTGTTGATGATGTTAATTTATTACCACAAGCTGCTTATCAAATTGAATTACCAGCTTTAGAAGACGGTGTTGTGAGCCATTGGGTAGCGAATAAAGTAGGAGAAGCTGCAATGGTTCTTGGAGCAGGACGTGAAACGAAAGAAGATACGATTGACCCAGCCGTTGGTCTAGTTTTACATAAGAAAATTGGTGACCCAGTTACAAAAGGTGAATCACTATTGACCATTTATAGTAATCGAGAAGATGTAGAAGATGTGAAACGACGCTTGTATGATGCGTTGACGATTGCACAAGAGACACATCCTGAACCATTGATTTATAATGTGATTACAGAATAATTTAAAGTAAGCAAACATAAAAAGCACTAGAATAACCCAAGTGGGATATTCTAGTGCTTTGTTTATGTATGATGATAAAAGATTATCTGACAACAGCTGCGAAGATTTTTTTACGAGTTGTCCAATAGCAGAATCTGAAACATAATCTGATAGAACAGTTAATACGAAAGGTTTCTTTCCTTTAACCACACCAGATGATTATGATGTGCTAAATATTGTTATGCTAAGAATTTATCAATTCGTCAAAAAATAATTCGGTTGATTTGGATAAGGTCTGATTAATCGGCCAAATTATTCTCATTGGAGAGGAAATAACTGGCTCCACTGGAACAAATACTAACCCACTTTTTGAACTTGTATCGACGAGTTTGTCAAAACAAAATGCATAGCCTAGTCCTTGTTTGACGAAAAGGCTGGCGTTATAAAGTAAATCATAGGTTCCAATGATAGTTAGATTTTTCTGCATATTTTTTAATTCATTAGGCATTTCATCTGAAAATCCTTGTCTCGAAATAATTAAGGGCATTTTAGTGAGGTCACTGAGTTTGATAGTATCTTGATTAGCAAATGGGCTATCTCGACGCATCAGAATACCCCATTGATCTTTGTAAGGTAATGTGAAAGTATTGTATAAAGATGTATCGACATTTTGGACCGTAATCGCAAAGTCTAATAGACCATTATTCAGTTTTTCGGTGACCGTTTGAAAATTCCCACTGTAGAGATGAAAGCGAACATTGGGATATTTTGTCATTAGTGTTTTAATAGTTTCGGCAATGATAGTGATACCGTAAGATTCGGCACAACCTATATGTAA